>JAFGTE010000012.1 GCA_016934215.1 Candidatus Peregrinibacteria bacterium | reverse complement strand
TCTGCTGGCCGGAGAAGTGATTGAAAAGGAAGGGGTGAAAAAAGAAGGCTTCAACGAATTCGCCGGCGGTGTGTACTTAGGTGAAAATGTGATCATCCGTAATTCCGTCATCGACCATTCGGTGATCCTGTCAAACTGCGAGATCGACAACTGCGTCATCCGAAACTGCGTCATCGACGAAAACTGCACTCTGAAAAACCTCGACCTGAGTTACAAGATGATCCGGCAAGGCAGTCAGATTGAAAAATAGTTGATTTGTATTACATTTTGTATTACAATGATGATGTAACATGTCATCATGACTATTTTAAAAAGCTTTCGCATCGAAGAAGAACTGATTCGCTTCCTTGAAAAAAGCGCCAAAGAACGCGGGGTTTCTCAGGCAACCATTATCGAAGAAGCCCTGGCCGGGATGATGGAAGAAACCGAACAATGGGAAAGGGATCTTGAAATAATCGCCAGTGATGAAAAATATCAAAAAGAGCAGGAAGAAATTGCTGAAGAATTTATAGAAGATATATATGAAGATTGACCGAGGAGAAATTTGGTTAACCGATTTTGATCCAACGATTGGTAGTGAAATAGCAAAAACAAGACCGGCCCTGGTTGTCAGTCATTCGGGTTACAATGCAATAGCCAGGACGGTGACTGTTCTGCCTATTTCATCTGGCCGATACATCAAGAGTTTCCATGTTAAACTTAAAAGACTAAAGAATAATTCCCATGCCCTGCTTCCTCAGTTGCGAACTGTATCGAAAAAACGAATAATCAAGAAGCTGGGTAGAGCCACCGAAACAGAATTGACAGAAATAAAGGAAAAACTATTGCGATATCTGGACATGCGATGATTGCGAAAGGCCCATCCGAAGACGGGCCTTAAGCTCGTGACTTGCAAGAAAGAGGTGTTACTGAGGCAGTTTCTGCGTCTCGGCGACAGGAACGAAGTGCTTGTTCAGCCCCTCACTCGAAACACCGAAACGCAGTATGCCTTCGTACTCACCACAGCGCACGTAAACACGGTAGTTACCGTATGGGAGGTATGCCTGATAAAATGCGCCCGCCGGGCACAAACCATTAGGCCTAGCCTCCTCGAGCGGCTCCGTCACCCTGCCGAACCCGGAGATCCGGCATGAGGATGGATATTCATCGGTACCGTGAATGTAGGGCACAATACAGACATGGCCACAGATTCTATCTGTGCAATGGGCCGGACGGGCTTCAAGCTTAAATTCAAGCCAGCCGTACAGTTTCGGGGTCAGGAGCAGGCAGATGATAACGACATTGATTTGCCAGACTCTTCGTTGCCAAAGGGGCAAATCTCGCCACCATTCTTTCAGGTTCGCGATGAGCGATTTCATTGTTTAACCTCCCAGGTCACGAGTTTTCAAGTATCGGTCGACCACTGAATCACGCCGTTTCACCGGCACAGACTCACGATCAACAGATTATTATCATAAATAAAATATTCGAATTTGTCAATTAATCAGGCAGCATGAACACCCCCGACTGCCGAAGCAGTGGGGGGTGTTGAGCTCGATCACGTACACGGCGGAAGGTCAGAACTGGAGCATGATGCCCCCTCCTACCATCATCCGGTTGTGTTCGACGTGGGTGCGGTCGGCCTCGATGTCGAAGTGTCCGAACTTCATGCCGAGCATCACCGCCAGGTCAACGTAGTCAGCCGTCAGCCATTCCAGCGAGATGTAGGGGTAGGCCCCGAACTCAATGGACCAGCCGGAACTGTCGTCCGTGATGGGAAAGGTGGGCGAGATCGTGAACTCCAGGCCGAACCAGCCATTGATGAGTTCCAGATCGTAGCCCAGCCAGGGACCGACGCCCCAGTAGGAGAAATCGGGATCCAGCATGTAGGAGTCCCGGTCCTCGGGGAAGGGGTGGTTTGAAGGCTGGGGACAGCCCTCAAAGAAGGTCACGCCGTCCACGGAGGGGCGGCTGAGGTGGGAGTAGGTCAGGTGACCGCCCAACTGGATGCCGGACCTGAAGGTATTCCCCAGAGCCATCCGGAAGATGGACAGGTTGTCCGGTCCGGGAAGCCCCAGGGCCGTAGCCTCCAGAATGAGGACGGGGCCGTCGTCGGAGTCGGGGTAGTCACCCCAGCTGGTTGAGGATTCTTCGGCTTCAGCTTCAGCTTTAGCACTAGCTTCAGCATCAGCCTCTACCCCAGCCTCCGTATCAGCTTCGAATTCCAGGCCGCCTTCAAGGTCGGCATCGAGATCGGAATCCTGGGCGAGCGCAGGCAGAGCCAGCAGCCAGACTGCCAGCAGGGTCAGAACAAAACGCAGCATATGCATGAGGAGAACCTCCGCTTGTGTGTGATCGAGCTTTCAAAGAACCAATTAGCCTGCCCCTTCGGGCAAGCCGAAAGGCAACAGACAATGATTGGTTATAAATATTACATATTTTTAAGAATTTGTCAACGTACAAGGTTCACTGAAACAGTCAAAGTGAATTGCCAAAAAGAGGGCTTTCCGTTAAACTATCACCGCTTATTTTGATAATTCTCTTGTGATGCAACGTTTTTCTAAAAGTTTAATAGCGATTATCGTTGCCACTCTGCTGATGAGCATCGTGGCACTCCCTGATTCAGTAAAATCCAAATTACCGGATGATCCGGTCAGCAACTGGGTCCGGAAACAAAAAGTATTTCTCGGACTGGATCTGCAGGGAGGTACTCAACTGGATTATCGCATCGACTTACGTAATATCGAAGCCCGGAATTCTGATGAAGATAATTCCAACGATGTGGTGGTCCGGGATATTGTGGAAGGTGTGCGCGCCACCCTTGAAAGGCGTGTGAACGGACTGGGTGTTTCTGAGCCGAATATCTATACCTCCGACGTGGCCGGTGAAAAACATATCATTGTGGAACTGGCCGGCATCAAAGATGTTGAGGAAGCCAAAGCCGTTGTCGGAAAGACCATCCAGCTGGAATTCAAAGAGCCGAAAACGGAGGAAGATCCTCTGGCCCTTGAAAAAATTGAGGCAGAAGCAACTGAAACGCTGAAATCCGCCCAGGCTGACCCGGAAAATTTTGCCGTATTGGGACAGCTGGCAACCACCAGTGACGGAAAAGTCACGTACAGCATCGAGGAAGGCTGGGAATCGGAACTGCCCACCAGCCTCAAAGAAATTCTTCCTGCTATGAAGGCAAACTCCGTTTACGGTGAACTCGCGGAAAACAGCGGTGATTTTATGCTCACGCCCGATGGCCAGATACGGGAAAGAAAAGGGTTACTGGTTCTGAAACTGGATACCAAAGAAACGAAAGACAAGGTTGAAAAAGGAGAACCGCAGGTACGCGCTTCGCATATACTTATTTCTTATGAAGGAGCAAGCAACGCCGCCGAAGGGGTTACCCGCACCAAAGAAGAAGCCAGATCAATTGCTGAAGATGTCCTGACACAGGCCCAGGCAGAGCCGGACAATTTTGCCGAACTCGCCAAAAAATATTCTGACGGACCAACCGGCAGTAACGGCGGTGACCTGAATTTCTTCGGAAAAGGCCAGATGGTTCCCGAATTTGAAACCACAGCTTTTGCTCTGGGAGTGGGTGAAATTTCTTCCAGCGTCGTTGAAACCGAATTCGGTTTTCATGTAATAAAAGTGACTGACAAAACAGAAGGGGAAGAAACGACGGTACCGGAAGAGTACTATACCTACAGTGAAATTCTTTATGACACCACCCCGGACCGATGGAAAGCGACCGGCCTGGATGGTTCTCATTTCAAATACGCCAGTGTCACTTACGACCAATTGGGCGCACCTCAGGTTGCTATTACCTTTGATAATGAAGGCGCCGATATGTTTTCCGAGCTGACCGAGCGTCTGGTCAGCCAGCAGCTGGCTATTTTTGTGGGCGGCGAACTGATTTCTGCTCCACGGGTAAACCAGAAAATTTCGGGCGGACAGGCGGTGATCACCGGTGTCGGCTCTCTGCAAAAAGCTCTGCAGCTGGCCAATGACCTGAACACCGGAGCCATTGACGCCCCCATTATCCTGAGCGGTCAGTACACCATCAGTGCCACGCTGGGCGAAAACGCGCTGGCCCTTTCTCTGGAAGCCGGTCTGATCGGTCTGATTGTGCTGGCTCTGTTTATGATCCTCTACTATCGCTTACTGGGTGTTTTCGCTGTACTGGCCCTGATGATCTATGCCGTTATTATCATCTTCATTCTGAAAACCACCAGCATCGTGATGACCCTGGCGGGTATCGCCGGCATCATTCTTTCGATCGGTATGGCCGTGGATGCCAATATTCTGATTTTTGAACGGACCAAAGAAGAACTTTCTGAAGGCAACAGTTATATCGCCGCCATCACGACTGGTTTTGAACGCGCCTGGTCTTCCATCCGGGATTCGAATGCAAGTTCTCTCATCACCTGTGTCATTTTATGGTTCTTCGGAAATTCCATCATCCGCGGTTTCGCTCTGATGCTGGGGATTGGAATACTGGTTTCTATGTTTACCGCTATTACCGTTACCCGTTCATTCTTAAAAACCCTGCACGGTACTAACTACTCCAAGAACAAAGCACTTCTGGGCGCTAAAAAATGATTGGAATACAAGTCTATATCGATGGTGGAGCCCGCGGAAATCCCGGCCCGGCCGGCGGCGGGTTTGCGGTTTATCAAAACGGCAAAGCAGTGATGAAAGGCTCGGAATATTTCGGAGAAAAAACGAACAACCAGGCGGAATATCTGGCCCTGCGCCTAGCCCTACGTGAAGTGTACAGCAAATTCGGAGACGGCGATCTGGAACTGAATTGTTTTATGGATTCCCAGCTGGTCGTGGAACAGATGAACGGCAATTATAAAGTGAAGAACGCCAATATCAAACCGCTTTTTCAGGAAGTGCGCCGGATTGCCGATCAGTTTAAAAGTTTTACCATCAGTCATGTTCCGCGCGAGGAAAACGCCCTGGCCGACCAACTGGCCAATCAGGCGATGGACCGCGGCTAACCGCGACCAGAAACTAGCCCGCTTTCAGACTGGCAGCTGCTGCTTTGTCACTTTCGGCATCGTAGAGCTTTCTGGCCCCGCCTCTACGGCTCTGTGCTTCGATATTTCCTTCCTGATCAATTTTTACACCCCCTTTGTAAGAATAGCTCTTGAGGCTGTATCCTTTTGACATAGCGACATCCGTAGCCACAACCTTAATACCGAATCTTAAAAATTCATGATGCAGCTGAGGGCCGGATTCCATATAGTCATGCCCTAAAACAATGGCATTGATCCCCCGTTTTTTTAAAGATGCGGCAATACTGGCAAGTGCCTGATCATTCATCACTCTCATATCCTGGTTATACCGGATCCATAAAGGACTATAATCATAATCCAGTTCTTTATAAGCTTCATCATTCCCATCTTTTAAATCCTCATAAGCATCCTGCCAGGATTGATTCATGCCATCGACACCTTCTCTTTCTAAAAGTTTTGCCCATTTTCCATTAATGCCGCCATGCACATAAAGAACATCATCCACCTGGGACATCAGTTTCATCGAATCAAAAAGCGCTGCGTATTTACCGCCGGAAACAAAAAGTTCTTTCATCTTCTTCCACAGAACTTCATTATCATCCGGCACATTGTATTTTCGTCGTACTTCTTCAAGCAACACGTCGCCTCCGTTACGAGAATTCGAATAAAATTCCCGCCTGCTTTTGTCGCCCAAAATGGCGCCGAGAAGCATGAATTCGTGATTTCCTATCAGTAGATCCATTCGGCCCCCTGCCGCTTCGATCTGTCTTTTCAGTTTGATGAGATAATCAAGGACTTCCAGACTGGTATCGCCCCGATCAATGTAGTCGCCTAAAAACTGGACCACGCTGTTGCCACCGATCCAATTGCCCTGGGCATCGATCAGCCCCATGGCATCGAGCGACTGGCGAAGCGCCTGAATATCCCCGTGAATATCCGGCACGGAGTAAACGTCAGTTTCACGAAACACTTCGTTATATTCCCTACCGGACGAATTCATTCTGAAAGGGTCATGATCCGCTTCGGTATCAATCATCGCAGAGCCCCGCTTTAAAAGTGCATCCACAACACCACGTGAAAACAGCAATGCTCGCTGCTCTTTTTCAAGTTCAACCGGATTTTCCGGTTCCGGGACTTTAATGGAGGGGTTAGCCATAATTGGATACAGGAATTCATATTATTATAACACATTTATATTAAATAAGCAATAATTTGCCACGCCCCCGGAATGCCCGGCTTCAGTCTTCAGGCAAGCCAAAAAATCAAGCAAAATTCTGATGCGCCGGATCGGTGCCATATTGGCGCCAAAGTGGCGCCACTTTGGCGCATCAGAATTCAGCACAAAAAAAGACCATAGGAGGTGCGGAAAAAAACATAAGAAAAACCCCGCACGAAACGGGGTTCTTACTTAAATCCTTAAAAGAAGACCTCAGCTATGCCTCTCAATGACCCCCTTAAGGTCTTCTTTCTGGTGAACTCCCACCATACTCTCCACCACCTCACCATCCTTAAAAACGATCAGCGCGGGAATACTCATAATACCGTACTGACCGGCAAGCTCCTGATTATCATCCACATTCACTTTACCGATAACGGCTTTATCACCCACCTCTCCTTCAAGCTCATCAATGATCGGCCCCTGCATTTGACACGGTCCGCACCATGGAGCCCAAAAATCGACCAAGACCGGCTTTCCTTTGACATCGAGAATATCTTTCCGGAAGCTGTCCTGTTTGAGTTCGAGAACTGCCATAATTATTTTTGTTAAAAATTAATGTCGTAATTTTATCATAAGTGATGAAACAGCGAGTGACAAGAAATAACAAAAAAGCCCCGCCAAGGCGGGGCTCTTTCTTGTTAATCATACTCTTAACGAACAGCGTCCTTAAGAGATTTACCAGCCTTGAAAGCAGGAACGTTCATAGCTGGAATCTTGATTTTTTGAGATGGGTTGCGTGGGTTTACACCAGTGCGAGCAGCTCTTTTGCTAACACGGAAAGTACCGAAACCGGTAATAGTAACATTCTTTCCTTTCTTGAGCTCTTTAGTAACAGAGTCAAGGACAGCCTCAAGGGCATCGCCAGCTACTCTTTTGCTGACACCAGCAGCAGAAGCCACAGCAGCAACTAAATCTTGTTTAGTCATATTGAAATAAATTAAGAAGTAAATTCTGAGGCTAGTATAAGGGCCTCATACCTCCGAATCAAGGATTTTTCCCTTAAACAAGCGAAAAAAGTAACATGTTAAAATTTTTTATACAGAATTATCCCCTTTTTTAAGCCATTTTATCCAAATTTGACTAAAAATTTTTTTTCATGCAAAAAATATATTATTTTTCAAGTATTTGGCTTAAATAACATAAAAACCCTAAGCTATATATAAGTATTCCTATATGTAAAAAAGTTTGACACTCCGAGCCCGCCTCCTGTATAGCTAGTCATGTTCACAAAAAATAAAGCTGACTAATTATGAACCATCTGATCATCGTTGAGTCCCCCGCCAAAGCCAAGACTCTCAAAAAATTTTTAGGAGCCAAGTACGCTGTCAAAGCATCCATGGGGCATATTCGGGATCTTCCCAAAAAAACCATAGCGATTGACGTGGAACATGACTTTAAACCGGAATACGAGATTCCCGCCGATAAACAGAAAATTGTGAAAGACCTGAAAGATGCCGTTAAAAAAGCCCCTGATACCATGGTCTGGCTGGCACCTGATGAGGACCGCGAAGGAGAGAGTATTGCCTGGCATCTGGTCCACGCGCTGAATCTTGAAAAAGGTCACTTCAAGCGCATCGCTTTTCATGAAATCACCAAACCAGCCGTCCTAAAAGCGTTGGAAAATCCCCGCGCCATCGATATTAATCTGGTTCACGCCCAACAGGCCCGCCGGATACTGGACCGCCTCGTGGGATACAAACTGTCACCGCTGCTCTGGACTAAAATCCGTGCCGGACTCTCGGCCGGCCGCGTGCAGTCAGTAGCCGTGCGTCTGATCGTCGACCGCGAACGTGAAATCGAGGCCTTCAAGCCCGAAGAATACTGGAACATTGATTGTGACCTTTCCGTGAAGAAAGGAAAGTTCAACGCCGAGCTTTCTAAAATCAAAGACAAGAAGGCGGCAGTGAAAAACAAGAAACAGGCAGACGGTATCGTCAAAGATCTGGACGAAGCCAAATACGAAATCAAAGAGGTAGACAAAAAATCCACGAAACGAAAACCGGCCGCTCCGTTCATTACTTCCACCCTGCAACAGGAAGCCAGCCGCAAACTCGGTTTTTCGGTCAAACAGACTATGGTCGTGGCCCAGCAGCTTTACGAAGGGGTCGAGCACGGCCAGCACCACACCGGTCTGATCACTTACATGCGTACGGATTCTTATAACCTGTCCAACGAGTTTTTAAAAACCGTACCGAAGATTGTCAGCAGACTTTACGGAGCAGAATACGCCCTGAGCAAACCAAGGGTTTTCACCAAAAAAGCCCGCGGCGCCCAGGAAGCGCACGAAGCCATCCGCCCGACCGATCTTTCTAAAACCCCCAAAGATTTAAAATCTCATCTGGATCCCAAACAATACAGACTCTATAAACTCATCTGGGAACGCACCATCGCCTGTCAGATGGCGGATGCGGAAGTCGATGTGACCACCATCACGATAAAAGCCGGTGACTATGAACTGACCGCCAAAGGGGAAGTGATTAAAAAAGCCGGCTTTATGAAGGCTTACGTGGAAGGCACCGACGACGCCGAGGACGTGCTGAACAAAAAAGAGCAAGTTCTGCCCGCCATGGAAGAAGGTGAAAAATGCCAACTGGATAAAGTCAACGCCGAGCAGAAATTCACCCAGCCGCCGCCAAGATACACGGAAGCCAGCCTGGTTAAAAAACTCGAATCGGAAGGAATCGGAAGGCCGTCTACTTACGCGCCGACCATCTCCACGATCATTGCCCGCGGTTATATTGAAAAACAGACCGACAAAAAGCTCTACCCCATGGACATCGGCATGATTGTGAATGACTTTTTGGTCAAACATTTCCCCGACATCGTGGATTATAAATTCACCGCCAAGATGGAGGAAGATCTGGACGACATCGCCGAAGGAGTAACCAAATGGCAGCCCATCATTGAAGAATTCTATGATCCTTTTGAAAAAATGGTCGAAAAAAAGAAGAAGGAAGTGAAAAAATCGGACATCATCAGTGAAAAGACCAATGAAAAATGTGAAAAGTGCGGCGCCCCCATGATCGTAAAACTGGGAAAGAACGGAAAATTCTTATCGTGTTCAAAGTATCCCGAATGCAAGAATGCCCGCCCCATGAAAGAAGATGCAGAAAAAGAAAAAGAGCTTCAGAAACAGTTCAAAGATGAAAAATGTGACAAGTGCGGCAGCCCCATGATTGTGAAAAACGGCCGCTTCGGGGAGTTTCTGGCCTGTTCGGGTTACCCCAAGTGTAAAACCACCCGCCCGCTCTCGCATGCCCTCAAAGTCAAATGCCCGGAATGCGGCAGTGACATTGTGGAAAAACGAACCAAGCGGGGGAAAGTCTTTTACGGCTGTACCAATTACCCCAAATGCAAATTTGCCACCTGGAAAAAACCAATTGAGAAAAAGTGCCCTGTCTGCGGCGGCCTGCAGGTACAGGAAAAAAAGAACCTGACCAAATGCCAGCAATGCGGCAAGGAAACGGAAACTGACGAATAAAAAGCTTTTGTGCTAAACTAATCTCACTTTAACGACGCGTCATATGAAATTGCATCTTCTTAAAAAACTGGAGCTTCAGAAAGTGAAGAAGATGTCGAAATTTGATCAGCTTATTTTCGGGCTGATCGGTCTGGGCGCTTTGGTCGTCATCATTTTTCTGATTACCCTGATTTATATGAACTGGCCCCAGCCATCGGTGGCCACCCTGCTACCGGCAGACAATACCGTTACCTATATAGAGGTAAACAGTCTCAAGCTTCCGACTAAACTCGAAGCCGGTGAAAACAAAGTGAAACTGGCCGAATCTCTGGGACAGCCTTTTGGAATGGAACTGCTGCCAGCGCTCGAAGCCCTGGGAAGCGACGGTCTGGCCTTCGCTTTGGTCAAAGATCAGAGTCGCAATCAACCCTTCTTATTCATCAAAACCAAGACCAAACGGGGTGCCCTCAACTACTTTAAGAGTCTGACTCTGCCCAATGAGGAACTGGTTAAAACCGCCGATAAGAATCCCCGTTATTATTATCCGCAAGGACAGCCTTTCGCCTTCATGTTCATTAAAAAATACGTTGTTATCGCTCAGACCCCCGATATTCTGATCCTGTTAGACAACCTGAACGAAAAGACACTGAGTGAAAATGAAGATTATATAAAATCCATAAACAATCTGCCCCGGAGAAGCTGGATTCTCGGTTATGTAGATTTTAAGAATCTGACCTTCTCAGACAATCCTGCTGTAAACAGCATCATCGAACCCATGAAGCATGCCATCCGGCATATGGCGCTGGCCGTGCGCAAAGACCAGGAAGGTTTTCATTTCAACACCTTCCTGAATCTGAACAAAGACCTTCTTTCATTGGAACGCGGCGAAAGCAGCGGCAAATTTTCTTACGAACTCACCAATTATATTCCGGAAGAAAATGTCGCCCTATATATAGGTGGAGCGAACCTGGAAGCGGAATGGCTCAACACGCTGGAAACCATTTCAAACCTGAACCCGGCCTACGGCGTCATTCTGGAAGGCATGGTCCGGGCCCAGACCAACGAAGTGTTTGGCTCACAAGTCGATCTGCGAAATGATATTTACCCGCTCTTCCAGGGGGAATACGCCCTGAGCGTGGGCACCGGAAAAACAGGCAAAGAGATCAGTCTGATTCTCTCACACCAGGATCGCAGCTTCGCGGAAAAGAAACTGGAAAAACTGGCCCAGGGATTCCGCTTTCTGGCGGCTAAGTTTGCCCCGAAAGTCGTGGTGGTGCAGCTGCCGGACGGTACGGAAAGCCGCGAGCTGGTACCCGATACCGGCAAGTTGGAAGAAACAGAAGAAAAGATTGAAGGCTACGATGTTCATTGCATTGTCGTGTCTGATACCGCCGCCGGCTTTTGCTACAGTGCCACCGACGAGATCATTATCATGACCAATTCAAAAGAGCGCCTCATTGAAACGCTTGATATCAAAGACACACAACTTCTTTCTGATAGCGCTTCCTTTAGAAAAAGTCTTGCCAATCTGAGTAAAGTCAGTGACGAAGTGACCTATATAAACTTCGATAATTTTTATTCTCTCACTGCCAGCAATCAATACATTCAGGCCCTGCAGCCATTGCTCTCTAAGCTCGAAGCCGCTTCGTACGTCAAACACTACTTCACCGACGGCGTAAGCAGTGAGGGATATATATTAGTGAAATAATTAATTCAAGTTGTCCTTTTCACTATCGCCGGCATTCCTGCCGGTGTCTTTTTCAGTGGAATATTTCTCAAAATGTGATCGGGCCTGCTGAAGAGAGTGGATAAATGCGGTACGCGCCTGAGTTGCTCTGGCATGGAGCGCTTCCATTTCTTCCCGGTTCGAATCGTCCATAAGCCCGGTACCGACCTTCATTACTGCATCCCGATGCGCGGCAATATAAGGCTGAACATTATGTGAAAAATCCACATATCGCTGACTGCAGTCTTTGCAGCCTGAAGCGATATGCATAGCCCTGACCACTGCCAGCCTCTCCTCCATAATATCCGTGACAAACTCCTCCATCTCATCCGCATCTTTAAAACAGGGGCCAACAATACTACCGTTACCGACACGTGCCTGCCGGGCAATCTCGATCAGGGCTGTAGGAGTGCAGGGTTCACAAGCCAGACGGACAGACGCGCTGAACCGTTCAGAAATAAGATCATCCAAAAAACGACGAGCTTCCGCCGGAAGCATCTCTTTAATCGGTTTATTGTAACAGTCATCAATCTCCAGCCCTCTTTTGAAATCCGTTTTTTTCATCTCAGGGCAAAAATACTAGTACGAAAACTATATTTTGTCAAAATCAGAAG
>JAFGTE010000011.1 GCA_016934215.1 Candidatus Peregrinibacteria bacterium | reverse complement strand
TTTTCACCTAAGTACACACCGCCGGCGAATTCGTTGAAGCCTTCTTTTTTCACCCCTTCCTTTTCAATCACTTCTCCGGCCAGCAGATCTTTGTTGGCCTGCAGGTACGCTTCGTAAGAACCAATGTCGACCCAGGGTTCTTCAAAATGAAACACATCAATGGTTTCACCTTTTCCCGTTAAGTATTCAAAAATACCGCCCAGATCATCGCTTTTTTCTCTGGCATAATGCACAATGTCTTTCAGATTCTTGGCGGGAAAAACGAAACAGCCGGTGGAGACCAGTGTGCTTTTCGGTTCCTCGGGTTTTTCCTGAAATTCCACGGCTTTTCCGTCTTGCTGCACCACCACGCCGAACTTTTTCGCCTTCTCTTTATCTTTGATGTCATAGACGGCGAGCAGGGGATTTTCGGCAAACTTGTTCAGCATGTCCTGCATCTCAAAACCAAAGTAGTTGTCGCCGGCTAAAAGCATCAGGTCTTCGTCGACCCTTTCCGTTTCGATGACTAGGGCGGTGGCCCCCAGAGCGCCTTTTTTCATCTCGTCGCCTTCGGAATCTTCGACGAATATTTTGATATTCCTGTCTTTAAAATTTTTGGCCCATTCCTGAAATTCCTTTTCAAAAACAGCATTGGTCGAGATGATGATCTCCGTGTCTTCCGGCAGTTTTTCCACAATATGCGAAATCAGCGGCCGGTCTTTCAGGTGCAGGAGCGGTTTTGCCTTGTTTTCAGTCAGCGGCCAGAGGCGTGTCGCGAAGCCGCCGGCAAGAATAATACACTTCAATTTAATGACGAGTTACCAAATATCGTGCCACCACTTTTTATTTCTATGCACTTTCAGGAAGGGCATGCCTTCCACTTCTTCGATGATCTGATGCCCCTGGAAGATACCCAGCAGTTCGGGCGGCATAAAGTATTTCAGATTGTTGGCCAGGGCGTAGTTGATGATATTTAAACTTTGTTCCAGATGGTCGACCTGGATGATGATATCAATGTCGTGATCGGCGATGGTCTTTTCAAAAAGATTCATTTTTCCCACGACCGGCACGCCCGCAATCATCTTTTTACTGCCCCCATGAGCATTGATGGCGGCCACCGGTTTGATATGAGATTTTTCACTGATGAGCATGCGTATGATGGCTTCCGCCGGCCGGTTGGTTCCAATCACCAGGGCCCGGTAAATACCGACTTCTTTGCTCGAAGCTTTCTGCAGAATCCAGCGAAACGCAATGTGCCACAGGTAGGTAAAAACCAGGGTGAACAGAAAAATATAAATCAGAATCAGGCGGCTGAAAAACTCCCGGAACGTGAAATAGTAAAGGATCATAAACAAAAACACGTTCTCGAGCGCTACAAAAGTGAGCCTTTGAATATGCCTTAAGGTCCGCACCTGCTGGGACATTTTATAAGCCCGGATGAAAAACATAAAAAGCAGCGTAATGGGGGTCGTAATCAGGGCGACCAGAAAGTAGTCCCAGAAGGAGAATTCGGTGGAAAAGTAAAAACCGATACGCAGAAAGTAAGCCAGCGCAAAAGCTGCCAGAATCAGAATAGCGTCCACGGCAACCTGTAAGATTTTCAGTTGAATCAATTGCTTTTTCATGGGCCTATTTTAGCATATTTATTGTGTCATTCCCCGCAGGCGGGCAATACGGTCGTTAATATCGGGGTGGGTGGCAAAAAGACTGTTCATCCACTTGCCCCGTTCTTCGTTGCGCAGAGGATTTTCAATGTACATATGGGCGGTGGCTTTGTTGGCGGCTTCCAGCGGTTCTTTATCGGCTTTGATCTTTTCCAGGGCGCGCGCCAGTCCTTCGGGGTAACGGGTGAGCAGGGCACCGCTGGCATCGGCCAGATATTCGCGCTGGCGGCTTACGGCCAGGTGCATGAGTTTGGCAATAATGGGCGAAAGAATAGCCAAAATAATGCCGATTAAAAGCAGAATGGCAGCTCCTTTTCCGCTGCCCCGGCTGCGGCTGCGGCCCCGGTGACGCAGACTTCTTAAGAAAATATCCGAAATCAACGCAATGATCCCAATCAGGGCGACCGTCAGGCTCTGCAGGCGAATGTCATAATTTTTGATATGTGAGAGTTCATGGGCCATGACCCCCTCCAGTTCGGGTTTTTCCAGTTTTTCGAGTAAGCCCTTGGTGATGGCGACGTAAGCGTGGTTCGGGTCACGGCCGGTGGCAAAGGCATTCAGGGCGCTGTCCTCGATCAGATAAATTTTAGGGGTAGGCACACCACCGGCAATGGCCAGATTTTCCACGGTGCGATAGAGCAGGGGATTATCTGTTCGCTTGATTTCTTTGGCACCGGTGATGCCCAGGGCGATCTTTCCGGCGGCAAAATAACTGATCCCCGCATAAATCATGGCGGCTATCCCTAAAATCCCCATCAATCCAATTGCCCCCTGATCGTTTCCCATCCAGACCAGGCCGAACACATAACCCAGCATCATAAAAAAGAAGATGAACAGGTACATCAGTATGCGGGTATTGCGCTTATTTTGGTCGATTTGAGTGTACATGGCAGAATGGATTATAGCAGGGAGCTCTTGAACCTGCCAGAGCCCTCCTGTACTATTAATAAGATGGAATTCAATTTAAAGTCCGATTACAAACCAACGGGCGATCAGCCGCAGGCCATTGAAAAACTGGTGGGCGGCATCAAAAAGAACGAAAAACACCAGACTTTGCTTGGAGTCACGGGTTCCGGGAAGACGTTTACCATGGCTAATATCGTCCAGCAGATTCAGAAGCCCACGCTGGTACTGGCGCACAATAAAACGCTGGCGGCTCAGCTTTGTTCGGAGTTTCAGGAATATTTTCCCGACAATGCGATCTCTTATTTTGTTTCGTATTACGATTACTATCAGCCGGAAGCTTATCTGCCGGCGACTGATACCTATATAGAAAAAGACTCTTCCATCAATGAAGAGATCGACAAGCTCCGGCACGCGGCTACGCACAACCTGCTCACCCGTAAAGATGTTCTTATTGTAGCCTCGGTTTCAGCCATTTATGGGCTGGGGGACAACGCCATGTACGAAAATCTGGCGCTTGAACTGAAGGTGGGGGATAGGGTAAAGCGGGATAAGCTTCTTCGTAAGCTCACCGATCTTCAGTACACCCGGAGTCATCTGGAATTCAAGCAGGGCATGTTTCATGTACTTGGTGATACGCTCGAAATCTTCCCGCCCAGTTCCGACAACGTGTATCGTATCGAGTTTTTCGGGGATGATATTGAAACGATCACCGAAGCGGATTCCTTTACGGGTGAGGTTTATCAAGAGATGAAGTCGGTAAAAATCTTTCCCGCCAAACATAATGTGACGACTCAGGAAGCGATCAAGGCGGCTGTTGAACAGATCCGGAAAGATCTGGAAGTGCGGCACAAGGAACTGAAGATGATGGGCAAGGAACTGGAAGCTCAGCGGATTCTGACTCGTACGGAATACGATATTGAGATGATGCTGGAAACGGGTTATTGCTCAGGAATCGAGAATTATGTGCGTTACCTGAACGCGCGTGAACCGGGAGAGCAGCCGGCGACGCTGATCGATTATTTTCCCGATGACTTCCTGCTTTTTATCGATGAATCTCATATGACCATTCCCCAGCTCAATGCCATGTATAACGGAAACCTGAAGCGTAAAACGACCTTGGTGGAACATGGGTTCAGGCTTCCCAGCTGCCAGGACAACCGGCCGCTCAAGTTTTCCGAATTTGAAGAACATGTGAATAAAGTCGTCTATATTTCTGCCACACCGGCCGATTACGAAAAGAAGCACAGCGGTAAAAAAAATATTGTAGAGCAGATCATCCGCCCCACGGGTCTTATCGACCCTTCGGTCGAAGTGCGCCCGACTAAACACCAGATTGACGATCTTCTGGAAGAAATCCAAAAAACGATTGAACGGGGAGAACGCACACTTATTACGACGCTCACTAAAAAATCTGCCGAAAAGCTCACCGATTATCTGGTCGAGGCCGATTTAAAGGCCAAATACCTCCATTCCGAAGTCGATACGATGGAACGAATCGAAATACTTCGCGATCTTCGGTTGGGGAATATCGATATTGTGGTGGGGATCAACCTGCTCCGGGAGGGACTGGACCTGCCGGAAGTATCACTGATTGCCATTCTCGATGCTGATAAACAGGGATTTTTGCGTAGTCGGGATGCGCTGATCCAGACTATTGGCCGTGCGGCGCGAAATGTGAACGGGCATGTCATTATGTACGGAGATGTGATGACGGATGCGATGAAGGGGGCCATCGATGAAACGAACCGACGCCGCAAAATCCAGCAGGAATATAATGAAAAACACGGCATTACCCCTCAAACTATTGTTAAAGCTGTCAAAGACATCGCTCAGCACACACATAAACCCAAAAAGAGATACCACAAAGAAGAAGTTCCGCCGGAAGAACGCAAACGGCTCATTGAAGAGCTCACTGACCGGATGGAACTGGCGGCCGAAAACCTTGAATTTGAAAAAGCCGCCGAACTCCGCGATCAGATTGAGGATCTTCAGCATTAAGGTTTTTAAAATTGGTTGAGCGACGAGCTTTTCCAGAGCCCGCGAAGCAGACCCTGAAGCGGCATGTACGCAGAAGGAAGCTGCGAAGCTGGGCGAAGAAAAGGAGGAGTGAAGACAGATATTTTGGAGGTACTGGAACCTTTTTTAAAGGTTCCAGAATTACGAAAAAGCCCATCAATTCATCTAAATATGTGACAGGCTTTTTCTTTTCTTTTTGTTTTTGTTGGCTAGGCTAGGCTGGCAATGATGTAATTCGCTATGGATGGCGCCAGCAGGCCAACCGTGAGACCGATAATAGCTCCGATAATCGCTTTTCTTGCTTTACTGGTTTTCCGTTCATCGCCGGCGGCGGTGCTGTACATAATACCTCCCCAGATCAGGACGATGACGGAGATGACGACCACGGCCCGGCTCAGCAGATAGATTACACGGTCTGCTAAACTGCCCAGATTGTCACCTGCAACTTCTTCCGTGGAAATCAGTTTTTCGTCTTTTCCGTCACAGTTTTCATCAATGCCGTTATCCGGTTTGTCGAAAGCGGTGGGATAAACCGTATTTCCCGGAACCATGTCTGCTTTTGAAGGATCATATACGCCGGAACTTGGGCTAAGGAGAGATTTGTCACAACGGGTGGGCTCGGCTCCCTGTTTAAAATTGAGGGCCGTACATAAGGTTTCGGCAGCAGGATCATTTTTAAAGGTTTCAAAATAATTGGCCCATTCTGCGGCTGAATAGTTGCCGTTCACGTTGAACGTTTCACCTAAAATAACGTCCGCTCCCGCGGCCGGAATACTGATAAAACCATCTGCGTCCGAATCACATTCTATGGCTTGTGCAAAAACCGCCGGAGTAAGGAAAGCCATAAGCACAAAGGCAAACATTCCATAGCTGAGGACACGTTTTAGGGATTTAGGCATTTTTATCATTTTTATTGTTCAAAAAAATTATACAAGTTTATGTGTTTCGGACAAGAGGGAAAAGGAAAAATACATGGACAGATATTTTTTTTATTGGGTAATAATGACCAGTACGGCCGTGACGATATATTTGGCGAGTAGCGCTAAAACAAGTCCAAAAATACTCCAAAACAGGGTGCGTTTTGCGGTTTCTATCTTCTCTTCGTTGCCCATGCTGATGGCGTAGGTGATGCCACCATAAATAAGCACAATGACGGCTGCAGCGGCGACGATCGTTACCACTGCATCGGCACTTTTCAGGATGATACTGAGAATGTCTGACTGAGTGTGCACAAGCGCCTTTGGCACAGCTGTGCATCCGACCGTGGGGTCGGCCAGCGTTCCGTCGGCGCAGGGAATCAAGTCCTGAGCGTACGCTTTTGCGATGATGGATGACAGGAATTCTTGAATCATTTAAAGAAGAAAAGTGATAACAGCATTGGCAATGGCGTAAGCCAGCACGCCAAGAATGAGTCCATAAATCGAATAGGCAAAAGCGCGATGCGCCTTTAAAATTTGAGCTTTTTGACCTTTGCCTATCAAATACAGGAAACCTGCATAAGCCAGCATCAGGAAGCTGAAGGCGCCGATCAGACTGATGAGTATGTTGGTGGCATTTCCAATCACGGTCGGGATTTCTGAAAGTGCGCTTTCCACCCCCTGAGCAGGTTGGTGGAGAATTCTGATGAGTACACCGGAAAGAAGCACAATCACGATGGCGATCAGACTGCCATAAACCATTTCTTTTCCCTGTTCAATTTTTTCTTCATTCCCGGCTGAAGCAATGTAGTAAAAGGCCCCCAGTACAATGAAAAATATGGCTAAAGCAATAATCGCTTTTGAGCCGAAGGCCCAGATCAGGGAAACGAATTCGCCGAAGTTATTAACTTGTCCAAGTTCAGTTTGCATTGGCTTCAGGGTTAGAGTGTTCAGGTTCTTTATCAGGTTTTTCTTCGCTTTTTTTATCTTTGCCTTCATTTTTTTTCTTGTCCTCCATTTGCTTGCCGGCCTTGTCTTTTTCCTCACTTTTGGAATCAAAACTGGAGTCACGAACTTTACGGTCTGCTTCCGGCTTGGCATCGTTGATGTTGATACTGATGCTGGAAGCGGCTCCGGTCTTGGCTGAAGCGGATTCGGCGGTGCGGGTATCTACTTCTTTGATGGTTTCCACTTCGTGCAGAATGGCCATGGCTTCACTGTCTTTTTGGTTACTCGCGCGGGATTCAATCTCATTCATGACAGCCATGACTTTCTCCCGTTCTTTTTTGTCGGTGATGGATTCAGCGCGGGCCATTTTTTCGATTGTGTCCCTATGACTGGCTTTCGAATCCTTCTGCCTTCCCAGGAGTTCCAGCATTTTGGGAATGGGGGTTTTATTCAGGTTTTCCGGCAGGAAGTTGGAAGCGGTGGGCATCATGATGTTTGGCGTTTCCGGTTCCACTTTCAGTTTCTGAATTGGCAGGGTGGTTTCGGTGATTATACTGATTTTGTCATTCACCAGATGTTTGATACTTTCCATAATTCCCATCGGCCTGGCGTTTTGTTCTTTTTCCTGCTCGTGACTCGCCAATACCTGTTGGATCAATTGCTGCTGGGTGTTTGTGGTGCTGGTCATCAGTTTCTTTGTTACAGCGACGAGGCTTTCATGCAGGACTTTTCGCCGGGTCAATGTGAAGCCCAGAAAAATAGGCAAATAAAGCATGATCAGGAAGATCAGATATTCCATCATTTCCTGTGTGTTGCTCAGGGTGTTGGCCGTATCAGCGCCGGGCAGATAAAAAACAATGTTTGAAATCTTTTCCGGTGCGAAGATTTCGGGAGTGTAGGTATCACTGACAGAAATCGGCAGGCCACTGAGCTGCCAGATATTCACGATCACCGCAATACCGAGTGCCGTCAGCGGGCCAATGAGAAGCCAGCGTCCGTACATACTCAGCCAGTTTAAGAACCAGCCTCGGGTACTTCTGAATATGGCCAGAAACAGGAGGAGGGGGGACAGAATCAGCAAGGCCCACAGAATCACGATGCGTAGCACAAACACCAGAGCTATGATGAAATAAGCAATGCCGGTCAGGACAAGTAATCCGAAGCGGAAAAAGACCTGTTCCTGATAAACGCTGAAAGGCGTGCTCCGGAGTACGGAGATTTCTTTATTGTTCAGGGAAATGACTTCTTCGTCGACTGTTTCTCCGTTAGGAACACGGATTTTCCCGATCGAGGTGGTTTCTTCATCCGGTCCGGAAAGTTTGAGGGTGATCGGATCTCCCTGTTTGCCGTTGATCAGACTTTCATCGCCGTAGTTCTGGTAGCTGAGAACTTCGCCGTAAGCCGGTGTCTGCACGATGTCGGTAATTTGTATCGTTCCGTCTTTTTCAGTGAGCAGGGTCTGTTGCAGTAAGTTTGTTCCGTCAATGAACAGCTGGTTGATTGGCAGAGCAAAATTGATAAAGATCACGGCCATGCCATAAACCAGAATCACTTTTTTGAGTGTTTTTCGCGGAATCAGAATCGAAAATATCCACATCAGGGCAATGGCGAGCAAGCCGAGAATAAACAAGCTGTTTACGATGGTTAGTACTTTTGTGTAACTTTTTTCGATCGCTTTGTTGTGAAAGCCTCCGTCTTCAATGTTGAGCGACCAGGTGAGTGCTTCTTTACCGCGTACCAGAAATTTAAGTCCGTAGGTTTCGAATTTTGAGATGTTCCAGTCTTCGGCTATTCCTTCGTCGGTCAGTTGAATGATTTGCTTTTCGACCGGTTCAAAAAGAACTTCGTTTTCAGTTCCGCTGCTTTCGGTGTTGTCGTCCTGTGCCAGGGCGAGGGGGCCTGAGAATACAAAAACACCAAGCATGAGAATGCTCAGGATTTTTTTGGCGAATTTTTGTTTCGTTTTCCCTGCCATGAACTAGGTTCTAGAAATCTTTCTATTATACCTTATTTAGGGCAAAAAATCAATATACCCTGCTAAAGTCGGATGCATAGTAAAAGACTAGTGAATTTTGATGCGCCGGATGGGTGCCATATTGGCGCCAAAGTGGTGTCACTTTGGCGCATTAAAATAACATACAAAAATAAGGATGGTCTCCGGGTAAAAAATGAAATTGAACGATGACGGCAAATGAACGGTAAAATTTGCCTTAATAAAATTTTATTGTGTCCACTTTTCTGCCTTATTTTTAACAGAAAAGTGTTAATCATAAATTTCTGAGTTGTCAAATTTTGGCTTGTCCCAGCCCTTAATGCTATTTAGACCATTATTTTTGGCTTGGTCAAGGGCAGTGAATTGCGAAACGAGCATAAATTTGGTATAATATGAAGATTTAAAAAATAAACAAAAAAAATCGTGAAACGAATCGGAGTCATACTTACAACTGTTCTCCTCTTTGCAATCAGCCTTTACGTGGCCTTTATGCAGGGGGTTAATTACGTGGACGTGAACGGTCCGGCAGGAGGCCATTTAGCGGCAGTGCCTGCGGCGGGCCTTGAAAATCTTTCTTTTTTCTGGAGTAATTTTCTTCATGTTTTCTCTGTGATTCTCAATGGCTTTGTCCAGATTTTTGGAGGCAGTCTCATTGCAGCGATTATCGTGCTTGCTTTGATCGTTGAACTCATGACGCTTTATCCTGCTGTTAATCTTCAGCTCAAGCAAAAGAAAATCCATTTGTTTCACAAAAAGCTGGTCGACCGCTTTCATCGCGGTGAACTTACCATGAGTGACAGCAAGCGCGAACTGGATGTGCTTTACTCTGTCAACGAGCGAATTCACAGACGGGGCGCCATTCTTTTCAGTTCACAGTTGATTGTATTTCTGATTGTTGTTATCGGTTTGTATCTTCTTTCTCAGGCACCTTTGTTTCTGAACGGTGCTTTCAGCAGTTTTAATTTTGCCCTGCTTTCTGCACCTGTCGGAGCGTTCCTTCCTTTACTGGCCAGTTTAGCTTTTCTGCTGCATTCTCTTACAAAAATTCACCTCAAACAAAGAGAGGACTACATCGATGCCAGACAGGTTAGTACGGCGGTGGTATTTACCCTCATTCTTACCTGTATGGTTTATTACTTTGCTTCCACATTAGCCGTGCTGCTCACGGTCTATTTTCTGACTCAAATCACCTTTGCGACGATGCGCTACATCATTGTGGAAAACAATTCACAGGAATGGTGCAGATATGTTCAGAGTGAGCTCATCAAAATGCTGCGCACTTCAAAACTTCACAAAAACAAGATAGAACATTGGTCAAGAAAATTTCACCACCTTCCGATCATCAGGCATTTTAATTTTCATTTTCTGGAAGAAGCAGCTTCTATGACCCTGATTATCGTTTTGATAGCCAATGCTCTGCTGATTAGTTAAGCGAAAAAACAAACAACCAAACAATGAAAGATTTCATTACAAAAATAGTCAATTCCTTTCTCGCCGTCGTTTTTGCCTTCGGTATTGTGACGGTTGCCTATCAGCTTACCAAATATGACGCGGAAAGTCTTTCCGCCAGTATTATGGACGGGAGACTTGTTACTGACGTATCTTGGATTGATTTTGTGACGCCCAAGGGCGCCGCATATCCTGTTAACGGAGTGGTAACGATTCAGTCTGTTCATATAGAATTTACGGATAACACAAGCGGTAATGTCAGCGGAAGTGACCTGGAGAATTCTTTCATTTATTTTGGCGATGGCACCATTCCTTGCCCCGCGGGTACGGTTTATAGCGGGAATAAGATCATTTTGCCTTCTTCTTTTAGTTCGTCCTGTTCGGTGGCAATTTACACACCGCTCGGTCTTCCTAAAAATACAGTAGACCTTATCATTGAGCCGGTTTCCTGTGCCCAGCTAAAAACGTCGATCCTCCGCGGATACGGAGAAGGTTTTGAAAATATTACCCCCTCTGATCTTGGTTCCTTTGCGGTGACCGATGACGGCGGCAGTTTCAAGGGATTTGATTTTGGTCCGGGCATCGATTCTATCGACATCAACTACCCGACGGCTGATAGTGACATGCCGGGGGCCAAGACTTTCCAGATCCATGTTGATTTCGTTCCTGATATCAGCACGGATCCGATCAATGGAATCGATTCAAGAGCCATGATTTACGCCAATAACGGAAGTGGTATTTACGAGATCAAAGTCCGTGATGAGGGAACCGGGAATGAAATTCTGACCGCTCTCAATTTTGCTTATGTATTTAATGATTTGCTGGGTACCGATACACCTTTTATTGCGTATCCGCTTGGTTCAGATCCTGCTGTTATAGCTCTTCAGGCCACTGAAATGGGTGACCATCCTCATGACGGAACGGGCGGATCTTACGTTTGTATCGTCGATGGCACTCAGATCGGACCTCCTTGTTTTTCCGGCGGTGCTGATGGCACCAATGAGGCGGCTGGCGTACTCACCACGCCTTTAAAACTTGATAATGAAATACTGCAGGGGGAAACGGCGATTGTTTTCGCCTCCAATAGTGTCGGGGAAATCGAATGGATTACCTCTCATCCTTCGATTCTTGAAGTTGTCACTCTTTCTGAGGCCGATGAGCAGGGAACGGGTGTGGCTGATTTTTTGGATACAAATCTGACATTCGCTGAAACGGTTACTATTCCTAATGGTGCTTACAGTATTGACAGCTGTGAAGAGGAATATGAAGGGGATCCTCCTGTCTTTGAATCTGAAACCTGTCAGACAAGCGTTTCTATTCCTGTATCTTACGATATTTCCACTCAGGATTACACCGTTAATGTAACGATTGATGATGAAGTTATTCCAGTTACTGTTAAGGGCTCAACCCTCAATGGTTTTCTGGAAGGCACTTCGACTTTCAGCACTTTGGGGGGTGCCGGATACAGTTTATCCGGAACAGTGAGCGGAATTGTTACCGGTTCTGTTTCAGGCGCTTATTCAGGAACGGTTACCGGTCAGATCCAGGCATCTGTTACCGCTTCTGCTACCCTACCTCCATTTGCAGCTACCGGCACCAAACTGACGGTGGGTTATTTTACTTCAAAACTCATTGCCCTTAATGGTGTTGTAATAGAAGGGGTTCTGACCGATGTGCCGGGTACCTTCACGACTACAGTAAAGAAAGAAATCGATGACATCTCTCACGTCAGTCTTCTTTATGCCAAACGCTCCGGTACGTCTATTTTATCCGCTCTGGATAAACAGGGGTGTATCGCTTCCTTTGAAATAGAAGTTATTAAAAAGCAAGTCCGTCTGCAAATGGTCGGACGCGATCCGGGCGACGTACTGGATGTTGCTGACACTGTCCAGATCAATGCTTATGTGGGCGGCGCGAATGCTGAACTTGAAGAATATGAAAATATTACAGCTGCCAGTGGTATCGAATACTTCTCGAGCAACCAGAATGTAGCAACTATTGATAGTACTGGTCTGCTGACCGCTCTGAAGCCGGGTGTAACCAACATCACGGCCAGATACGATACGGGTGAAGCGGAGATCGGTACGATCGAATCACTTCCTTTGCAGGTTACCGTTAACAAGATTTCCGGTTTGCGTGTCACTTTTGATGAGGGTACTCAGGATTTGCTGCCTGCCACTACGGTTAAGAATGCGCATAAGAGCGTGATTGTGGCCATTCATGATCCTGAAGCAGCCGGTCAGACGTTCTTTGTGGAAGGTCAGTCGGTGAGCATCACGCTTCCCGCGGGTACCTATAATAATGAGATTTCAAAAGTGGAGGCCATCGTTGATCAACTGGAAACAGATATCGATGCCCTTACTAATCCAACGTCAACACTTGATTTGATCAATGTCACCACGATTGATGGTTATCCGGGCATGCTTATTCTGCAGCCTAACAATCAGTCGACCGATCATGATAATGATACGATCGAAGATATTGATGAGAACGAAATCATCGATATCAGCACGACCGCGCTTGAAAAGAATGTCTCTATTCTTCCTACCTATAATAATGCGATTCCACTTCCGACCAGTGCTACTTACGGGCTCATGGTGGTTGCTCAGTACGATAACGGGGCTACCAGAGTTCTCACCCCCACCCAGTTTAAGTGGGTCAATACACCAGTCAATTACTTAGAGCAGGCTTCACTTGATGCAGGGCTGATCCGGATGGGTGAAATGACCGGTACCTCAACGGTGGTGGCTGAATATGAAAATGCTGATGGTTCAGTGGTTCAGAGTAACTACTTAACGATTACCGTTGACTCCGGACCGGTCATTGATTACGTACGCCGGATTGGTTCCATTGCCGTGACCAAAGGGTCAAGAATCAATCTGCAGACAAAAATTTCTGACGTGAATACCATTGCAGATATTCAATCAATCAACACATCACTGGTTTATTCCAGTTTTAATACTTATCAGCAGATCAATGAAGATTCGGGTGCGATCTGGTTTACGGCTACACCTTTCTTAAATGAAACACAAGTCGTCGATCAGGGGGTCACCGATACAACTACCACAGAAGGGACAACTGAAACTACTCCTGCTCCTGTTGTTCTTCAGTATAAAACCTATGATATACCGATCGAAATTCCGGCGGACGCCAATATGTTTGATGGTGTTTACAAGCTGATTCTTACAATAACCGATACAGCCAACCATACCCTCAATTATGTTTACCCCATTCGCATTGGCGTGATTGCCGGGGGTGACGTAAATGGAGACAGCGTAGTCAATATGGTTGATGTGATTCTGGCATTCCAGATTGCGGCGGGTATTAACAAAAGTCCTACACCAGAACAGCTCAAAGCTGCCAATGTGGACGGTGCAGGCGGTGTGACGCTCGTTGATGTCATCCTTTTATTTAATAAGGTAACTAACAAACAATAAAGGGGGCAAAAATAAATATCAAAAATGGAATATCCAACTCCAAAAAATCGATGGAATAAGTATCTGATGGGAATCGGAATTGCTCTGATGACTCTGATCACAACCTATTTGGTGCATACCAATCCCAGTCTGAATATGGCGGATTTGACGATTGATACGATTCCGTCCAGCGCTTCCGAGCTTTACATACCTAATTATGTAGGGGGCGTTGGCGAGTCAGGACTTCTGGAAATTAAAGCATTTGCTGCGATGCCTTCTTTTGACAGCATTACCTTCTCACTTAACTATAATCCGGTTAATGCTTTGATTTTCGAGAACAATCCGATTATTTTTGATGCGACGACTGAATTTCAGAGTGCGGCTTTCCAGATGACAGCTTCTCCGGAGGAAGGCAAACTGATTGTGACGATTATTTCTGACGATGTTACGCTGGGAGCCGGTGACATTCTTTTTAAACTCAATACTCAGCTAAATGATGACCTGCCCGTGGGGCAAATCATCAATCTCTCCGTCAGTGATTTAGCCATTCTTGACGGAGCCAATCCTGTGGCAACGAATGCGATACCAAACAGCACGATCACTGTGCAGGGACAGAATGAACTCAGAGCGCTTAATGCCGAAACCATTAATGCTACTCATGTAGCTGTTGAATTCTCGGACTATCTGGAAAATGTGGGTAATCCGGCTGATTATGTGATTACCGGCGGTCTTGCTGTTTCCAATGTGGAACCTGGACCAAATTACGGTTTCAGTCAAAAGTATACCGTGCTCACCACGGCCACTCAGACGGCCGGTACCGAATATGCGATTACCATGGCTCCCGCGGTTTCTAATATTCTTTCCAACCAACAGGGGAAGGTAGACGCTGTTTATTCTAATGTGCTCTTTTACGGTTACGGACAGACCAGTGCCACGATTTCCGATTTCGGAATTATCGGCGCCAGTGTCAGCGGTTATAATTCTATTGCCGTTGTCTTCTCCGATGATGTGGAAGCGGCTTCTGTTACCAAGAACGATTTCATTCTGAACGCCGGTGCTATTACGATCAGTAATGTCGTTTCAGTGACCGGTAACACGATCATTCTTTCCGTTACCGGTACGAATCTTCTGAAAGACGATACCTATACTCTGACAACAACCAGTCCAAGCGCTGTCCTGCGTGATTCTGACGGGGCCAGTATGGGGATGGATCGTATCACTTTTGCCGGTACCAAGAATGGTCCGCGACTGATTGCTGTGACGGTTACTAATGTCGGCGGAACGTATCGTGCTCAGCTAACTTTTGATGAAAATATTCAATTGGGAGGTGTGGCTAATAACCCTATAGGAAGGCTTTACACAACGGTGGCAGGAAATGGCGGTACACTCATTGATGACAGTCAGCTACTTACCTATAAACAATCTATTTCAGGGGCCACTCTGACTTTGGAAAATGTAGTTTTTAATAATCCTAACGCCAACTTTACTTTTGCAGTCAGTGCGCCGGGTTGGCTCACTAACGCTCAGGGGGTTCCGGTGGATGATACTTACAAATCAATTTCTTTCTGGGGTTACGGTCACAATAATTCGGTCAATTCCGTCGGTACTGTGGATGTCACCAGAAAAGATGTTTTCATTATTCCAAAAGGAACTTTAGACTTCAGTACGGTGGATCCGGGGGAAGTTACCGTTCTTTATGACAGCGGTACCTCTCCTCTGGCTTCTCAGGCAGTTCAGTCCGTGGGTATGTCAGGAGAAAATCTGGAGGTGGTGATGGTTGACGAGCTCAATCCCGACAGACATTATATTGTACGCATCGATAATGGCAGCGGCAGTATTGTTGCCGCCAAAGACTTTGCGGTCAGCCGGGCGCTTAATGTGGCTTATGCTGAAGCGATTTCTGCTACGGATGTTCGGGTTTACTTTAATAACAATATCGATGAACGGGATGTCGACTTCACTGATTTTTCAGTGACGACTGCCGCAGGTGTTCCGATCGCGGTAAGTGCCGCCACTATTGATCCCGGTTATCAGAGCATTGTTCTTACGACGGCCGGACCTTTCAATACGGCCAGTGTGTATAAAGTAACTGTTTCGACTCCGGGTGATATTTATTCTTACGGCGGAGATTATTTACTGAAGAAATCTGTTTATTTTACCGGTTATAATACACAGTATTCCGTCAGTCCGGTCACTTTAAGTTCAATTGAAGTAGTTGATGCCAGGACTCTTCGGATGAATTTCAGTGATGATATTGATCTGGCTAGTTTCACTCCGGTAAACCTTGATATTTTCTGGTTTAACACTCCTTCCAATCCTGCTAACCGAACAGATTTGGTGGTAACAGGTATTACCCGGATCGATGAAGATTCCTATGAACTCAAAACAGCCATTCAGGATACTGACATGAATTACTTCGTGGTTTTCCGTGGTGTCGAAGACGTCAATGGTCTTCATATAGGCAATCACAAAGTCAATAACTTCTTTGGTTTCAAGTTACCTACTGCTTCGATCAGTCTGGTGACGCCAAGCACTGTATCAAATGATACTGACACAAACGTGATCATTTCCGGAACACATCTCGATGTGATTAACCAGGTTCGGGTCGGCACTGAAGTGGTTCAGGTCTCCAGCCAGTCACCCACATCACTGACCATTGTTGTTCCGGCTGGATTTACTTCCGGACTTTATAATATCACTTTGATCGATAGTGCGAATCATTCTCTGATTTTCACAAATGCGCTTCTGGTAACCTTACCGGAGCAGGGGCTTGTCGTTCATTCCGATCAATCTAAATCGATTCCTTATACTGTGCCGAATGATGGTGTCACAGTAGCAAAATTATGGGCCTTGGTGGAAGATCCTGTTGATCTCAATAACGTTTCAAGCGTTGTTATTAACCTCAGTCAGATCGGCGGACCTTCAACCGTTGAAATGACGAAAGACACAGGCACTCAGCCGCAGTTCAGTCAGTGGTATACCTATGAAACCACGGTTCCGCCTACGGTGGAAACCAAAGACGATCCTTATCTGCTTCCTGTAGAAGTACGAAGGGGAAGTGATAAATTTTACGGAACTGTTGCTGTTCGTGTCAGCAAAGATGTACAGCAAAGTGTGGCTCCGGTGATTGATCACGTATATATCAGCCCTCTCAGCGTGCCGCCGGATGATGAGACTCCAATCAGAATTTCCGCTCAGATCACGGATCAGGATGGTGCGGACACCATCGATTCTGTTGTTGCCGATCTCGGCTCTCTCGGCATTGGCTTCAAGATTCTTGAGCCAATCGGTGAAGTGACTGAAGGAGGGGAACTTGAAACGCAATTCTTTGAATCAGAAGAGTTTACCGTTCCGGATACCACTGCTTTGGGTACTTATAATATCAATGTCGTTGCTTCCGATATTACCGGTGAGCGAACAACAAGTACTTTAACTCTTGAAGTTTCAACAGCCTCAACGGGTCCTCAGATTGATGCTGATGTGAGTTACATCAGTCCGCGTAAGTCCATCCCGCGTGATGGTGCCACCTCTTTTTCGATCAATGCTTTTGTTTCAGATTCTGACGGTATATCTGATATTCAAAGTGTTACCGCTACTTTTAGCACGATCGGAATTGATCCGGTTGCGCTTAAAATGGATGCTGAAGCATCAACCGAAGGAGAGAGCGCCTGGTATCAGGCGGGAGGTCTGACAATTCCAAAAACGGCGCCGCTGGGTATTCATAACATTGAAATTCGGGCCACCGATAAAAGTGGGGGTATTGCCAATTTAATATTAAAAGTAGAGGTCACTCATAAAGATACACTGGGTGATCCTCCCCGGGTTGTGGATGATCGGGCTTACACCACACCTCGTGTGGCGATCAACGATGGTAAAACACCCGTGACGCTGTATGTTTTTGTTCAGGATGACGACGGAGATATTAAATCGGTTGTCGCGAACCTCAGTGAAATCGGGCAGGTCGGACCTCAGAATGGCGGCACTTTAGGAAGTGAAGGCACTGAAGTCTCTAACGGCGGATGCCCGACCGGTTCCAACATTCTTGTGTGCATGAATCCGAGTGTCAGCGAAGGGGCTAACGGGCAATGGTATATCCTGCCGAATGTAACAGTTAATACTTTGACGTCACCCAGCCCTAATCCTTATCAAATCGAAGTGATCGTAACGGATAACGGCGGTAAGACGACTCGGGGTTATATTCCGGTTTACGTCGGAACGGGGGATTCCATTACCGATCAGCAGGAACCGCCACGGGCGCTGGCTGCGATTCCGACCAGTGAAACCACCCTTGAGATATTGTTTAATAAAGAAATATCAGCCAATTCGGTTCATTCTTCAGGAAGAGGCTTTACGATTTCGAGTCAGAGTAACGTCAACGAAGAACTCTATGTCGTGGGTGCCTCGATCAATCCTGCCGGTACGGTTGTCACCCTGTCCACTTCGAATCAGGTGCCCGGAAAGCGTTACACGCTTACTGTTTCTAAAGATATCAAAGATATTGTAGGCCGCGGCGTGATTGAGGGGGCTGCCAACCGCCTGAATTTTAGCGGCTTCCAGGCAAGTCGTAAGGCGCCGATTCTCGAATACATCCAGGCGACTAATTTTAATGAGGTAGAACTGGAATTCAGAGACAGCTTAAAACCGTCTTCGGTCCGAACCGGTTTGAGTCAGACCGATGCCAGTTCCCAGTATGGAATTTCCATTTACGACAGTGAGGATTCCACTCAGAAGCTGGCCGTTTACGGTGTGTCACTGGGGGGTTCCGGTAATGTCCTACGCATTAAAACCGGTCCTCAGATCGCTGATAAAAAATACCGAATCAATATCGAAGGTCTGGAGTCGTATGACGGAACGAAACTGCCGGTTGCACTCAACAAAGGCTTTAAGGGATACAATTTATCGGTTGCCCGACATGCAGCCGCCGCTAATCTGGCAGACCTCAATAATGACGGTCGTGTCGATTTTTCTGACTTTACGATTTTCTCTTCCGTTTACGGAACCATTTATTTTGGCACAGGACAGAATCTTGAAAGTGCTTCCGCCCTTGCCGCTGCTCAGGCTGCGGCCGCTGCCGAGCAGGCCGGTCAGCCCCTTGAAAAAGAACCTGACGCCACCGTTCCTATTACTTCAGAGCCGGCAGGCGGAGCTATTCAGTAATCAATTGTTATTCAATTTATGAGAAAAAGTTCACTGAAAATCATCATTGCTGCCGCACTTGTGCTTGCCGCTTCTAATCTTCTGGCCGGCTGTAGTGCGGAACCATCCGAGGTTGGCATTAAACGTCTTGAGGAAGCTCAGGAAATGAAAAAAACGGTCAATCTTTATCTGGTAGCCAAAGAAGACGATGCGGATCATGCGGTTGTGCAGGTCGTCCTCGATAACCCTGAAAATAAACCCATTACTTCTGTGCAGGCATGGCTCACTTACAATCCAGCCGTTTTGAAGGGGATTTCCATTGATACCGGAGTTTCTGATTTTGAACTTGAGGCTCCTTACAATAATGATTTTGATCAGGAAACCGGTTTGGTGATGCTGGGCCGTTCTACTTCAAAAGCAGTCCGGACGGATAAAATTGTAGTGGCCGGTATTAAATTCGAGAGAGTGGGCGAAGGGGCTGCAATGATTGAGGCTTACGACTATCAGCAGGATCTGACCGGTCATACATCCGCCAATATCATGAAAGACGGCATGCCGCTGAATGTCCTACTTAAACCTCAGTCTCCACTTCCTATTGTTAGTCAATAAGAATGAAAAAAACTTTATTTCTCATCGCCGGTCTGGTCATTTCGCTCGCTACGGGTCTTGCTATGACCTGGGCTCAGCAGACGGATGCGAATCTGGAAATCACTTCTGTGACGACTGAAGCCAGAGTTGGTGACGAGTTTGACGTGCAGGTAACCCTGAAAAATCCAGGACTGCAGAATGTTGTTTCGGTTCGTTCCTGGCTTGATTACAACGAAAAAGTAATAGAGGCCATCAGTATCAATACGGAAGATTCACCATTCACTCTTTCGGCCCCCGGTGAAACGGAAGTCAGTAAAGATCAGGGACTTGTGAAACTGGGCCGTTCCAATATTTCCGGTGGTTATGCTCAAGCTGAAGCAAAAGTCGCTACCGTTCGCTTCAAAGTGATTACACCTTACGCGATCGCTACAGTGATTGAAGCATACGATTATCAGATTTCTGAGCTCGGTCATACCAGCGTAAATATTGTGGAAGACGCGTTTCCTATGAATATCCTTTCCGGAGAACCTGAAGCACTGATCATCAATCTGAATGTCGGAGCTCAACCCTATTCCGATGCAGATACAGGAGGTCCTGACGTTGATTTGTCACCAACTGATGTAACGGTTACAGGATTTGGTTTTGCGAATCTGCAGCGACCTCAGAACTTACAAATCAATACCGGTCCGGGTTATGTTGATCTCAAGTGGGATTACAGCAGTGAACCGGAACTGGTTGGATACAACATTTACTACGGTAAGACTTCCGGTATGTATACCCGTCGGAGAACCATTGGAAGAGTCAATCAGTATCGTCTGGACGGACTCAATAATGGTGAAGTCTATTACTTTGCGGTGACCGCTTATGATTCACAGGCCCGTGAGAGTGACTATTCGGACGAGGTGGCCATCATTATCAGTGAACCGCTTTCCTCAACGTCACCCTTTGATGAAATTACAGCTTCTTTGCTCGCCAGAATTCCATTCCAGCCTCAAAATGGTCCGCTGGTTGGCTGGCTGGCTTTTTCAGCTCTGGGATTAGGCGGGACCTTGGCTTTCAGAAAAAGACGACTCAATAACTCCATTTAATAAAAAATGACTGACCCAAAAAACGACACTGTTTGGATCACCATTCCCGACGAAGCAATTCCTGCTTCGGAAGCTCCTGTAAAGGTGATTAAAAGGGTACCGGCTGAAAAAGTCAAAAATAAGATTTTTTGGAGTGTCGGCTTTGTGATATTGCTTACTTTTATCTCTCTGCTGTTAGCTCCGCAACAGTTTGTTTCCCTTTTAAAAGGCGATCTTTTTGATGGAAGTTTTCAAGTGATTCCCGATTACCAGGAACAGGCAGGAGGCAGTGCTCTTTTTGGTGACGAAGAGGAGGAGGCAGGTGAGGAAAGTGAAACAGTGATACCGGAAGATGAAACGGTAGTGGAAGCTGAGTCCGAGGCGGTCAGCATTCAGATTGAACCGATTTCGGAGGTGGATGGCAGTGAAACAGGAGTGGAGGATGAGACAGTGGAAGCTATTGAAACATCAGAAGAAGGCGCTATGCATGGAGCGGGCGAAGAAAGTATTTCCAATGGCGTTGGAACAGTTGTTGGCAGTGATGTTGAAGTTTCAGAAGAAGCAGGTGATGCCGAGCCTGTTTTGATCGATGCTGAAACGGGTGTGGTGGAACCTATCGAAGGAGTTACAGAAGTGGTTGCTGAGGGCGCTGTGACAGATACTGATCTTTTACAATCACTCAGCAAACAGCTCAACGATATGAAGGAAAAAGAAGTACAGAATGAGCAGCTTATTCAGGATCTGATGCAAATGCTTCAGGATCAGGCAACAGGACTTCATAGCTCAGTGATTGGTACGTCTGATGCCGCTTTTTTACCTCAGGGGGCTGAAACGACCGCTCAGATCGGGGCAGGTGTTGGAACAGGCGCCATGGGCGCTGGTGTGGGAACCGCCGGTTCGTCAGGTGTCTATCGGTATAACACTCATACCGTAACGGTTAATCCTTACGATATTCTGTCTCAAAACAGAGCGGCGATGACACAGCCTGTCAGTTATCAGGCGAATATGGTCACTTATCAGCCCGTTCAGTATAGTCAGCAGGCTTACAATCCGGTTCTTGCCGGAGTCCAAGGACAGCCTGGAACCGGTCCTGCTGAAACAATTCTCTTTGCTTTTGCCTTAGCTTCCCTTGGTGTACTGGTTTGGGGGGCAAGCCGCGCACTTCGTAAAGCTTAATATCCTTTCCACAAAAGCCCGGCCTGTGCTAAAATGTCTTTTGGTTTTTAACCATGCATCATCAATATGGAAATTAAATTTTACGGACACACCTGTTTTTCAATTTCTGAAAATGGCACGACAGTAATCACTGACCCCTTTCAGGAAGAAATTGGGCTCAAATTGCCTAAATTACTGGCTGAAGCAGTTACAGTGAGTCACAATGCACCCCCTTATAATAATGTGGATGCCATTGAAGGAGGTCCGAAAGTATTCAGTTGGCCCGGGGAGTATGAAACGAATGCCATTCATTTTAAAATGATTCATTCTTTCCATAATCAGAAAGAAGATAAAGAACAATTGGAAAACAATATTGCAGTGATCCATTGGGGCAATATTCATTTGTGTCATTTGGGTGCTCAGGGAACCAAACTGACTCCTGAACAGTTGGAACAGGTGGGTGAAGTCGATATTCTCTTTATTCCTGTTGGCGGGAAGGGGTGCCTGGAGCCTAAAAAGGCTAAGGAAGTCATTGAACAGATTGAACCTCGCGTGATTATTCCGATGTGTTATGACACGCCGGGCAGTAAACTTCATTTAGAGGAGCTTGATACCTTTCTCTCTGCTATGGGCGCTAAAGCCGAGGAATCACTGAAAAGTTACATAGTGAAGCGCTCGGAACTGCCGGAAGATAACAGTAAATTGGTTGTTTTGAACGTGAGTTAGGGTACAATGGGGCCATGGTCCGGCCCCGTAGTTCAACGGATAGAACAAGGCACTCCTAAGGCTTAGATACAGGTTCAATTCCTGTCGGGGCCACCATTACTTCAAGTAGGGCTTCTACTTTTCGAAAAGCTCCTTTTTCTATCTGGTTAAAAAGTCCTTGATCTAAGCTATATTTTTCGGACGACACCAACCACTTTTCCAAAGATCTTCAGCTCATTTTGCGGAATGATGGGGGGGTATTTTGAGTTGCCCGGCTGCAGAATGATTTTTCCGTCTTTGGATTTGTCAAAAAACTTTACGGTATAGTCGCCGTCAACGATGGCCACCACAATATCCCCCACATTGACCGGAACTTCGGATTCGACCACGACTTTGTCACCTTCCTGAATACCGGCATCGAGCATGCTGTCACCGCGAACATTGATGAGACAGGTTTTATTGGGTTTTTTGACTAAAAACTCGTTGAGATCCACATGATCCATCAGAGTTTCTTCTTCAGCAGTGGGCATGCCGGCTTGTACACTGTTGAACATAGGTAAACCGAGCAAATGAAGTCCGGGTTTTAAGCGGCCTTTGTCCATTTTTTCCACAAAATGATCATCGATCAGTTTATTGACAAATTTGAAGGCCGCGTTTTTGGATTTAAATCCAAAGAGCAGACAGATTTCATCATAGGTCGGCATGATTTTGTTCTGCCGGTAAAAAGCGCGTATGCGCTCAATTTTTTCTTTAAGTTGATCAATCATAATTGATTAGGTTAATTGAGCAAGAAAGAAAAACATAGCGATTGTGACAATAATGAAAATTGCGAGAAGTGAACTGGCAATCATATTAATTAGGTATTAGAAATAATGGGTTTGTTGATAGCTTTGCGGTAACGCATATAAGCACGCAAGATGTATTCGGTAAGAAGCTTTGAGCGATGCGTCATCTTTAATATATGTTTTATGAGTCTGACCATCATTGATGTTGTTGTATCGAGGCTGACCATGACACCGATGGCCATGGCGATGAGGAGGATGGCGAGGAAAAAGTTGGTGAGCATTGAGTTGGAATTATTGATCGCTTCCATTTTATGAACATTTGTTCACCAATGCAAGAAAAAAGTGTACAAATGTTCACTTTTTGAATTGCGAAAAGATAAAAACATGTCAAAAGACGATAAACGGTAATGCTTGGGAGGTAGGATTTTTGGCCCACAAATGTTCCGCCAGGGCGGGATGTCTTACTACTTGGCGGTTTTTTTTATTTCATGTTAACAGCAGTGCTCGGGAGGTAGGATTCGAACCCACGAATACCGGGACCAGAACCCGGGGCCTTACCACTTGGCGACTCCCGAGCACTGCTGTTAAACTTTTTTCGTTTCATCTTCAATGATCTTCATCACTTTTTTCACTGTTTCCTCCAGTTTACCTTCCTTATTTTCTACCATATAATCGCAGTCTTTAGCACGATTAAATTCACGATGCATGCTTTTTTTCCGTTTTTCCAGTTCATCCAGAGAAATGGTGGCACGACTGATGATGCGTTCTATAAGCTCTTCTTTATTCGGAACCGTAACAAAGATTGTCACAAGATCTTCAGGGGCGATTTTTTTACGGATGCTGTCAAACCCCTGAATATCCACTTCTCTTATGATCGTTTTTCCTTCTTTTAACCCCTTCATAATAGGCCCTTTAATCAGGCCATAGTAATTATCCTGATGAACGATGGCCCATTCTAAAAACATATCTTCTTTGATTCCTTTTTTGAACTCCTCTTTGGTCATGAAGTGGTAAATATCCCCGTCTTTTTCACCTTCGCGCATGGGGCGTGTGGTGGCGGAAAGGGGATAAACATAGTTGGGTTTCAGTTCCATGAGCTTATGAAGTACCGAGCTTTTACCTGATCCGGAGGGGCCGACAATGATGAAAAGTTTACCTTTCATTTAAAATAATTTAGCGCAAGCATTTTAACGGAAAGTTCCTTTTTTTGGAAATAATATCATTGACCTTACATTTAATTAATGCTATAATAATATGATAACGTTCATTGAAATAATGCAAAGTAGCTGGGGGCCGATAAGTGATCCCGTAATAAGTTTTGCTTATCGGCCTCTCCCTACTTTTCCCCTCCTCACTGCGGCCTTCGGGCTACAGCCAGTGAGAAAAGTAGTCTCTCTCCCGCTTAGCGGGATCGCAGAGACCAAAAACAAAAATCAAATCCAAAAATATCCGCCATTCAGTCGCGGTATACAAGAATACTGATCTGAAAAGTTAGGGAGCTTTGACACCTCCCCTTATGGGTCGCGTGTCGTTAGGGCGCTTTTGACACCTCTGAAGACCAAACATTTTAATGGCTTTACGTGGAAAACATGGCGCCCTTTAATTAAACCAAAAAAAGCTCATCGTTCGTTAATTATGGGTTTTAAATCAGAGGATATATATGCTAAAATTTCCCTGGTAAAAACAAAAATAAACATGGATGTACGGGATATCGTAAGAAAGGCGTGGCAGATTACTCAGGTACATCTTAAAAAACTAATTTGGTATGGTTTTACACCCGCTTTTTTTGGAGTAATCGTTTCGAGTGTCTATTTGGCTTATCAGTATAATGCCTTTAAGCATTCGGTTCTTTTTGAGTCAGGGCTCGATACTGACGTAATAGGTACTGCAAAGACTGTTTGGAGTCTGGCTTCACTGCATCCTGCTGTTTCGATCACATTGATTGCCATAGGAATTATTGTTTTACTCGGTTATGTTCTTACTCCGCCGGTTTTCAGAGGCACGCTGATTCATGCCCTGATGCAGATCAGAAGATATGAATCCATAGAAGGGTCAGTGGAAGTAGGTGTCAGACATTTTTTTCCCATGTTTGAATTTGCTTTGCTGACGGGTGCTTTCAGTATCACAACGCTGTTTACAGAATCATCCTTTATTCTTCGCTGGTGGGGTGAGAACATCTTTTTTATAGCTTTGCCGATCCTGCTTTTTATCGCTATGGCAGGGCTTATTATCAGTTTTCTTTTTACCTATGCGGAATATTATATCATTCTTTGGGACCATACACTGATTAAGTCAATCATGGAAAGTTCCATCCTGGTGATATCTAATTTAAAGAAGACCATTCTGGTTTTTGTTCTTATGCTTTTGATTGGCGTAAGAGTCATTTTAAATGTCCTGCTCATTTTGCTTATTCCGATGCTGGTGGTGGTACTCAGCAGTTACTTTGCAACGATTTTTCTTTCGACCCTGGGGATTATTTTTATCGGTCTGGCTGGTTTTGCCGTTCTGATCGTTTCATCCTATTTAATGGGTCTGTTTCATATTTTTGCGACAGGTGTTTGGGTACTTACTTTTGCTGCGCTCACTGAAAGAGACGAAAAGCCTAAAGAGGTACCGTCAGAAGCAAAAGAGGAATAAGAATCTGTAAATTAAATCACCCCAGTTTTAGCCCTTTTTATAGGCTTTTAACCATATAGCTGTCTTCTAATTTGTAGCCGAGTTTTTTGTAATATTCGCGGGTACCGATGGCGGCGATGACGGCGATTTTTTTAAAACCGGCTTTTCTGGAAAATTCTTCCGCTTTCTGCATCAACTGTTTTCCGAAGCCCAGGTGCTGCGTCTTGGAGGGGATGGAATTTTGACTCAAACTTTGTTTTTGGCCGTAAACATGAAGTTCACGGATCAGGGCGGCCCCTTTTAGTTCATTGAAGGTCGATTCTTCCGGATGTGATGGGAAGCGCAGTCTGCAAAGACCGATGATTTTATCAAGTCCGGGTTCATCGATACTGATAAAGTGTTCTGTTCCGTCATTGGCTGAGTAGCTCAGGATATTTAGTTCTGTATTTTTAACTTCGTGATTCTGGATTTCCCGACACCTGATACATCGGCAGGTCACGCCGGCCCGCTGCATTTCCTGGCGGAGGTTGGATTTTTTGGATCCCATCACAATACTTTCAGCCGGAATGTCCCGGATGATCCGGATGATGCGGCAATACTCGGGTGTGCCCTGTTTGATTTCTTTAATGATCTTTATCAGTTCTTTGTCTGTGTAAGGGGTGTGCACACGGGGATTTTTTAACACCATTTTTTCCAGATCTGAATAAGGTGTCACCACGCAGGGATATACCTTTAAATAATCAGGCCGGAGCCCTTCGTTTTCGAAAAAATCACGGCCGGATTTTAAATCAGACTTCAGGGTTGCGGTGGGCAGGTTGGGCATCAGATGGTGGCAGATCTTAAGGCCTATATCACGGCAGAGTTTGGTGGCCTGAATGGATTCAGTAAGCCCGTGGCCCCGTTTACAGAACGCATTCACCTTATCGTCGGTCGTCTGAATACCCAGTTCAATACCGGTCACACCGTAGTTTCGGAGTCGTTTCAGTTCTTCTCCGTTGACCCAGTCGGGGCGCGTTTCAACCCACAAGCCCACACAGCGGCACGAGGCCGTTTCGTTTTCTTTAATCAGGTCTTCCAGTTTCAGATTTTTGAAGCTTTCATCCCCGTGGTCTTTAAATTCACCCGATCCTTCGTTCAGCGCCAGATAAATGCCCTTCAAAAATTTTTCCTGATACCACAGGGGAATAGCACCCCAGGTGCCGCCGGCAGTGCGCACATCGATTTTAGTGATGTCATGCCCCTGGGCGACCAGGCCATTCAGTCTGGTTTTGACCTGTTTGTAAGCGCTGAACTCGTTTCTGACGGCGCGCATCATGGCGGGTTCGTTACTCAGGTAGCTTTTAGGCATGCCTTTTTCAGCAGGGCAGAAAATACACTGTCCCGGGCAGCCTAAATCGGCGGTGAGTACGGTGATGTTGGCAATGCCCGAAAGCGTGCGCACCTTTCTTTTCTGAATCATTTTGAGCACCTGCATGTTCGGTTTGATCTTGTTTTCTTCAATCAGTTCTTTGTAGGCCTGAATCAGTTCCAGATTTTTCGGTAAAACGCCGCCCTGTTTTTTGGTGAGCTGGTTGCGAATGGCTTTCAGTTTTTTTTCATTTAACTCAGATTCCTTTGTTAAAGCAATAACGACTTTTTTGGCCAGCGGGATCAATGATTTGCGTACAGAATAAACAGACATTCACGTAAAGCTTGCTAGGGCTGTGAATTATAGCACTAAGAAGCCAGTTTTTCCATGACACCATGCCCCAATACAATATTGGGGTGGTCAGAAATCGGATTTCCATTTTTATCAAGGATTCTGAATCGATTACAGAATTGCGCAGTTTTTTCTATTTTTAAACAGGCATTCGGTCCGTTAAGCCTGATGGTTGTTTCATCATCTATCATAAAAACTGAAAGTTTGGCTCCGTCTTCAACGGTGAAATTTGAACCCTTTCTGGCAAAAGTAATATCCACATACTGACCGCTGGTTACCGTACGTAATTCTCCGGCATCAAAAACGTTAATGGTTTCCGTAGGTTTTGCCGGAACTGATAAAGGCCGAGTCATTACCTGTCTTATTTCACTTATTTCGCCCGGTCTGGCAGTCGGCATCTCTTCATGGTCAGTGTTTTCTGGTGCCCTTGGGGCAGATCTCCTTTTTCGGTACATGTGTTCCAATGTCTGCGGGGCCGGGCTGGAATCAGAAATTTCCCCCCAGCTTAACAGATCCGCATATAATCCTGCGCGACATGATTCACGAAATAGTCTGTCCAGGTGCAGCAGATATTCTTCAAAAGTGCCGGCTTTATCACCAGTGCTTTTAACGTGCGCTATATATAAAGTTGCAAGTGATTGGGGCTCAAATTTAGTATCCAAATAACATCCAAGAATGTCATATAATTTTCTGCTTCTTAAGGTAGCTTCCATCAGCGGTCTGTAGGTGGTGAATTCCTGAGCGGCCACGTTAAGGAGTCTGCAGACTCTTTGTGTCAGGCTTCCGTCCGGAGCGTTTTCGAGCGATTCGGTCAGGTCTCTTTTTAGCTCTGTTTCGTTTTCCAGTTTATGCCTCGATGCTTCAAGTGAATGAAGGGTACTGCGGAAAGATTCACTAAGCTCAGGTGGCATGGATTCGGGGGATAGCGGCACATGTTTATTGATCTGGGCGGCTGTTCTTATTAGGAATGATTTTAAAGAAGGCTCCCACGCCTTCTGATCTTTGGTGGCCAGCAGCGGATGCTCATTCATCCAGTAATTGATCATGTCCAGCAAAGGCTCGTCTCCTTCCGCTTCGTATATCAGCCAAATCAGATGATCACTTTCTTTTTCAAGCGCGGTTATCAGATTTTCCATATCTGAAATCTCCTGTTGGGTGGGAGTGCCCGTGCCGTTCAGCAGTTTTCGCACTCTGCTTGTCATCTGAAGAGCGCCTGCGATATGTGCATTTTTTTCAACAAATTCTCTGGCATAGGCCATGATGGGGGCACGCAGTTCGTCTGTTATACTGTCCCTTTCTTTTTGGTGGATTTCCTCATAATCGATATCAAGATATTCGTTTGCTTCTCTGGTTGCCTCATCGATGATTCTTTCAAGGGCGGAAATGTCATTATCCCCTCCGTTTTTCCAGATATTTAGGAGACAGACAAAAGTGTCCTGTTCCTCATTTTCCAGAATACTGCGGAGTACCGTTCCTTTTGGCACTGCTTTCAGGATTTCTCTTTTTGCTTCAGTTTCTTCGGCCATCAATCTCAATCTTGCTTCCTCCAGCTGGAGATAGCTTTCTTTTTTAAAAGTGTCATTATTGATGACAGCACGGACAAAAAGAGTTCCCAGGCTGTCCACATTTTGTCTGAAGTAGCCACGGATATCACTGCCTTTCAGTAAGCCGTTTACGTGATTGAGGGCGGCTTGTTCGATGGGGACATTTTCATCGCTTTCAGTGACGGCGGTCACATATCTGGTGAAATCGTTTTGCTGGATGCCGGCAAGCGGCGGGCTTGAACCGGTTTCCGTGTAAAAGATATGTCGGGCTCTGATGGCTTCCAGAAATACGAAGGCTCGGTCCAGTTCTGGGTCCATCTCTCTGGCTTCTATGATACTCGCCAGTGGCAAAGCGGCAGGGATTGGCTGTGTTTCAGGGGCCACCTGACCGGAGTCATCAATCACGTGCGCAAAATGTTCCTGCAGATGAGCATGCAGTTCCTCTCTTACAAAAGCGACGGCGGCATCGTGATCGTGAACGTCTTTTCCTGCCCTGTGCGCATGCTGAACCCAGGCGGTGGCCAGGGCTGCACTGGGCGAAAGGTGCTGTGAGTGTCGTTGGAATATAGGATGTGACAGGTGACTGGGGTGCAGTTTTTTTACGATACCTTTAATCACATCCTGATGCATGTTGGCGCGTATTTGTTCCACCAGATCAGTGACGTGATTGATACTCGGTTCATTTTCAAAACGCTCGGTAACCGTCTGGACATCTTCACGAATTTCTTCCACTACTTCCTGAAACTCTTTCAGGCTTGTCATAATGACATCCGCAAGATGGTTTTCCAGGGCTGCAAGTTCATCTTCGTCTTGCGGTATATTGATTTGTTCCAAATAATCATCCACCAGCAGTCCGATGATGTCCTCGCCGTGATTTTTAGCCTTATGGGCAATCGTATGATCAGGATTTTTTTCAAAAACTTTCTGCATCTTGTGATGGTCCTGATGAGTGCGGATATCATAAAGCAGCTGAATAACCTCATGAGCATTGGAGTCATGAGAAAGACTTTGCAGATGCTGAATGAGCGTTGCCCTTCGCCTATTGTCACCTGTTCCTAAATTATAAATATCGCTGGCCTGTAAAGAGCGTGACGAGAGATAATCCGCTTTCGGTTCTTCATTGGCGGCGTTCGGATCAGACTTAGCTGTTTTAGGCATGGGCAATTTTGTTTGTTTTTTGCTTATCCAGATAAATTATTTCAGAAATCCTTTTTGTGGGAAAGATATTTTTTTATTTTTTCTTCACTCTCAAGAGTATACCCAGTAAAAAGGATAGAAAGAAAATGATGATGATGGCCCAGAATTTACCTTGGGTTCCCATGAATAGGGCAGAGATGCCAAAGATGGCGGCCAGGGCATAAATGGAGAAAAGAACCTGTCTTTCACTCATTCCAAATTGCAGCATACGGTGATGCAGGTGGACGGCTTTTCGGTTTTTGTCCCATTCACCGCCTTTCCAGGGAGCCTGTTTGTTATAAATCCGGTGAACAATTACGTAAATGGCGTCCATGATCGGAAAGCCCATAATCAGGAAGGCGGTGGCGATCTTTCCTCCGGAAAAAATAGCCAGGACGGCCAGCAGTAACCCGAAGAGCATCGAACCGGAATCGCCGATCAGGATTTTAGGAGGATAAAAATCAAAGAGCCACATACCTAAAGCAATCATGGCTACAATCAAAGCGAGGGTGGCGGTTTCCGGCTGATTGACCAGATCTGAAATACTTAAAAAGAAAAGTGTCAGGCAACCGATGAACGTAATACCACTGGTCAGGCCAGGAATACCGTCCAGCCAGTTCATGGTGTTTACAATCAGTACGATCCAGATGAGGGTGAAGATTCCCGAGAAAGCCATGATAGTTAATTCGGTGTCGCCGACATCCAGAATAAATTTGATTTTATCCAGAGCGATATAGCCGCCGAAAGGATTGGTGATGGTTTCGACCCCGATGCCTGCTACGACCATGATTAAAGCGACCAGGATCTGAACAGCCAGCCGTAGCCAGGCGGGCAGAGAAATACGGTCGTCGATGAAGGAGATAAGAACGAGCAGGCCACTGCCAAAAAGCAAGCCGATGAGTTTGAAGGTGGGTTCAAAAAATATCATCGCCAGCAGAATGAAAATCACCCATAAAAGAATGCCGCCCGGATAGGGAATTGGTTTTCTTTTAATACCGTATTTTTCAGGTTTATCCAGAAGCCCCAGTTTCGGAAAAACCTTGAGCGCGATGAGCGTTGATAAAATCGTAAGACTCAGAGCCGAAATGGCAGGTAGAAAGTATTGCATATGCTCAATATCCGCTCATTGTGCTACTCCTTAAAGAGACTAAAAATTTAAATTACCGGTGCTGGTAGCCGGTGGGATATAAGGTGTCGGTTCGTAATAATTGGTGCTACCGCCAGATGAATCCATCTGGAATAAAAGATAGATAGAAAAAGTAATAACCACCAGAGCAACTACACCAAAAATGCCCACTACATATTTAAAGTTGGGGTTCAGATAATTGAACTTCACAGCATGCCTTAAAATCAGACTACTGATAACCAGGAAGATAACGAGAAGTAAAATGTACAAAACAATCGCGGTTCCCATAAGAACATTTTTATGCCAGGTCATATTATCACAGACATATGTTTTTCGCTATCCGATAATGAGTTTGACTAATACTAAAGCCTGGCGGTACAATGCGCGTAAGAAAGCGTTTGTATTTAAGGACACGCTGACGGTAAGTGGATGCAATAAGGGAATGGCGGCCCCGGACTGAAAGTCGCCTGCGTTTCACTTCGTTTGGTACCACCTTGAAAAGCTTTCAAACATTTCAAGAGTTGTCCCCTGCTAAGCGGGGGGAAACGGGGTGGAACCGTCCCGCTTAGCGGGATCCCCGATAGAATTTCTATCGAGTTTTTTAATGACAATATTATGACTAAAAGTTCACCTACCCTTGATGAAAAACGTCACAGTTTATCTCATATTCTGGCGCAGGCGGTGCTGAATATGTTTCCGGAAGCTAAATTGGGGATCGGTCCGGCGATCGATAATGGTTTTTATTATGATTTTGAGCTTCCCCGCACCCTGATTCCGGAAGATCTTCCGATTCTGGAAAAAAAGATGAAGCATATCATTAAACAGAATCAGGTATTTGAGCAGTATGATGAACCTATCGATAAAGCGATCGATTTTCTTAAGAAAACAAAACAGGATTTTAAAGTGGAACTGGTGGTTGATTTAAAAGAAGGGGGAGAAAAGCAGGTCAGTTTTTATAAAAACGGTTCTTTCGTTGACCTCTGTAAGGGGCCGCATGTCGTTTCGACCGGAAAAATTGATCCAAATACTTTTAAACTGGATAAAATTGCCGGAGCTTACTGGCGCGGGGATGAAAAACGACCTATGCTGCAGCGAATATACGGGCTTGCTTTCGAAACGCAGAATGAGCTCAGTGATTTTTTAAAGATGCGAAAGGAAGCGGAAGAGCGCGATCATCGAAAACTTGGCAAAGAACTGGATCTGTTCACTTTTGATGAAAATGTCGGGCCGGGGCTTCCGCTCTGGCTTCCCAAAGGTACTGTCATCGTTGAGGAACTTGAAAATCTTGCCAAGGAAATGGAATATAAAGCCGGTTACCTTCGTTTGAGAACGCCACACCTGACCAAAGGCAAGCTTTATGAAATGTCCGGACATTTGCCGTTATATGCGGACAGCATGTATCCCCCCATGCGATTGCAGGGAGAAGATGATTATTATGTGAAACCGATGAACTGTCCCCATCATCATATGATTTATAAAGCCCGGCCCAAAAGTTATCGGGATTTGCCGCTTCGTTATGCGGAATATGGCACTTGCTACCGTTATGAGGATTCGGGAGCGCTTTTCGGTCTGATGCGGGTGCGCAGTCTTCAGATGAATGATGCTCATATTTATTGTACAGAAGAACAGTTTGAAGATGAGTTTATGGCGGTGACCGAAATGTATCTCAAATATTTTAAGATTTTCAATATCAAAAAATTTGTTATGCGTTTATCGCTTCACGATCCAAAAAAACTGGGAGAGAAATATGTGGATGAACCGGAACTCTGGAAAAAAGGGGAGGTCATGGTACGCAAGGTGATGAAAAAATCTAAAATCGAATTCGTTGAAGCGGAAGATGAAGCGGCGTTCTATGGTCCCAAGATTGATATTGAAGTCTGGAGCGCGATCGGACGTGAATTTACTTTAGCGACCAATCAGGTTGACTTTGCCGTGCCGAAACGAATGGGACTTACCTATACGGATGAAAAAGGCAAAGAAAAGATTCCGCTTTGCATCCACCGTGCCCCTTTAAGCACGCATGAGCGTTTTATCGGTTTTCTGATCGAACACTTTGGAGGCGCTTTCCCGGCTTGGCTGGCGCCGGTACAGGCAGTTATTATTCCGGTGGCAGAAGTGCATGAAAAATATGCTCGTGACTTGGAAAAAGAAATGTTCGAAAAGGGGATTCGCGTGGAGGTGATGACAGCAGAAGAGACCCTTGGTAAACGAATCCGGAATGCTGAAAAAATGAAGATCCCGTATATGCTGGTGGTGGGAGATGATGAAAAGAAAAAAGGCACGGTGACGGCCCGTTCTTATCATTCCAAGGAACAGAAAGAACATAAAAAAAGCGCCTTCCTTGAAGCGCTGCTTTCTGAGATTCGGGAGCGTCGGCTTCCTTCTGCGTGACATTATTAGGCTGTTTTCTGAGTGTCATTCGCAGCAGCTGGAATTTCTGTTGGTTCCCAGTCTTCAATCGCTATGGTATCGCTGTTGGGCAGTTTTATTTCATCATATTCCTCTTTCTTTTTCGTATCTTTAAAATTCAGTGGTTCTGTACCGGTGGGGGTTGGAGGCGGTTTTAAAGCTCTCCGTAATATCTCGTTTTCATCTTCTATATCGCTTCCTTTCGCTTCCGCTTCTGATTGTGCCAGAGCGCTCATATAACCTTCAAAAGTACCAAATTCCGGAGTGGCAGACTCTTTTTCCCGGGTACCGCTTCCAGGTAATTGAGCTGTGGAAGGTAAAACTGTATCCGCTGTTGAACTTGGGAGGGATTTTAAAACTCCTTTTAACCGGGATCTTTCTGCCAGCAGTATTTTTTCAGCTTTGACTAAGCCGATTTTGTGAGCTTCGATATGATCCGCTTTCATATCTGCGGCAGGAACCATGTTTAATTGATTATTCTGAGGGTCGGGCATCTATCAGATGAGGGTTATTTAATTGCTTTTGCCAGGGCCTGTTCGATTTCCTGGCGAGCTGTTTCAGCTCTGGCTGCTTTTTCAGCTGTTTTGAGTTCGGCTTTCTTTTTCATGATGGCTTTAACGAGCGCTTCGCTTTCAGGGATACCTTCTACGGCAATTACTTCCCAGTTGTCCCTTCCCTTCCCCCTTTTAAATTTGATTAAGCCCAGTTCCTCATTTGAAGCGATCCATCTGGCAAAACCGAATAATTTATCTGAGTCATTAATGGTTTCAATCTTTTTAATTAATCCTTCAATTCTTGCTTTGGCACGTTCCGGTGCGTTTAAAGCATCAAACTGAGCTTCAAAAGCATCGACTAATTCCTGACTGAGTTCTTTGCCTTCAATGGCTGCGTATTTGGTTCGTCTATTTTTACCCTTACCTTCTCTTTTGCGCGTGAAATATCCGGCTTCTATACATCGGGAACCAAGATTTATCAGCGCCTGTTTATCTGTAATATCAGGGACGCTTGCGAGGATTTTTCTGGCAAGCACTAAATCAGGACTTTCAGCTTCTTCGCCTGCTTCGTCCGGATTTTCTTCACCTGCCTCACCTTCTTTCCTGGCTTTCATTTTCGCTTTCTTTGCTCTGTTTTTTTCTGCCGTCTTGGCCATTCCTTCTTCATTGATTTTACTGTTGATCAGTTCAGCCAATTCTGCTGATTCTTCCACCGTGACGAATTCAGTATCTTTATCTACTGCTCTGGCTCTCCAGCCATCTTCAATGGAGTAAATAACAATGAGCCTGTGAGGTCCTTCGTTATATTTGTTGGCCTCACGTCGTAGTTTTTTGTGACTTCCTTTCGGAATGGCTTCAAAGATTTGATGAATTTCTTCCAAAGAAAGCTCCTCGGTTTCTTCAGGTTCTTCAGGGGCAGGTTCTCCTTCTTCTTCAGGTTCCGGTTCCGGTTTAGGTTCTCCTTCTTCTTCAGGTGCAGATTTGCCACCTTTAAGTACTTCAAATTTGCGATGTCGCATTTTACTCAATTCATCCCCGCCTTCTGCAGGCGCAGCTGTTTGCTGGTTTAAATCATCTATTTGTGCATCACCAGCTTCTTGGGTTCTTCGGTCATCGGCATCAGTTCCTGATTTAGACATAGTTAATATAGTTAATGATATTTTGAAGTATCATTATAACATAGATAAAAACTAATGTCAAGGATAATTGTCCTTTAGTCTAGTATAAAAATATCTAAAATAGCCTTACTGGTAGCCAAAAGTTCCCTGCTTTTAAATTGCTGGATTTTTAGGTAGTCGTGTTTGTCCGCGGTCATGCCTATGGCATCGATTTCCTGCGTATTGGCAATAAACAGGGCACGCGGGAGATGATATCTTTGACTTATAATAGTGACAGAACGATTTAAATCAGCCATATTTTCAATCGAAGCCATGGTATTCAGGCCTGTGATGTCTTCCGTGATGGCCTCTTCAGGAATATCATGCTCGATCGCGTACTTTTTCATGGCTTCCACTTCATTTTTGGCACCACTCATTACAAGAACACTCACTTTCTCAGCCTTATAGAGCTCAATTCCGGTATCGACCCGATCGCGCAAGATATCCGAAAGCCGATCGCCATAAGCGGCTGCCCCAAGCACCAGTCCTATCTCTTTTTGAGGAAGCTCGACGATGTTTTCATAAATCTGATCAGCGGTTTGCACGGCGATAATCGTACTTCCAAGGAAGGGCGTAGCAAGTATCATCACAAGAAGTGTGCCGATGGTAATCAGGCCTTTTTTGTTCATAGCTTGCCCAGTTTACCACAATTAAGAAGTCTGTTAATATTTCGCTGTGCCCGGGTGGCGGAATTGGTAGACGCGCACGACTCAAAATCGTGTTCCTTCGGGAGTGAGAGTTCGATTCTCTCCCCGGGCACCAGCCAATTATATGAAGGATATCTATAAAATCCTAGCAGATCTGGACATTGATTATGTGAAACATGAGCATCTGCCCATTTTGACCTGCGAGGAAGGCCTGGAATACCGAAAAGGTCTCAAAGGGCTTCTTATCAAGAACATCTTTCTTCGCAACAAACGAGGACAGCGGCATTATCTGGTGGTTATTCCGCAAACGAAGGAGGTGAACCTTGTTAAAGTGCGGGAATGCGTGCGGGATTCCAAGCTCGGCTTTGCGCAAGAGGAATATCTGAAAAAGTATCTCGATCTGGTGCCGGGCTCTGTGTCGCTTCTGGGGCTTATCAACGACGCGGAAAAGCATGTGCAGGTCGTGATTGATAACGAGGTCTGGAAGTCCGATCTGATCTGTGTACACCCCAATACCAATATGGCCACGCTTGAAATCAAACGAGAGGATTTGCAGAAATTCTTAGATCACTGTGGGAACAAGGTGTATTTTTATGACTTATAAGTCTACTTGCCTTCGTCTACGACTTCGCCCTCTTCGCCTTCATCCTCACCTTCTTTTTTATTGTGGTCGGTGACCTTCACATCATCATCTTTGGATTTATCTTTAGCCTCATTGTTTTCCACGTCTTTGTAGATTTCAGCGCCGATTTTCTGAGCCTCCTGCTCCAGTTCTTCCGTGGCCTTCTTCAGGGCTTCCGGAGTGGTCTTCTCGTCTTTCAGAAGTTCTTTCAGCGCGCTGATTTTCTCGTTCACGGGCTTCTTCAGTTCATCTTTGATCTTGGTGTCATTCTCTCGCATGGTTTTTTCCAGCTGGAAAACGATTCCATCGGCTTTGTTACGGATTTCGACACCAGATTTCTTCTTTTTATCCTCTTCGGCGTGGGCTTCAGCGTCTTTTCTCATCTTTTCAACTTCTTCTTCAGAAAGACCGCTGGCCCCCTGAATGGTGATCTTCTGCTCTTTGCCGGTGCCTTTGTCTTTGGCGGTCACGTTTAGAATGCCGTTGGCATCAATGTCAAACGTCACTTCAATCTGAGGAACGCCGCGGGGGGCCGGAGGAATGCCGTCGAGAATGAAGCGACCGAGTGACTTGTTGTCGGCCGCCATTTCACGTTCCCCCTGAAGCACATGCACATCCACACTGGGCTGGTTGTCTGAGGCGGTGGAAAATACCTGTGATTTAGAGGTCGGAATGGTCGTGTTGCGTTCAATGATCCGGGTGGCTACGCCTCCCAGCGTTTCGATGCTGAGGGACAGGGGAGTGACGTCTAAAAGAAGCAGGTCTTTCACGTCTCCCATCAGGATTCCGCCCTGAATGGCGGCGCCGACGGCTACCACTTCATCAGGATTTACCCCTTTATGCGGTTCTTTACCGAAAATGTTTTTGGCCATTTTGATGACCGCCGGCATACGGGTCATACCCCCAACCATTACCACTTCGTCGATTTCTTTAGGATCCAGTTTGGCATCTTTCAGCGCCTTTTCACATGGTTTTTTGGTTTTTTGTACCAAGTCATGAGTCAGTTCTTCCAGTTTGGCGCGGGAAAGTTTGAGGTTCATATGTTTTGGTCCGCTGGCATCAGCGGTAACAAAGGGGAGGTTGATATCCGTTTCCTGTGCACTGCTCAATTCGATCTTGGCTTTTTCTGCCGCTTCTTTCAGTCTTTGCAGAGCCATCTGATCTTTAGAAAGATCAATGCCATCGGATTTTTTGAATTCAGCCACCAGCCAGTCAATCACCTCCTGATCAAAGTCATCACCGCCCAAATGGGTGTCACCGTTGGTTGAAATGACTTCGAATACACCATCACCTAATTCCAGAATGGAGATATCGAAAGTACCGCCACCCAGATCAAAGACGGCAATTTTGGAGTCCTTTTTCTGTTTATCCAGACCGTAAGCCAGGGCGGCGGCGGTGGGTTCATTGATGATTCGTTTAACATCGAGTCCGGCAATTTTACCGGCATCTTTGGTCGCCTGGCGCTGAGAATCATTAAAGTAAGCCGGTACCGTAATAACGGCTTCGGTTACAGGCTGGCCCAAATAAGCTTCGGCATCGGTTTTCAATTTCTGAAGCACACGGGCCGAAATCTCAGCCGGTTTGTACCATTTGTCACCCATTTTGATTTCGACCTGATCATTGGTGCCTGATTTGGTTTCAAAAGGCATCATTTTAGCCTCTTTTTCCACTTCGTGAAGTTTGTGACCAATGAATCGTTTGGCAGAAAAAATGGTGTTTTTGGGGTTGGTGACTGCTTGTCTTTTAGCAATGACCCCGGCGAGCCGTTCGCCGTCTTTTTCCGCAATGATAGAAGGAGTGGTACGGTTTCCCTCAGCATTTGGTATCACCACAGGCTCTCCGCCTTCCATCACGGCCATACAGGAATTCGTTGTTCCTAAGTCGATTCCGATTATTTTTCCCATTTTAATTCTTTGTTACGATCTAAGTTTTAGCACTCATCATTATAGAGTGCTAATAGGGTCTGTCAATTATTTTTTGGAACCATCTCCGACCTTTACTTTAGCTACCTTCAGAACATCGCCATTGATGGTATAGCCGGGTTCAAATTCCTCTAAAATCACATCTTTTTCGCCCGCTTCTGTCATCATGGCTTCGTGCAGGTTCGGATTCAGTTTTTCGCCAAGAGTAGTGATTTTTTTGATACCCAATTTTTCAAAAGTCTTTAAAAGATCTCCGTGGATATGCAGCATGCCTTTGGCCCATTCATTATCTTTCAGTTCCTGGGGCAGGTGAGTCACACTGCGATCCAGGTTATCGAGTATTGGCAGAATCGTCTGTAAAAGTTCGGCATTGGCGTATTTTACAAAACTGGCTTTTTCTTCCTCACTTCTGCGCTTGTAGTTCTGCAAATCTGCCATGGCCCGGGCCAGTTGGGCTGTCAGCTCTTCTATTTTGGCATTTTTTTCATCCTGATCGTTCCGGGCTTGATTTTGTGCTTTATCTTCAGCTTCAGCCTTTTTAATTTTTTCACTCAGATCATCAGCCATATGAAAAATCAGCTTTACAGTTTAAAGTAAGGTTATTTTAGCAGTTAGAATGACTGAAATCAATTTTGCCTGTCTGCAACAAATCTGTGGTAGTACTGCCTGAAAATACCATGTCCGGAATAGCCGTATTTCATTTTTTCGGAATGAATGTTATCCGGATTAATGTCTTGTTCTTGTAATGTCTCAAGCAGTATTTTAGCACCTTTATTGTAAACGTTGCCGCCATTGTAGCAGTTCCATACACTGGCTTCCGGATTGACTGTCATCCAATTGGCGACATACTGTGAGCCTCTGCCGGTGGCTGAATCAAAGTAGGCGATTCGTTGTATTTTTTTATACAGATCTGCCATTTCAGGTTGTTCTTTCTTCACTGTTTCGAGGGCCCTGAGTGTTTTCATGACGCCTATGTTACCTCCACTGAAGGATGCCAATGTTATGCTTTCTGCCTGTTTCCCGTAAAGACCTTCAGCAAAAGCGACTAAGTTAGCAAAAGTGTCCGGATCGTTAAAATCACGCCAGTTGCCCGGTTCATCTTTTTCGCGGCCTTCCGGCTGAAAGTTGGCCCAGCCATCCTGGGGGGCCATCAGGATAATCGGGTCGCCGGTTTCCTGCATTTCTTTTGTGAACTCGATTACGTTGGTGGTATCCGATCCTCTCATTTCCTGACCGCCGTTACCATGATAGAAAATGATCATACGCGGTTTCAGATTCTCTGTGAGGGGTGTATTTTTATCATTAGTGTCTTGCGGAAGCCGAATATAAACTTTGGTGGGGGAACCATTTTCCCCTTTTGCCATTACAACAGGGCTTTCTTCGGACATTTCCGGAATACGCCGCATGTTGAATAAGCGGCCCCCCTGATCATATAAAGTGAGAGCTTCTTTTTCGGTTCGTTCTCCATTTCTTGCTTCAGCGTGCTTGGATTCTTCCTGCGATACGTTCCGAAATGGACGTGCTGGTTTTTGTTCCCCTAAAAAACAGAAGATTCTGGTTCGGTTATTTTCGACGATCGTATGACATCGTTTTCCGATATCGGCTTCTTCAGTTTTTTCTGTCTGACAGCCTGCCATGATCAGGCTGATTCCAAGAATTCCCGCAATTCTGCGGGCAAAATCCGGGGCTGAATTAGTGTTTTCGGAGGGGCGGAGGGGCATGATTTATGTTATGAATGGTTTATTATTCTAACATAATATATATTTTTTGCAAGTGTTAATTATCAATAGCTGACACTGACAACATTACTGCAATTTACCTGATTCAGCCTTTGAACGACGCACATTCTGTAGTAGTAAGTGGTTCTTGCCGCTACCGTTTTGTCGACAAAGTTGGCTGCATTTTTGTTAGAAGAGGAAAATGCGACGCCGTCAGCAGGATAAGATGGATTGGAATTCTTGCTGGATTTTACGAGTTTGTAGAACTGAAAATCATCACTCTGGCAGGCGGACCAGTTAAGGATAATAGCATTGAGCTTGGAGTCTTTGTATCCGCTCAGACTGGTGTAGCACTTTCCGGTAACGGTTTTTGGAAGATTCGTGCCGACGCTTGAAGCTTTTGTAGCAGTAGTGGTTGTAACAGCGGGTTGAGAAACTTCGTCTTCCGGAGCACTGGTTGCATCTTCTGTTACTGCTTCGCTTACCTCTTCTGTTGCCTCCATGACATCAGTGCTTTGCTGATTACTGTTGAGCATTGAAGTAACTCCTATACCTATTAAAAAGGCAATAAGAAATATAATGATTTGAGTAGAATGAAATTTGAAGTTCATAACAACGAAGTTAATGAATTAGGTTCCCACTATATAATGATTTTTGTTTTAAGGCAAGTGTGAATCGCTTAATATACTACATACTGGAGGTACCGGTGGGATTCGAACCCACGAATGGAGGTTTTGCAGACCCCTGTGTTAACCAACTTCACCACGGTACCTTAAACTAACCAGCCCATTTCTTTTACCAAATTTTCTCCATATCTGCAAGCTATCTAAGCCGGAAACTAGTCACACTTGCGCCCACCTGGTCACGTATTTCTTTAGGAGTGCTGGGGAGCATGCCGCCGGTGACGATGTAAGCGTCTTTTCCTTTCGTTGCGTAAAGCTGAATAAAGCGGATCAGTTTTTCTGCAGGATTTAATCGAGCCGTGTAAATATGCACCATGCCTGGTAGGCCGTTTAAATCCACCTGAGCTTCCTGCACCTTTTCATAATCGGTTAAGTTCTGAGCAGCCAGATTGATATTGGCTCTGGCGTAATCAATGGAGGAAACTTCGCTGGTCAGGTCTTCTTTGATGATATTCACGTTGATGAAAAATCCGTCGTAAGCTTCAGGGGTAGTGAAAGCAACGAGAGTTTCTTTGGGGACTTCGGGATAAAACTCGGATTGCGTGATGATTTTCCAGTCGGGGCTGATATTGATTGTATAAAGACCGCCATCGTAACTCTGAAGGCCGGTTTCAGGGGCGCTTTCAGATTTGCAGCCATACAAAACAGCGGTAAATATTACTATTGCCAACACCGCCAGGGATTTTTTGATGAAGTCTCGCATTTTTTCTTTATTCGAAGATATTTTAGCATAATCCATTTTTTTATACTAAAATAAATTTGTTTCAATAATTCCATGGATTTTCTACATCAGTATCCCATCATCATTCCTTTTATCGCCATTCTTTCGGCTGAGCTTCTGAAAGTGGTGATTGATCTTATCAAAAAACGTCCAAAACTCAGGTTTATCAATCCCGGCGGGATGCCCAGCGGCCATTCTGCTTTTGTTGGTTCACTGGTGGCAGTAGTCGCTTATCGGGAAGGAGTCGAAAGTACTTTATTTATGTTTGCAGCCGTAATTGCGCTAATTGTGATGTACGATGCGGTAACTTTAAGAAGCGCTGCAGGAAAACATGCGAGAGCCTTGAACAAACATCATAATATGAATCTTGAAGAGTCTCTTGGACACAATCTGTGGGAAGTCGTGGTGGGAGCGGTTTTTGGCGCGGGGCTTTCTTTTGTATTACTTGTGATATGAAAAAGAATTTGATCGCTTTTCGGCCACTGTGGTAACACCAAAAACCGGTGTAGGCGATTATGTTAATAATGCCCTTGATCTTGTCTTCAATCTGCTTGGAGCGCTGATTGCCCTATTCGTGATTCACCTTAAAGAAAGAAACCCAGGTAGCCGAAAAGCAATCCAATAGCGATCATGAGAATGCCCCAGACCTGAGTCTTTTTATACCAGGGTTTGAAAAAACTGATCTTCTGAGGCCAGGCGATGAACATCACCCCTTTGATCAGAGCAGCCCAGCCGATGATCGTAATAAGAACCGGCCAGTCTTTGACCCAGATGTTGTGGTACTCCACCATGAGCATTCCCACTGTTATGGAAAAAAGCCCGGTCATAAAAGTAAGCGCCGGTGACTTCTCGAAGTCGTCGACGATTTTGGCGAAAGTGATCTTTCCGCCAAGAGCCGCCACGCCTGCTGACAGGTAGAGCAGAGCAAGGATCTTAGCTACTAAAATTGATAATCCCATTTTATTTTTTTGTTAAGAATATTTACTCAATTATAGCATATTCATTTGCCGATTTTAAACCTGCTCAGATATCCGGCGGGCTGCCTATTCAAAATAAATGGTGATTTCCAGCGCGTCGTCATTTTCCGGCAGACCGGAAGGATTATCCTTTTTCAGAATGAGGGCGCCACGATTGCTGATGCTGGTATCTGGTTTTTCAAAATCAAGAACGGCCTCAAACGGTACATAGTCTTCGGTCATCCAGTCACCCTGTGCCTGCGCCGTAGTTTCAGCGATGATCACCCCGTCCCAGTTGGCCAGGATCACGGGAAAGCTGGCTTCAAAAAACCAGTTACCACGGGCTTTTCCTTTTATGGTCAGCGGACTTATTATGTTTTCTTCGGCCTGTGGGGTTTCAAGAATAATGAGAGCAGATGATTCTTCAATGACAGTCTCAGCAACCGGAGGCTCCATCGGAACCGGCGGGAGAGGCGTTTTTTCTTCTTTGGGTGCGCAGCCTGTCAGTGTGAGCAAGATGGCGAAAACAGTAAGGGGAAATAATAGTTTTTTCATATGATAATTGTATTAAGATGGTACCCGCGGGAGGAATTGAACCTCCGACCTTCAGCTTAGAAGGCTGCTGCTCTATCCACTGAGCTACGCGGGC
>JAFGTE010000010.1 GCA_016934215.1 Candidatus Peregrinibacteria bacterium | reverse complement strand
GGAATCCACCCAGCCCTCGCACTGGTTCCCATCATCCCTACCCTGCCGCACGCAGAAAAGGATGTCGGACTCTTTGCTGAGGATCACGCGGATGACGCCCTCAACGCCTTCGAACACTGGTGGAAAAAACCGGTCGAACTGATCCTGATGCTGTTTGGCTTCGCCAACGCCGGCGTTGCCTTCGGTGCCATGGGCATGACGACTAGTTTCGTTTCCATCGGTCTGCTCGTTGGCAAACCGGTCGGTATCTTTCTGCTCACGCTGCTGGCTGTGAAAGTTTTCCGTCTGGACCTACCAAACGGCATGAACTTCCGCGATGTGCTGGTGCTCGGCTGCATGGCCGGTATCGGATTCACCGTGGCACTGTTCGTGTCCACCGTCGCTTTCCCACCGGGAGCGACTCAAGACGCAGCCAAGATGGGAGCTTTGCTTTCCTTCAGCGCTGCATTCGTATCGTTTGTCGTCGCCAAGATGATGGGCGTTGGCCGCTCCTCAAAACAACAGGAGGTGAAGATTCCTGTACCACCTTGCGTGGTGACGGAAACCAAAAACTAAGAAAACCATGGGGAAGTGGTAGGCAGCCTGCTTGCCACTCCTCAAATCCCAACAAGGTATTGAGTTTTTTCAGTAAATAAAAGAAACTGTAACCATGAATTTTACCGATCAGGAAATAGCAAAGGAAAGTACCCGCCTCTTTGAAAAACTGCAGCATGTCGGCTGGAGCGAGCCTGACTGCCAGCTGATTGCACCGCTAACCCTTGAGATCAACCAGCTCAAAAAAAAGAGAAATGCGGTCATTCTCGCCCATTCTTATCAGACACCCGATATCATGTACGGCGTAGCGGATTATTTGGGTGATTCTTACGCGCTGAGTATGCGGGCCCGCGAAACAACAGCAAATATTATTGTGTTTAGTTCAGTGTATTTTATGGCTGAAACCGCCAAAATACTCAATCCGCAAAAAACAGTGCTTGTGCCTGCTATAGCTGGCTGCAGTCTGGCTGATTCGATCACGGCCGACGACGTTCGTGGCCTTCGTAAAGCTCACTCAAACGCCGCCGTTGTTACCTATATAAACACGACCGCGGAAGTAAAAGCTGAAAGTGACGTTGTATGCACTTCCGGTAATGCGCTAAAGATAATTGAAGGCATGCGAGAAAATGAAATCATCTTTATTCCCGATGAATTTATGGCTAAAAATCTGCAACCCCTGACCAAAAAGAAGCTCACCCCCTGGAAGGGGCGCTGTATCGTTCACGAGGAATTCTCTTCCGAAGCCGTCAAAGAGATCCGTCAGGAATATCCACAGGCAAAGATCCTGGCTCATTCGGAATGCGCCCCCAGCGTCATAAAAGAAGCCGACATGATGGGCAGCACCGAGCAAATGCTTCGTTATGTGGATACTTCGGATGCCGATGTATTTATGTTAGCCACCGAATGCGGCCTTTCAGACAGAGTGCGCACCGAAAAACCCGGCAAAAAAATTGTCGGCTCCTGTGCTCTCTGCCCCTACATGAAAAAAATCATGCTCAAAGATATTCTGCAGTGCCTTCAGTCCCCTCGCCCAGAGCAAATTGTGGAATTACCAAAAGACATCATCAAAAAAGCACAAAAAGCCCTGAATAAAATGATTAAAATCGTCAGCCTATAACAACTGTCCCATACCCATTCAAACCATTCAAAAAAATTAACCTATTAACATTAGTATTTTTTACCTCCGGAGGTAAAGATCGGGTAAATTTTTTTGAGTGTGTTTAAAGAGTACTGCCAACACCCCACTAAATAAAAACTCTACAGAATAACCGCACTTCCTAAGCAAACATCACCCTCATAAAAAACCGCGAACTGCCCGGCAGCTACACCGTGTACGGGTTCTTTCAGCAAAACCCTTTGTCCCTCCACCTGACAGTCATGCATCGCGACCCCATGACGGATCTTTACTTGTAGGCTCCCTGTCACTTTTTTAAAATCAGGATTGATTAAATGAATAGAGCCTACTTCAAATTCATCCTTATATACTTCCTCTGGTTCATAGCCTTGGGCCAGAAAGATCACGTTCTTTTCAATATCCTTTTTTACCACAAACCAGGGCCCGCCACTTAAACCGAGTCCGTTTCGCTGACCAATTGTGTAGAACCAATAACCCAGATGCTCCCCCACCTTCTTACCCGTTGCCACGTTCACAAAGTCACCCGGATGTTTACCCAAATGATGTTTCAGAAATTCCTGAAAAGGAATCTTCCCAAGAAAACAAATTCCCTGACTGTCTTTGCGTGCCTGATTTGGCAGATCAAACTTTTGTGCCAACTTTCTTACCTCTTTCTTATTATAAGAACCAATTGGAAACAGAGCGCGGCCTAGCTGAGCCTGACTGATCTGAGCCAGAAAATAAGTCTGATCTTTCACCAGATCCGGTGCCCGCTTCAGAATAAACCCTTTTTCCGTTTCTTCCACTTGCGCATAATGCCCCGTGGCCACTTTTTCAAAACTTTTATCGATCACTTCATAAAACTGACCGAACTTGATCTGCTGGTTACAGAGAATATCAGGATTCGGCGTGCGGCCGGCCTTCGCTTCATTCACCGTATACTGCACCACGCGCTGCCAGTACTCTTTTTGCATCGGCACAACTTGGAGCGGCACACTGGCTGCTTCACAAATCTGACGCACGTAAGAAAGATCTTCTTCCCAGGGGCACTCCCCCAGATATGAAAGTTCATCCTCCAGCCAGATCTTTAAATAGAAGGCCCTGAGCTCATGCTTCTCACGATGAAGGAGTCTGAGAGCCACTGAGCTATCCACCCCCCCTGATGCCAACACAGCTATTTTCATAAACGGAAACGAAGAATATGACGCCCCACCAGCTGGTCCTGGCGGGCATATTTAAGGTCAAGTTCCTTTTTAAAACCCATCAACCGAACACCATGAATCATTTCATTTAAAAAGATTTCACCTTCTTTAACCCTGAAAAAAGGAAGGCCGATGACAATGGGCCCTTTGAAATCTGCTGTCTTCAGTGAATCAAAAAATAAATAATAGAGTTTTGTTAACTCGCCTAAAACATCAGCTAATTCTTTCTTTGGTTTAAGCTGCCCCTGAGGCGGCCCCAGATACCCCTCAAAACAGACCGCATCAAAGCTCTTATCAGGAACCATTCTTGTGGCATCATGAGCAAAAAGATCTACCTTCCCCTTAACGTCAAACTCCTTTTTGAGCCACTCAACATTCTGCTTCGCCCCTTTTAAAATTTTCTCATTGATGTCTGAACCAATCATATCGTGCCCCATCAGAAGCCCCTCCATAATAAGTGTTCCTCCACCGCAAAAAGGATCCCAGATAACGCCATCAGAACCAGTCAGATTGATCATTATCTGAGCAAGTTTAGGAGGCAGCATCCCCACTTTCATATCACGAAAAGGCTTTTTGTAATCTCGTTTTGAATAGGAATCAATATCCTGCACCGCTACAACCTCAGCCAGATAGAAATCACTGAGCTCTTTACATACCAGAATTTCCAGCCCGCCCGCGAGTCCTTTGTGCTGAGCTGTTGAAATATTTTTGAATGCCTGATTCGCAAAACGACTGCTCACACCGCGTGTTTTGAATTCTTTCTTGAGACCCAAAAGCAGAAAACGTAAATTCTTCTCAGGCCAGCCATGTACACTAAGGCCGTAATTGAGCTTACCTGAATCATGATCTGCCAAAAGATAATCCGCAATCAATGAAATCAACTCCTTTTTATTCGTTTTAGCAAAAACTTTACCAGCCTTTATCTGTCCGCCTAAATGATTAAATTCCTGCTGATTAAAATCATCAGACAGTTTCATCATGACAAACTCCGAAGCTTCGCTTAAAAACTTTAAAGTCGGGTAACGTGCAGCAAGCTCGGCTTTGGAAAGCTCAGGTTCCTTGCCAAGGATAAAAATATATGTTGACATAATAATTATACAGTGCTAACATTATACTCTAATTTAAATTTAAAAGCCCCTTCCGATCCCGCCAAGCGGGATTTGAAGGGTTTATTATTATGATCAAAAAAGAACTCATTAATATTCTCGTGGTTGTCACCCTGCTATTAGCCATCGGTCTCACTGCCGGCTTTAGTCTGGGGTACTACCAGTCAGCTCGGACTGCCTTTCCGCAAATACGGGAAGTACCTGATTTAAACCCGGGCACTGCCACCATTAAATTCTTAAAATTCGAAAACGGAATGCTAAAAGGTGAAATTGCCGGAGCAGATGCCCGCCTTGCTTACGATACTGAACACATTCTTAGTCTGGTACCGGGTGACAGCTTCGAAATACCTGTCTATCAGGTAACGCTGTATCAATACTATTCCGCCCGTGATCTTCCTGATGGTACCGAGTACATCGCCAGTAAATCCGGCAAATATTATTACAGTATCCTCAGTTCCAAAGCCTTTTCCATCACTCCCAAAAACCGCCTGTACTTTAAAACGGCAGAAGAAGCTGAATCAAAAGGCTTCCTCCCGTCCAAATAAAAGACATTTTTGACTTAGGTGCATAATATTTGCTATAATTATATAAATAGAAAATATAAAAAAACATGATCGCATTACACACAAACTCTCTGCACAAATATGGATTAAATCGCATATTTGAGTTTGCCAAAGCTGCCGGCTACGATGGAATTGAAATTGGCGTAGATAAGAATAACTTTGACACGCAGAATGCGGAGTATATCAAAAAGCTTTCTGATGAACACAGCTTGCCTGTAATCGCCCTGCATTCCCCTGTAAACGGGACAGCTCAAAGTGTCGAACATGTGGTCGAAATGGCGGTTTATTTAAAATGCCCGGTGGTCGTTATCACACCCCCCAAATTTCTTGACTTCAAATTCACAAACTGGCTAAAAAAGAAAACGCCCGCCCTCCGCAAAAAAAAGCATATACAGATTGCCTTACTCAATGCACCGGGTAAAACGGTTTTTGGTTTTTTGCCTGATCATGCTATGAACAGCCTTTCAGACTTAAAGAAATTTGGCATGGCCGCCCTGGACACTTCATCAGCGGCTTCCAAAAAATGGGGCAATCTCATGAGTGTTTACAATCATCTGAGAAAACTGATTGTTCACGTGCACCTTTCAAACATCAATAAGCACAAAGAATACGCTTCACCGGTTGAGGGTGTGCTTCCTTTAGAAAGTTTTCTGAAAAAACTCAAAACCAGTGATTACAAGGGAGCCATAAGCATTCGCGTCCGTTCTACGGAGCTGTCGGCCGGAGACGACGAAAAAGTCATTACCAAACTGAAAAAGATCAAAGCTTTTGTGGACGAATTCTACAAATAGGTCACCATTTGGATATAAAAAATTGACTTTTAGTTTGAAAAACTTTAGCCTATTTGGGCTAATTAAGTTAAAAAAATGCTGAGTAAAGGAAATCAGAGAAAGCGCCATAAAAGGCATGGATTCCAGGCGCGCATGACAACCAAAGGCGGCGCTAAAGCTATTAACCGCCGAAGAAGTAAGGGGCGAAAACGCCTGAGTGCTCAATAATGTTAAGTCGAAAAAGCAGAATTTTAAATCAGAGACTCATCGCTAAACTCAATAAAGAAGGCCCTTCTTATAAGACGTCCCATTTTGTTTTTAAATTCCTGCCGTCAATTTCAGAGGATTCGAAATTTGCCGTCAGCATCAGTAAGCAATTTTCACGAAAAGCAGTAAGCCGAAACAGAATTCGCAGACAAATCACAGAAAGTATTCGCTTAAATATGAGTATTCTAAAAAATCCTATCGTCTGCCTTGTTACAACTAAAAAAGGAATTCCGGAAGACCTGGAATACTGTGTCATCGAATCACAAATAAAAGAATTTTTTAACCACGCCCATATTAATGTCTAAATACTCTCGATTCATCCTCTTCGCGCTGGGTTTCCTGCTCATATGGTCTTTTCTGAACCCAAAAACAAATGAACAGAGCACGGACGACGTAATGCTTGAAGGCAAAACGAAATTCGCCATCGGTAAAACCGTTGTAATCAATGTAAAAAATAATAGCAACGCGGATCTGATCATCGCCGCAAAATGCCCCAAAAACCCATTAAATGTGGAATATTACATGAATGGTGAATGGACGATGATAGAAGCTGAAAGCACGGTATGCAATAAAGAAAACATTGTTATCCCGCCCGGTAAAAAGCATTTAATCAATTACGCTGCCTGGAATCAAACCTTATTCGACCAAAAAGGAAAGTATCGGATCTCATTAGAACAGACTATCGGAGAAACCAGGAAAGCTTTCACTAAAGAAATTGAGGTCACGGCTCCCGGCCTCTTTCGTATACTTTGGGTCGAAGGCCTCTACAAACCAATTTTCAACACACTGATCTTCTTAACCTCCGTGATTCCGGGGCATAGCTTCGGTTGGGCTATTATTGTACTTACTTTTATCATTAAACTCATTCTTCTGGCCCCGAACCAGAAAGCTCTGAAAGCTCAAAAAGCCATGCAAAAGGTGCAACCTCAGCTGGATGCCCTGAAAAAGAAGTATAAAGACAATCCCCAAAAACTGGCGGAAGAGACGATGCAGATATGGAAAAAATACAAAGTAAACCCCATGAGCAGCTGCCTGCCTATGCTGATTCAGTTTCCGGTACTTATCGCCTTATTCTACGTTGTAAAAGACGGGCTCGATTTCGTTAATCCGCAACTACTGTATAGCAGTTTGCAGAGCTTTGACACCTCACTGATCGAACCGGTATTTTTAGGGCTGATCGACCTGACTAAAATCAATGTTATCGCCTTGCCAATCATTGTCGGCCTCCTGCAATTCGGTCAAATGCGTTTAACGCTAGGTAAAAGTATAAAAAATGCTGCAACGGACAGTCCCATGCCCATGATGAACAAGACGATGATTTATTTCATGCCGCTGCTCATTGCCTTCTTTACCGCAAGTCTGCCAGCCGCTGTCGGCTTTTACTGGGGGGCTTCCACTATCTTCGGAATCGGTCAGCAGATAGTTGTTAATAAGTCAAAAGAATAATATTTGCGACGAAAAATATTTCGATGTAGACTGACTTTTGTATGGAACTAGTTATAAAAGAAACCCTGGAGAAAATACTGGAAGTCATGAAAGTGCCTTTTTCCGGTGTTAAGGTAAAAAAAGAAAGCGAAAAGACTTTTTACGTATCTATCGACACTTCCAGCTCCAACCTGCTGATTGGATGGCACGGGGAAACGATTGCAGCTCTTCAGCACATGCTCAAGTGCATCCTTTGGAAACAAAAAATAGGCAGTGACATTCAGGTAATCGTCGATGTGGATGGTTACAAGAAAAGACAAGAGGAAAGTGTCATAAGACTGGCTGAAAGAAAGGCAGAACATGCCATCGAAACCCAAAAAGAAGTGAAACTGCCTCCGATGAACCCCTATTTTCGCCGGAAGGTTCACCTATTTTTGGCTGATAAATTCAAAGACAAGGTGACCACTGAAAGCATCGGCGAAGGCCAGGCCCGCGCTATCAAAATCATTCCAAAATAAAGTTTACCATTTGAGCCTTTTGAGGGCATCTTCTGCCGCCTGCTGTTCAGCAAGCTGTTTACTGCTGCCCTTCCCCTTTCCTACTATTCGCGTACCGATATAAGCAGCCATCGTAAAAACCTTATTATGATCAGGTCCCTCTTCGTGCTGCAGCTCATAATTAGGAGTCGTACCCACTTTTTCCTGAGCCAGTTCCTGTAAACGGGATTTCGCATCAATATGATGCCCTCTTACCAATATATCTTCCAAACGCACCAATAAAAATTTTTCAATAAAAGCTTTGGCCATTTCATAACCAAGTTCCAGGTAAATGACGCCAATAAGAGCTTCGAATGTATTAGCAAGCAGATAGTCTTTTTCCCGGCCTCCGGATTTCTCCTCACCATGACTCAAAAAGAGATACTCCCCAAGTTGCAGCTGAGTGGCAATCTTGGCCAGCATCTCACCTTTGACAAGCGCGCTGCGCCAATTGGTCAGTTCTCCTTCGGGATTGGGATAACGCTCATAAAGATATTCCGTCACCGCCAATTCCAGTACCGCATCACCCAAAAACTCAAGCCGTTCATTACTTTCATACTGACTGTCCCGATGTTCATTTAAATAAGAACGGTGAACGAAGGCGTTCCGAAGCATATGATAGTCTTTGAATTTAATCCCAATTTGTTCTTCAAGCTTCTTGTACATATTTATTTGGCTACTGTTTTATCATGTGCCACTGCATTGAGCACACCATTGACAAATTTTCCGCTACTTTCATCGCCATAGGTCTTAGCTAATTCAATGGACTCATTAATTGCCACATTCACCGGCACGTCCTTCTCCGGATCAATCAGTTCGCATATACCAAGGACTAAAATAGCCCGTTCCACCGGATCCATTTTATCCACCGGCCATTCAGGCGCATGATTTTTAATGAGTTCACGAATCCTGGCGTAGTTCTTTTCAATTTTCTTTGCCAGATTCTCAGCAAAGGCTCTATCTGAGATCTTATCGCCATACTCATCTAAATTATACGCCAAAATCTCCTCAAGGTCGCCTGCACGGGCTTCGTGTTCAAAGAAGCTCTGCATGACAATCACTCTGGATAGATGTCGCCAACTGGCCATAATCAATTGTTAAGCTTTCACTTTGGTAATCTTATCCATCTCTTTGGACTTATCGATTACCACTCTGCCTTTGTAATAACCACATGCTAAGCAAGCCGTATGAGAAAGCCTGGCCTCACCGCATTTATCGCATTTAGAAACAGAAGTTGCCTGCAAAAGCCTTTTTCGGGCTTTGTTCTGATACGTTTTATATCTGCGAGATGACTGGCTGTTGGCCTGTTGTTTTTTGGGAGTTGATCTTTTGGCCATAATGAAGGTTAAAAAACTTGAAATTAGCTTGGGAATTCTAAACTATTCCAGTTCTTATTGCAAATCTTTTTTGAACTTGTAAAATAAAACTAACAAAAGAGGAAAGTGCCAAAAATAAACAAAAACAAAATCATTCGGGCTTTCAGAATCATGGTGCCATGGGCAGGCTTTTTTGTCCTGCTTCTTTTTACTGTAAAAATAGCCCATGCCCAAAGCTATCTGGGGGAAGGATGGGACAAGTACCTGGGGGGTGTTAAAACCTTTGCCCCCACGACAGCCTCAGGAGAGGAACTGGCGATCGGTTTTGCTAAAAATCTGATCCGAATCATCAGAAATGTCGTAGGAGGGGTAGCTTTGATTATGGGGGTATTATACGGCTTTCGGCTGGTGATTGCCCGTGGACAGGAAGACGTGATTACCAAACAAAAAAATAATTTTCTCTATGCCTTACTTGGTTTTATGATGTTGATTATCGCGGAAAACGTGGCCTCTATTTTCAATCCGGAAAGGGCAACAACGGCCCAGCTGATTGACTTTGATGCCGCCCGGGATCAGCTCAGAGATATCACAGATTACATCAAGTGGTTACTGGGTTCTGTGGCAGTCCTGATGATGGTTATCAGTTCTATCAGAATGATTACTGCCCGTGGTGAAGAAGAGGCTATCACCAAACAGAAAAGAAACATTACATGGAGTTTTCTGGGACTCCTGACAATCATGCTGGCCAGCAACATCGTCAACAGTATCTACGTTCTGAACGAACCCGCAGAAACCAGAGCGGCGGCGGCGGAAACGGGAATCGGCGAGTTTGCCGGAGTGATTCGTTTAATTCTTGTTTTTGTCGGACCTTTGGCCATTATTTTTACGATCTACGCGGGTTATATTTATCTGACCGCTCTGGACAATGAAGATCGGGCTACTAAAGGAAAAAGAATGATCGTGGAAGGCGTGGTGGCCATCGTCATTATTTACGGTGCCTACGCTTTGGTGAACACACTCACCTCAGCAGAAATAGGGTTTCTGAATACCTATATAGCCTAAATGAAAACACTTGAAAAAATCACCAGCGGACTCCTGCTGACAGGAATATTTCTTCTCACTTTCGCTACAACCACTTTTGCCCAGAACGAATTCAATGCGCTGGACGCTATAAAGGCAAAACTGGAAGGAGAAGGCATTTCTGTGATCGATTATTCAAAACCCACCCAGGCTTGGGGATCCTTACCACAAAAATGGGAGGATTATATGATAAATAAGGATTTCGAACGCCTGAGCGGTTTCGCCGCAACATTTGAAGATGATTTTATCGGTGAATTCGGGCTGACAGCACTGCGCAGACAACTTGGCACGGCAGAAGCTGCCAAAAGCGGAATGACAGATACCGAAGAACTCGAAAACCAGCAACTGATGATTGACGGCTTAAAAGAAGACATTGAAGATCTGGAATTTGAAATCAAGGACGATATAGGCAATGCGCTGGGGAATACTGGTTCGCTCAATAAAGAAGAAGGTATTAATCTGCTTTTCCACGAAATTGATTTCTATTTTAACTACAGCAAATGGGGGCCTCTTCCGAACAGAATCATCGGCGTCCTGGAGAATGAAGGCTACACCAGCCTTCAGGATCTGGCAGATTCTCAGTTGGTTGGCGACGAGGAAGTGATGATCAGACTTCCTATGAGAGATCTTCTTTCTAACGTGGAAGAACTTAGCAGTGATGATATAGCTCTCATCGAAGACAGCTTAGCCATCGTCCAGGCAGAAGCTGAAGGCGAAAGCCAGATCAATCTGATTACTCGCAGCATCGCCAACACCATTAAAAATCTTCTTATAGGAATTGCGGTACTCTGGATTGTCTACGCAGGGACCCGAATGGTCTTTGCCCAGGGGGATGAGAATATCATCACCGAACAAAAAAGAGCCATTATGTATGCAGGTGTCGGCTTAGTAGCCGTACTTCTGGCAGACCGCGGCATTGATTACTTATATGGTCCGGCAGGGGTACAAAGAACGGAACTCATCAAAGATGTGGGATTCTCAAACGAGATCTACGGACTCGTTAATTTTATTAAAGCCCTTATTGGCACGATTGCGATCCTTTTTATCGTCATCAGCGGCGCACAAATTCTCTTCGCAGCCGGTGAGGAAGATGTGATTACCAAACAAAAAAAATCCCTGCTCTGGGTTGGCGTCGGTCTCATTCTGATCGCCATCGATAAAATTTTAATTGAACAGATTTTTGTGATCCCCACCCAGGAGCAAAGTGATCAGATTCGGACTTCCAATATTACTTCCATCATCAATACCATCGGCAGTGTGATTCAGTTTCTTTTAGGCTTTGTGGGTCTCGTTGCTTTTGCCGCTTTGGTTTATGGTGCTGCCACCATGATCATAAATTACGGGAACGATGAAATGGTGGAAAAATCAAAAAAAATCATACGCAATGCCATCATCGGAATCATTGTCGTACTCAGTGCCTACGTGATTGTGGCCACGCTGGTAGTATTCAGGTAATTCTGATACACTTACTTAGCTTAACCGTTTTCGTATGGCTGGTAACTCTTTTGGAAGTCTTTTTCGCATCACGACCTGGGGTGAATCTCATGGCCCCGCTTTAGGCGTAGTAATCGATGGCTGCCCTGCCGGACTGGAAATTTCAGAGAAAGAAATTCAGACAGAACTGGACCGTCGAAGACCCGGACAAAGCAGTATCACGACCAGTCGCAAAGAAGAAGATAAAGTTAAAATCATGTCGGGGGTACTTCATGGTTTAACAACAGGAACACCCATCAGTCTGATCATTGATAACAAAGATCAGATAAGTAAAGATTACAGCAAATTAGCTGATACTTACCGTCCTTCTCATGCTGACTTTACTTATGATGCCAAATACGGCCTTCGGGATCACCGGGGGGGTGGCCGGGCCAGCGCCCGCGAAACCGCCGGAAGAGTCGCAGCCGGAGCCATCGCCAGGAAAATTTTAAAAAAGAAGGCAAAAGTTGAAATTCTGGCTTATGTGAAGGAAGTGCGCGAAATAAAGGCCAGTATCAATCCAGACGCTGTTAAATTCAGTCAAATCGAAAGCAATCCCATGCGCTGCCCCGACAAAACGGCCGCCAGCAAAATGACCCAACTGATTGAAAAAATAAAGAAAGACGGTGACAGCGTGGGGGGAGTCATTGAATGCGTCATCAGAAATGTGCCTGCAGGCCTCGGTAGCCCTGTTTTTGATAGACTCGATGCCCGGTTAGCCCAGGCCATGCTCAGTCTGCCTGCGACGAAGGGATTTGAAGTGGGCAGCGGCTTTTCCGCCACTCTGCTGACAGGCTCACAACATAATGATATTTTGACAAAAAGGGGGCAAAAAATTATCACCAGAACCAATAACGCCGGTGGAATCGTAGGAGGAATTAGTAATGGAATGGACATCGTCTTCCGCGTGGCTTTTAAACCCACCGCTACCATCTTCAAAAAACAAAAAACCCTGACCAATAAAGGCCGGGGAACTAGTCTCCAAATGTCCGGACGTCATGACCCCTGCGTTCTTCCCCGCGCCGTACCGATCGTGGAAGCCATGACGGCTTTGGTACTGGCGGATGAATATTTAATTCAAAAAACAGTTAAACTTTAATCTTAACGTTCATCATTATGAATTTTTTAAAGAATTTTGATTGGTCCGCCAAGTCGATCGCCAAGGTCATCGGCGTGGTTCTTTTGGCAGTCATCACCCTGACTATTGCGGTAGCCCTGATCAGCTTTTCACTCAAGACCATCTTCGGCGTAAGTAGTCAGAGCTATTCCTCACGCGGTATCGGAGGCATGGCCCCGACCATGGAAATGGCTATGGACAGCGGTGAATATTATTACGATGAAGACGTCGCTAAAATGGTCAGTTCCAATCTGGCTATTGTTCCCGAACCCGGCTACAGCACCGGTATGGATGCCGAAGATTACGAAGTCACCACCTATAACGGTACCATCCGCACCCGTAAGCTGGAAAAAGTCTGTGACACCATTGAAGGCCTGAAAATCAAAGATTACGTGATTTTTGAGGATTCGAACAAGAATGAAGACAATTGCTATTACCGCTTTAAAGTAAGCAAAGAAAACGCCGCTGAGGTCGTTAAAGTCATCGAAGATCTCGATCCGGAAATTCTGAATGTGAATGTCCAAAGTATTAAAAACGTGGTAGAAGATGTTGAAAGTGAACTGGATATTCTGAAAAAGAAACTGGCTTCCATTGAAGAGACACTGGAAGACGCTCAGGACGCTTATGATGAAATTAGTAAGTTAGCGACACGCCAGCAGGACGCTGAAACCCTGGCCAAAGTCATCGATTCCAAACTGAACCTGATCGAACGCCTGACCACCCAGAAGCTGCAGGTAAAAACTCAGATCGACCGCTATAACAAGATGATGGCTGATCAGCTCGATCGTCTGAATTTCACCTTCTTCAACATCAGCGTTTACAAAGATCTGATTTTCGACTGGAAAGATATCAAGGACAGCTGGAGATACGAAGCCAAAGAAGTGGTCAGAAACGTCAACGAAGTGCTTCAGGGAATCAGCATTGGCCTAGTCACCTTCCTGACACGTATCGCCCAAGGCCTTCTGTACTTCTTCATCGCTGTCTTCCTGCTGAAATTTGTATGGGTCGGACTAAAAAAAATCTGGAAACTCGAACTACGGAAGAAGAAAAAATAATTGTATCAAATGAAACATGAAGCCTCCTGCGAACACTGTGTCACACCTGCCGAGCCGATCAGACTCGGCAGAAAACTCAAAATCGTGGGGGGCTTTTTCATTGTCCTTTTTACCCTTTCTTACCTACCGGCACTGGCTCCGCTTAACGAAAGCCTGGTTTCCTATCTCAAAGTCATCTGGTGGGCCATCCTGCTGGGGCTACTGATCGGCGGGCTGATCGACCACTTTATTCCCGAGAACTTCGTTTTCAAATACCTGGGACAACGGAAGGTCAGAACTATCTTCTATGCCGTGATTGCGGGGTTTCTGATGTCCGCCTGCAGTCACGGTATTCTGGCCATTTCGATGCAGCTTTACAAAAAAGGAGCCAGTACTTCCTCGATCGTCACCTTTCTGCTGGCCTCCCCCTGGGCCAACCTGCCGGTGACTATTCTGCTCTTCGGGTTTTTTGGGTGGAAGGCACTTCTGTTTATTTTGGCTGCTATGGTCATCGCGGTAATTACGGGCTTAATTTACATGATACTTGAAAAAGCCGACTGGGTCGAAACCCATCAAGGCCATCGCTTTGACACCAGCTACCAATGGACGGCTTTCACGAATTTTAATCTTGAAAAAGCGGCCCATGGAACTCTGAAAGGAGCCGTCGATCTGGCCAATATGATTCTCTGGTGGATCCTCATTGGTTTTATGCTGGCCGGCGTCATCGGCGCTTATGTGCCTGCCCATATATTCACCCAATATTTCGGACCGGACTTTTTGGGTATGGTGCTTACCCTGCTCTTTGCGACCATCATCGAAGTTTGTTCTGAAGGAAGCGCTCCGATCGCCTTTGAAATCTTCAATAAAGTCGGCACTCTGGGAAACCCTTTCATCTTTCTGATGGCCGGCGTAGTCACCGACTACACGGAAATCGGACTAATCTGGAGCAATATCGGCAAAAAAGCCGCCATCTGGCTGCCGATTATTACAGTTCCCCAAGTATTATTGGTGGCCTACCTTTTCAATCTGTATCTTTAAAGAATTTGACAAAATAGAAGTCAGAGTATAAAATGTCAGCAAAGAACAGATTATGGTGCAAAACAACGCTCTACAGCTTCTACTCCTTCTGAATGTCACCTAGTGGCGAGTAGTTTGCTATAGAAAATTAAATAACCAATCAACTCCGCCACTAAAGGCGGATTTTTTGTAATAATATCAATTAACCAAAAAAACATGAGTGAAGTTGTCCCAAGCTACGACGTAGCCCCGAAAATCAAAGGCGATTTCGTCCTTGAACCAGCTGTTGCAGCTGATCACAGGTCAACTGTATTCAAGATCGTTAATCCTGAAACGGGTTTAAAACCTGAAACAGTTCAAATGGTCAAACAACATCGCGAACACTATATCCGCTTAGTAGGACCACACGGTGAAGGTCTTACTGTTATGTGTCAATCAGACGGTAATGGTCAGATCCACATGATACAGAGTAATTTAGAGCAAACCTACGCTTTTAAAGCCAGTGACGGAAGTTTTATTGGTCCAGTTCAATAAAATAAGAGATTGCGATGCATAGTAAAATAAGTTACGCTGTGATGCGCAGTTAAAATGCGTGTCACCGTAGCTCAGTTGGTTAGAGCGCAGGACTCATAAGCCTGAGGTCGGTGGTTCAATTCCACCCGGTGACACCACTTTAAGTGAGAAAATTGAACAGCAAACCGATAACTGTAATGCCGAAGGCTACCAGACCAAAGAAAATCGCTAGCAGTTTGAGGCTGATCACCTTTTTCAGCATGATCGCTTCAGGAAGTGATAACCCGACCACCGCCATCATAAAAGCCAATATCGTGCCGAGCTGGATTCCTTTGGTACTGAGAGCAAAAGCGATCGGCACAATAGTGGACGCGTTCGCATAAATCGGCACTCCAACGATCACGGCTAAAGGAACCGCCAGAACCGAATGACCGCTCAGATACTGCTGAAAGAACTCGGCAGGTATTAAGCCATGAATAAGGGCCCCGATACCGACACCGATAGCAATGATCAGCCAGAGTTTCCTGAAGATTTCCCAGGATTTTTGAACGGAAAACCGCAATTTACCCTCAAGCGTCTTCGGTAGATCAGCCAACTTGAGACTTCCCTCTGCTTCCCCTTCAAACTTCAGGAGGACTTCCTTTTCCAGCTTCATTCGCCCTATCAAAAGACCGGCCAGTACTCCAAGTACAATACCACTGAGTGCGTAAATAACGGCAATTCGCCAACCGAACATCCCGCCCATGATGACAAAAGCGATCTCGTTCACCAAAGGCGAAGTAATAATATAAGAAAAAGCGATACCCAGCGGAATTTCCGCTTCCAGAAATCCGATAAAAAGCGGAATGGAAGAGCAGGAGCAAAAAGGCGTAACCGCCCCCAAAAGCGCCGCCAGAATATTTCCGGTACCAAAGCGCTGGCGCATCATCAGCTTGCGAATACGATGCGGCGGTAGATAACTGCGAATAAAACTGATGACAAGTACCACGATCAGCATCAGAAGATAGATCTTAAGGAGATCATAGATAAAAAAATGGAAGATCTCAGCCTCCCGGGTGCTCTGAGCGAGGCCAAAAACCGAATATACAAGCCAATCGGAAAGAAGTTCGAACATAAGTGATTAGAAATAAAGAAAGAAGTCCGTTAAAATGAGTATAGCTTAATCTGAGAATTATGAAGAAATCATTCTACACTTTCTTATTACTTATCATTTTTGCTCCGACAGCACTTGCTCATTTTGAGAGCCCTCATCAATCCTTTTGGCATGAGCCCATGCATTTCATTATCGATCATTACTTCGCTCTGATGCTGATCGCTGTAGGAATTGTAGCTGTAGCTATTTCACTTAGAAAGAAGTCAAAAAAGAACAATGCAAAGATTAAATAAATCTTTCTTTGAGCGCCCCACCCTGGAAGTGTCGAAAGATCTTTTGGGGAAGATCCTGAAAGTTGGTAAATGCAGCGGACGAATCAATGAAGTGGAAGCCTATATTGGCCAAAACGACCCCGCCTGTCATGCTGCCAGAGGCAAAACAGAGCGAAACAAGATAATGTTCGGTCCTGCCGGGCATTTATACGTCTATTTCACCTACGGCATGTATCATTGCGCCAATATTGTGACGGAAGCTGATGGTTTTCCGGCAGCAGTACTCATCAGATCGATTGAGCCATTGGAAGGAAAAGAACTGATGAAAAAGAGGCGTGGTAAGAAAGACAACTTATGCGATGGCCCCGGCAAACTCTGTATTGCCCTGGGAATGACGAAAGAATCGCATAATGGCCTTAAAGCAGAGGTTTTTGATGATAATTTTGCGCCAGGAAAGATCAAAAGTTCGCCAAGAATTGGCATTAAAGTGGGAATTGACAAGAAGTGGCGGTTTTTTTACTGATTTTTATATTTGCGAAAAAAAATCCCCTGTTGTATAATTTTTTTAGTCAAAAAACAAAACAAAAAGAATGGAAATAAACTTGAGCTGGGACCTCTTCGTAATTGTATTCTTCGCGGTCATCATCGCTTACAGTTTTATTATTGGCCGGAATCAGACGCTCAAGGTCATTATTGCCACTTACATTGCCATTCTGACAGCGGATGGAATAGGAAATCTGATCAAACACTATTTCATCAACCAAAGTCCTGAAAATACGGTGGAAATGATCAATCAGGAAGGGGGTTTGGTGGTCATTAAAATATTCATATTCGTTCTGACCATTGTTTTAGTGGCCACTCGCGGCCGCTTTACCATGAATATGTCCCGTCCGGGTTCTTCGGTGATGAACGTGATATTAAATCTGACCTACGGAGTGCTTAGTGCCGGCCTCATTACCAGTACCATTCTGATTTATACTTCTGGTGCCTCACTCGTTTCCGACGTGCCGAACATCCTGAATCAGGCAGTTCAGGTCATGTATGAACAGTCCAAAATGGTCCAGACCATGATCAACAACTACAACGTCTGGTTCTCACTGCCCGCCATCACTTTCGTGATTTCCAGCTTCCTGGGGGAAGAAGTTGAAGCATAAAGTTTGACTTTTACGGCTTCGCTACGTAATATATTTGGGCTTACCAAGGGGACCCCAAATTATTTTATGATTTGGGGAGAGGAAGAGTTTGCGTAAACTGAAGTAAGTGGAACTTACGGAAGCTGTAGCAAAACGATGACGAGGGTGTTTAGCTCAGTTGGTAGAGCAGTAGCCTTTTAAGCTATTGGTCGTGGGTTCGAGTCCCACAACACCCACCACTCAATTATGAAAATTTTACTATTCGGAAGCACCGGCTTTATCGGGTCCCATTTGAAGGACGCGTTGGAAGAAAGAGGACATGAAGTCGCCGGACCGCGTATTGAAATACGGAATTTTGACGAAGTCCGCAAGACCATTGAAGAAGTAAAGCCGGATTACATCATCAACGCCACTGGAATAACGGGCAGACCCAACGTGGACTGGTGTGAAGAGCACCCCATAGAAACTTATACGGTGAATGTGGCTGGCTCCATCAACATTGCGGCAGCCGCTCTTGAAAAAAACATCAAAGTCGCTCAGCTTTCAAGCGGTTGTGTGTATAGCGGGGACAATGGCGGCAAGGGCTGGACAGAAGAAGACCCCGCCAATTTTTTCGGTTCTCTGTATTCCCGTTCCCGCGTCGCCAGTGAAATGGCCCTCAAAGATTTCCCGAATGTCCTCCAGCTTAGAATCCGCATCCCGATTATGGGCAAATCCCACCCTAAAAATCTCATCGACAAGCTTCTGAATTACCCCAAAATGATCAATATCAGAAATTCCTGCACGGTCATGGAAGACTTTTTCCCTGCCGCTATCCAGCTCATCGAAATGGGCACGACCGGAATCATGAACATGACCAATATCGGAGCGATGGATCACCAATCCATCATGACGCTCTACAAAGAAATCGTCGACCCGGATTTTCAGATCAACCTGATGGATGAAGCGGAGCAGACAGAGCTCTGCAAACGCCGGTCAAACGACGTCCTGAATACCGACAAACGGGAGGCGCTGGGAGTGCCTATGCCGCCTCTGGAAGAATCACTGAAAAGAATTCTGAAAGAATACAAAAAGCATCTCAAATAACTTCTGCGAATAAGTCGTATTCCGAAGCGTCGGTGATTTTGATATCTGAAAATTCATTCAGCCGGAGTTTCTTGCCTGATGTAATGTAGACTTTACCGTCCACTTCCGGCGCAAATTTCATGGTACGTCCTATAAATTGCTTTTTTTCATCGTCATAGTCCTCAATCAGACACCGCTGAACCGCCCCAATAAGCTCACGGTTCTTCCGAAGCGAAATTTTCTGCTGAATCAGCATCGCCTCCCCTCTTCGCTTTTCTTTTTCAGCGGAAGGAACCTGACCTTTCAGCTTAAAAGCATCGGTTCCCGGCTCGCGGGAATAAGCAAAAACACCCACATGATCAAAATCAATCTTTTTAATGAATTCGAGAAGGTTTTGAAACTGTTTTTTGGTTTCGCCGGGGAAGCCGGCAATCAGGCTGGTGCGCAGAGTGATTCCCGGAACCACCTGACGGATCTTATCGAGTTTCTCATAAAGAAGTTTCAGGTCATAAGGACGTCGCATCGCCTTTAAAATATCGGGGTCACCGTGCTGCAAAGGAATATCGAGGTATTTGCAGATCTTCGGAGAAGCGGCCATAACCGAAAGGAGTTCGTCCGTCACCCGTTCGGGATACACATAAAGTACCCGCACCCAGAAATCCCCTTTAATGGCCGTGATTTTTCTCAGAAGTTCAGGCAGTACTTTTTTCTTATATAAGTCCGCCCCATAAAAACCGGTATCCTGCGCCACCAAAATGATTTCCTTGATTCCGATTTTTACCAGCTGTTTGACCTCGGAGAGAATAGATTCCATCGGCCGGCTCCGGTAATTACCCCGAAGTCTGGGAATCAGACAGAACGCACAGCCATTGTTACAGCCCTCCGCGATCTTGACGTAAGAAAAACTGGGCGGCGTAATCAGAAATTTTCCGGATAATTCTGTAAATTTATCCGGTTCCGGATCGACGCAGAATACCTGCTCGCCTTTGGCCACCCGCCTGAGGATGCTATCGATTTTCCCATAATTCACCGGCGACACAATGGCCTTTACCTGAGGATAATCTTTGAAGAAAGCCTCCGTGAGCTGAGTCGTCAGACAGCCGATCAGAACGACATTCCTGTTTTTGAGTGCCTCGATATTTTCATGCACTTCATCCCGCGAAGCCTTTAAAAAAGCACAGGAATTGATGATGACAAGATCCGCGTCGCTCAAATTGGAAAGCTGAAACCAGGACGAAAACTCAGCGATCACCGATTCGGTATCAGCAATATTCTTGGGACAGCCCAGAGCGATGACGGCGACTTTGATCATGGAACATTCAGATATGTGCCATGAGTCTAGCGACTTTTAATCCGGATTTCCATTGTTATTCTTCTGATTCATAAACAAGGAACTCGACAAAGTCCTCTCCACGCATAATGAATTTTTTCTGTGCCGGCTCTCTGACCCAGCTTGGAAATGAACTCATATTGAGGGGGGAAGTCGATCCGACCTCAAGAATATCTGCCCCGCCAGCTGCTTCCGCTACCCGCCAAATCTCGCTGCCTTTTTTGGATTTATCCCTTTCAAGACGCACCGCCCCCTTCTTCTTTCCGGATAATTGCTGTTTACCTCGTATACTCGTATAAACAGGTACCGTCACGGCGAATCCTCCTTGCTTTATGATGTCAGCCATGGCTTTTTTCGTCTTTGCCTCCAGTTCTGCAGCCTCTTTTCGCTTTTTTCTGCGCACCTCAGTAACGCCCGTCTCGTCATTTGCTTTTCTGGTCTCAAAGGCGGCCCAGAATGGGCCCAGACACTTTTTGCCTGTTTCCCTGTCCGTAATATGTTTCTTTCCTATAAGCCGGCGAAGTACTTCATTCTCATTGATTAATTGCTCACATTCCTCCAGCAATTGCGCAGCCTGCACATCTCCGGCAGCAGCCATAGTCTCAAGGCGTTTTCTGTTACCAAAGTACCGGAGGCCATTCACTGTCTCGACATAAGAAATATTAGCAGAATGCTCCGCCCAGGGTACCACCTCTTTTGATGACTTGAGCTGCCCTTTACCCTCACCATCAATGACTGATCCTATAAGGCGATTCCGTACACCAGTAAAAATATTACGCTGTCTTTGCGCACTTTCTTTCAGAAACGCATTCAGAAGGTCTTCAGTAATATTTTCATTACCGGTAAGCTCACTCAATCGTTTGAACACCTTCGCATGCCTGTCACTCAATACCTGAACGGATTCATTCATCATGCGCACAAACTGTTCCATTTCTTTTTTACGTTTTTCTCTTGTTTCTGCTTCCAGCACTTTCAATTTTTCCAATACTTTTGGTTGAGCATCAATTTCAGCAATGGCCGCTCTCAAACCTCCGGTTCGTTTCAGGTAATGACTAAGCACCTTGTTTCTGACCTCCACACGGCGATCAATGACCGCCTGCTGTCTTATTTTGATCCGCTCCTCCAGCTGTTTCTGAAAAGATTCTCTCAAAGCTGAAAGCTTCTTTAACTCCGTCGCAGAATCGATCGTAGGCGGATCCAGTGAACTCAGCCTGTCAATAACAGCATCGAGCTTCTTAAGCCTTACGGCATTTTCTGCATCCAGCACACCTGCTGAAACCAACCCCTCATAGTTACCGACATCGATATCCCCGAAAGGATCGTAATCCTGAACATGCTCCAAACGCTGATCACGAGTCGCCTCCGTATTTTGCAGTCGTTCAAGGAGTCCCGCACGTTTTTGGATCATTTCATCAATACGCTCCTCTGTGAGAGAGGCGTGAGAGATAACCTTTTCCGATTCCTTCAAAATAACATCCAGATTCCCGATATCGGGAAGTGTATCCTCAACAAGTCTCAGTACGACCCTTCGCTGAGTTCCTGTTGTAGGTTTAGAAACGCGACAAGCGTCTTGTGATTCAGACATAAAATTGCTTTAAGATTAGAAGCTGGCCTCCCGCCATCCGCCTTATTCACATTAGTGTGTTATTTCGGATAGGCGGGAGGTTAACCCCTTATTCATGTCTACATTGGACTGAATAACTAAACTAAGCGGCCATCCCTCCATTGACACTCGGCTCCTGGCCTATTTCTTCATGCAAATGAACAAGTATTGACGACTGCGGATCAAAAGCCGTTTCCTGGAAAGCGGTATAAGAGGCAAGACTTTGGGCAATATCATGTCTGACACCCATGGAAACTAATATTGCATAACTATCTAAGAAGATGGCTTCCGGCGACTGCATTGAAGTAAAACCGATAATATCTGTTTTAGGTCGGTTTGGATTCAGATTTGATTTCATAGGACAAAATTATTAATAAAGAATTGGTACAAATAGGAATTCCAACTGCGCAGCAGGTTGTCGATAAATAGATGACGATTTGCTGGAAGTGAGATGGCAATAGAAGCGACAAATGGAACCTGACAGCCGGTATACCTCTCAGGAGTCTGAACCTTATAGGCAGACTATAGTGAGCGAGAGTTCACGAACCGCCACGTAATTAAATGCTTCTCCTATTTGCACTAATCCTTTATTAGGAAGGTCTTCTTTTTAAAGATCAAATGTTTGTGTTTTTTTATGGTGGAGGAGTATTATAAATTGAAAAACAAATATTGTCAATAGCTATATATCCATATACAAAATACTTGCTTTTTGGCTTTATTTAAGCTATAATTAGATTGACAACATAATCTTGTCATCACTAATTAAATTGAAAATGATCAAAAACGTGCTTCAAAACATCGGACTCAATGAAAAAGAAATAGAGGTGTACCTGACCAATCTGAACCTTGGTTCCCAGCCTGCCTCCGTGATTGCACGCCGGGTAAAGATCCCCCGAAACACCACCCGCTTCATTCTGGACAAACTGGTGGAAAAAGGAGTTATCGAAAAGACCAAGCGTGCCAACACTCAGTTATACCGTCCGGAAGAACCAAGGAATCTGGTAAACCTGCTCGAAAGCCAACGGGTGGACATGAATGCTAAAATCGATACAAAAATCGCTCAATTAAGTAGCGTGATGGCCGAACTAGAATCCCGTTTCCGACCCGAAAGCACCAAACCGAAAGTAACTTTCTACGAAGGAGACGACGGGCTCAAAAAGGTATATGAAGATACCCTGAAATCTCAGGAGACAATCCGTTCTCTGGCTTCCTTTGAAGGAATGCACGGTGCCCTGCCGGAATATTTTAAAACCTATTACAAAAGACGGGTCGCCAATAAAATTGATATCAGATCCATTCACCCGGACACTCCCCTGGCCCGCGAACGAACCAGACACGACGCTAAAGAAGGGCGCCACAGCCGGCTGATCCCCAGGGAAAAATACGACTTCAACCCCGAGATTCAGTTTTACGATAACAAAATTGTCATCACTTCCTGGAAAGAAAAATTGGGCATCTTAATAGAAAGCCATGAGATTTACGAAGCCATGGGAGTTTTATTTGAGCTTGCCTGGAAGGAAGCTACTTCAATGGATAAGCGTCGCAGGCCAATAAAAGCACGTAAGCGATAATTTTAAGCGCCTGATTATTCATATAAGGATGAAAAGCAATCCTGAGGGACTGATCATCTTCTTTCATAACCTGTTTATCTGCAATATAAACACCATAAGATTCAGCCAGTTCACAAATGTCTTCCCGTGAAACACCATCGACTTTTAACTGAACAGCATGCCCCATTATTCCAGTACCGGGATCAAGCGGACTGAGTACCTGAATGCGATGACCCACCTGGACATTCACCGCCTGAACCAGCTCTAAAAACTTTTTCGTCCGGTCGCTGATCGCTTCAGCCCGCTGAGCGGGGGTAAGAGTGGCAAGGCCATCAGGATTCAGGGCAAACGCAGTCCGCCCAATCAGCTCATGACCGAGCGATCCGGGCGGATCAGTGACGCCATCATAGTCAAAATCATCGGAAAAAACGAGTACCCCTTCACTATTCCCCAGATCAGATCCTTTCTGAGTGCTTAAAAAGACCACGTCAGCCATACAGGCACCTAAATCGTGCTGCCACCGGCCCGCTGACTGACAAGAGTCAACAATCAATTTGGTATCCGGCGACAGATGAGCTCTGACTTTGTGATAATCACACAGTCGATGAACGGTTCCAAGCCGGCTCACTTCACTGGCCAGAATAAAATCAAAATCGGAACGGTCCAGTTTTTGAATCAGATCCTCCAAACCGGAAAATTCTACCATTTCAATTCCTTCTTTTTCCATATCTTCAATAATTTCGGAATATTCCTCAGTGGTTACAAGTACCCGGCTGCCCGCAGGAATGCACGCTTTACGAAATTTAGAAAAAGCCTGCGCACCATTCTCCGCAAAAAAACAGTTTTCGGGCAGAAATCGTCTCTCCTGCCCTGGCTGAATATTTTCCAATGAATGCGTAATGCGTCGTTTCATACTTTTAACAAATCCAGACCATCCCTTCTTTCTGTTGATTCCTGCCAGTCTTGCGTCAACAGTCTTCTGAAGCGATTCATCCACCAAGCCAACAAATGCTGAATCACAATACGTCGTAAGAAACCGGTTGCCGATACCCGCCCTCTCTATAAAACGGGCTTCCATTTCAGTATCGGAAAGAGCGCAATTTTGTTCAGACCAGTGAGCAGTCAAGGCACCAAAACGATCATCCATTTCAGCAACAGCTCCTTCACGAAGGGCCAGTTTCATTTCTTGATCGCATGCGTTAACAACTGCCAAAGGATAAAAACCTTCCAGGAAAGTTTCTACACCTTCAAAAGTGGTTCCTATATTTCTTCTGACAATATCTGTGTTTTCAGCAAGCTCTTCTTCATCTTCCGAATCAATTCCCAAGTTCATCAAAGCATTTTTAACAGAAGCTCTGAAAAGCTGAGTATTTTCTATAATCAGATGGTCATAGCGTTCAAAACATTCCGCCGAATCAATAAGCAGACGAATCAGATCATCGTGACCGGAAAGGTCAGCTTCGGCGAGACAGAATTTTTCACGCAGATAATCGAGTACCCTGGCATAAAGCCGGGGGAAATTCTGTTTGAGCGTATCAGCTGTTTCCGGAGTATTTATTCCGTATGAAGCTAATGAACTAAGGGGCCTTTGATGAGGAAACTCTGAGAGTGACATAGTGGGTTAATCGAGTGTCCCGGCCCCCGATCCGCTGGTGAGCGGATGGGGACCGGGTGCACTCTCTGCTGTGCGGGTTGAGAGGAACAGGTGCCGAATGCGATGTTCGCTAGCTGGCGAGGGGGTAGACCTCCTGCAGCACGACGTTGACAAGACCCCGGAAGGGCCGTGGTGTCGTGCGGACGACCTGCTTCTTGATCATCCTGGCCTGGTCGTAGGATCCAGCCCGTTCGAAGGTCCGAACGAGTTGGAGGCGAATCCGCCGTTCCATCAGGCGATGGGCTGGCGTGACGCACGAATCGTCGACGATGAAGTCGTCACCGCCGTTCTTGGCGGTCGACTGCACCGTGAGAAGTCCGTCGCACCTGGTGTCCGCGAAGCGGAAGACGGGCAGAACCGCCATCTGAGGGAAACTCGGCGAAGCGCGCGCAGTCACGAGGATGCCACACGACTCCTTCACCTTCAGGGCCGAACCGGCCAAGGCGAGTACCGCCGTCACGAGTAGGATGCTCAGCACTTCCATGGCTTGCCTCCGTTGAGCAAGAGTTTGTGTTCCATGGGATAGTCCTTTCCGGGCATAAACCCTTCTGCTGCCACATGGCAAGCAGGCTCCAGTCCGTAGCAACTGGCAGCAAAAAACGGGCCATAAAAAATGACCGGCTTTTGGCTGCCAGTTTATTATGCACAGCAGAGAGTATGCACATCTCCGTAACGAAAATGAGCTTTTAACAGCCATTTTACGCAAAACAGAGACATGCAGCTCTCCGCAGAAAAAGTTTAAAAGAGCAAAAACCTTACAATTAAGGTTGTGGAGTATACAACAATTTTACATAAAAGTCAAGAATTTCTACTTTTCACCAATTTAATCAAAATCAACCCCAATAGAGCATAATAACCTGCCATCATCAGCAAAGTCATGCCCGGTAAATTGATGCTCGCATGCGGAATGCTGGCTGTTACTTCAATAATCTTTATGATATAAGTCAAAATCCCCCAGGCGATGTAGGCAAAAATCTGAGCCAATGGAAAAAAAATAAAAGACAAAACTACGGCAATAAAACCAAACAGCATGGCCGGCGGAATCGCAAAGACCACGAGCACATTGGCTAGCGGCGCAATGAGTGAAAGCCGTTCAAAATTGTAAACAATAATCGGCAGAGCCATCACCTGTGCTGCCAATGTCATGGTAATCGCTTCACGCACTCCGAAAGCTTGTGGCAGTTTTTTGGAATATTTCTCAAAATGAGGCGCCACATAAATCAGACCCATGACCGCCGCAAAAGAAAGCTGAAAACCAACATCATGCAATAAAATTTTCGGATTCCAGGCGACCATCAGAGCCGCCGACCACAGAATCGTAAGGGAAATATTGTTCTGCCGTCCGTAATTAAGGGCAATCAGACCCAGAATTCCCATTATGCTGGCCCGCGTCACCGCCGGACTGGCACCCACAAAAAGCGTAAACAGCACAATCGCCGCGCAGGCCACCGCGAAACCGAGCCTGCGGGGCAAACTACCCAGCATCCACATCACAAAAACAATGATGATGGTGATATTGTACCCGCTGATCGCGATGATGTGCGTGAGCCCCGTGATATTGAATTTATTCATCAGATCCTCGGGAATCCCTTTGCGCGCCCCAACCAGCAAACCCGCCTCAAAACTGGCATGCGGCTCAGGAAACAAGCGATTAATTCTTTCCATAAACTTGCTCTGCAAAAAGCTCATGCCATGCCAAAAAAAGTTCCCCTGACTGGATTCCAGTACTTCAATGCTAGGATGGTACATCACCGAATAAATTCCAAAACGGCTCAGGTAAGCCCCGTAATCAAAACCATCAAATTCGCCGGGAGCCCGAAGCTCCCCGTAAAGCCTGATCCGATCACCATAGCTGTACTGCGGATACTTGTTAAGCGAGATTAGAATATCACCCTGCAAATCCCCTTCTGCAGAAACGGTATATTTAGCCTGATCACGCCGGATATCGACCTCAGTCACCACTCCAATCACCTCCATTTTTTGTCCGTTATAGTAATCAATATCGGCCGGCGTTACCTGATGTTCCGAAATAATCACGCGAAAAAACCCCAAACTCAGTCCGAGGAGAGCAGGCACCAAATATTTAAAGAATCTTCCCATAATAAACATGACGGGAAGGTCTTGATATAAAAAATTAGATACTAATCACGTAAAGCCAAAAAAGTTTCTTTTACTTCAGCCCGAACCATATCCATAACTCTGGCTCGTTCTGCAGGCGATAACGGTTCTGAACCATGCTCCGTATGAAGCGTGTTTTTCATACTCAGCCAAAGCTCTTGCTTTGCAGCTTCACTTTTTCTGGCATCCAGAAAACCGGCCCAGGCTCGAGACATGTTTCTCATATTTTCTTCGCGCTTTTCCCCCTCGCTGTTTCCACAAAACACAGCATGACGAATAAGTAAAGCAGTAGGAAGAATCACTACCTCTGGGGCATCATCAGTAGAATCCAGTGTTTTAGATATATCAGGATTCGTCATAATTCATATGAAGTTAGACTAATTTAGTGTCACAATTTAGCATATTGTATAATCTGTGTCAATAATTTTGATAACCTCAGGGGGTATACCTAAAATGGCAGTGAATTCTGATGCACCGATCTGGCACACAGGTGGCGCCAATATGGCGCCACTTTGGCGCATCAGAATTCACCTACGAAACCGGGATACATCCAAAAAGCCTTTTCCAGTCCTCCACCTCCAGATCTTCCGGCCGGGCGCTTTCCGGAATACCTGCTCTTTCCAGCAGTTTTCGCGCCTCCGCCGCCTCAATCCGCAAACCTGCCGCCAGTCCGTTGCTGAGCTTCTTGCGCTTCTGGCTGTAACCGAATTTTACGATACGCAGAAAATCCTTTAACTGATCATCAGGCACTTTTGGCTTTGGGTAAACCGTAATTTTCAGGATGGCTGAATCCACTTTCGGCACAGGATAAAAAGAACTGGCTGGCACGGTAGCGATATATTCCGAACGCCCCTGTACTTGCGTTTCCACAGTAATAAAACTTTTGCCGCCGATAGCACACATCTTCTCGGCCACCTCTTTCTGCACCAGTAAAACCATCAATTTCGGCCTATTTTTGGCCTGCAAAAAGTGTCGGATAACGGGTGAAGTGATGTAGTAAGGAATATTCGCCACCACTTTATACTTTTCACCGGCAATATCTTCGATGTTCAGCTTTAAAATATCCGAATGAATCACCTCCAAATTGTCCGTCAGATTAAATTGCTCCTTCAAAATCTCCACCATGTCCGCATCGAGTTCCACCGACGTCACTTTACCGGCCTTTTGAATGAGTTGCTCCGTCAAAAAACCCGTTCCCGGCCCCACTTCGATCACATGATCGCCCTCATAAAGGTCCGCCGCTTCAGCAATCTGAACTAGCGCCTCATCATCGATCAGAAAATTCTGCCCCAGACTCTTTTTGGCCCACAGATCCTTGGCTATCAGCTGTGATTTAAGTTGATCGAGCTTCGACATACTCGTAATTCGTAATCATTAACTCGTAATTTTTTCCAGCGGCGCGATATTGGCGGCAAACTTTTTGATACTGATTTTTTTATCGGTGAACGCAACCGTGACTAAATCCCCTCTCCGCTCTACCACTATACCCTCTCCAAAGCTGGCGTGCGCGACTTTATCGCCGTCTTTGAATTTCTTTTCGGCAATCTTTGGATCAAAGGTTTCTTCCGCGATTTCCTCTTCGGAACGCTGATCGAAAGCACTGAAAATTTCCCGTTTCGGTTCAAGTCCCGTCGTCTCAACAAGTTCACCCGGAATATCATAGATAAAACGGGACAGCCGGTTACTCTGATAATCCCCATAAAGCATGCGCTGCTTGGCCGCGAGCAGATAAAGCTTGTGCATGGCGCGCGTCACACCCACATACATCAGCCGCCGTTCCTCTTCCATATCTTTTTCTTCAAAAAGCGCCCGGGAATGCGGGAAAATATTTTCCTCACAGCCCACGATAAATACATACGGGTATTCCAAACCTTTAACTGAGTGCAAAGTCATTAAAGTGACGTTCGAAATATCTTCGGTGATCTGATCGGTGTCCGCCACCAGCGAAACTTCTTCCAGAAAGTAAGCCAGCGACAGTTCCGGATCGGTTTCATCATACTTCGTGGCCACCGAAATTAATTCCATCACGTTTTCATAACGCATCTCCCCTTCTTCAGTTCCGTCATCCGTCAGATATTTTTTGAAATCAATCTTCTTAACTACCTGACGCAGTAATTCCGATACCGGAAGTTCCACGGCCCGTTTCTGAAAATCCATGATTATTTTCCAGAAATCCACCAATGCCTCTTTGGTCGCCCCCTTTACTTCATCGACCATCTGAATATGGTTAAGAACTTCCGCCAGCGAAAGCGACCGTTCCAGCCCGAAAGCCTGCAGCTTGTTGATGGTTGTCTGACCGATGCGGCGGGGCGGCGTGTTGATGATGCGAAGCAGACTGTCGGTATCGTTCGGATTATGAATAACCCGAAGATAAGCCAGAATATCTTTGATTTCTTTGCGCGCATAGAACTTTACCCCACCGATGACTTTATAAGGCAGCCCGTGACGCAGAAAGGCTTCTTCCAGCACGCGCGACTGAGCGTTGGTGCGGTACAAAACCACGATATCTTTCAGATTTACTTGTTTTAAACGCATCAGCTTTTCGATTTCCCGAGCCACCCAGTCCGCCTCTTCGTTTTCGGACCGCGCATGTATCACCTCAATCAGATCACCGCCTTCTTTTTCCGTCCACATCTTTTTTTTCTTTCGTCGTTTGTTCTTTTCGATTACACTGTCCGCCGCGTCCAGAATGACCTGAGTCGATCGATAGTTCTGTTCCAGTTTAATGACTTTGGCATCCTGATAATCTTTTTCGAATTCCAGAATATTGGTGATGTCCGCCCCGCGAAAACTGTAAATAGACTGGTCGCTGTCCCCGATCACGCAGATATTGCGGTACTTGGCCGCCAGAAGTTTAGCCAGAAGGTACTGCGCGTGGTTCGTGTCCTGATACTCATCAATGCAGATGTATCGCCAGCGTTCCTGATACTCATCGAGCACCTCGGGATGCTTCTGAAAGAGTTTGACCGTATATAATAGGAGGTCATCAAAATCGAGCGCATTGTTTTCTTTGAGCCGCTTTTCATAAGCTTCAAAAAGTATGGCCACCTGCCGTTCAAAATGATTGCCGGCCGCGTTCAGGAAATCCTCATAACCCTTCAGCTGGTTTTTGAATTTGGAGATCATGCCTAATGCCACCTGATATTTGATCTTCTCATCATCCACCTGATTCTCTTTGATCAAACGTTTCATCAGACTCTGCTGATCGGTGGCATCGTAGATCACAAAAGTCTTTTCGCGACCCAGTTTATCAATGTACTTCCGTAAAATCCGCACACAGACAGAGTGAAAAGTGCCGATCATCGGCCTATTTTTTTCGCCCAGATCGAAGTTTGCCGCAAGCAGCTGTTCCACCCGCCTCTGCATTTCACCGGCTGCTTTATTGGTAAAAGTGACGGCTAAAATCTGCCAGGGCTGTGCCATTTTTTGCTCAATCAGATGGGCAATCCGATAGGTAAGGGCGCGCGTTTTTCCGCTCCCCGCTCCCGCAATAATCAGGAGTGGCCCCGTTAAAGTCTCCGCCGCTTCACGTTGCCGGTCATTTAGTTCTTTTAAAAAACTCATAAATGATTTTGCCAAACAACAATACAAGCTTACCTCATTTTTTTCCACCAAAGTGTTATTGACCCCATAGCTCCCCTTTTGATCACTCAAAAAAATACACCTAAACTCGCCCATATTTTTTACCTTGGTGGGTTAATTTTAGGTTAATTTTTATGAATGTTTCCTTTACCATCCCTCCTGGAACCAAGAAAAAACTTGCATTACTTTCAAAAACCGCTACAATGACCAAGCATCTTTGTCCGCCACGGCGGACCGCATTTAGTCCATAAAGATAACCATCATGGCAAAAAAGAAAGACGCTGCAAGCGTTGTCCTGCAAGAGCAGAACAAAAAATACGAACTGGTCCTCATACTACAACCCGAAATGCTTGAGTCCGCTGTAGAAAAAAAACTCAGGGAATTTGAGAAATACCTTGAAGAAAACGGCGGCACCGTAGACATGAAGGACATTTGGGGTATGCGTAAGCTGGCTTACCGAATCGGTCCTCATGATTCAGGAATCTATATTGTTTACAACCTCACCCTCCCCACAAGCTTTAATATAGAACTCGACGAACACATGCGAATCGATAAAGATATCATTCGCTTTCTGCACATAAGTTTGAAAGATGACTACGAGTATACCAAGTTCAAAGAAGAAAAAGTCATCGAGGAAAAGCCTAAACAGGAAGAGGTTAAAGAAGAAGTAAAGACGGTTAAAAAACCTACCAGAAAGACCCACAAAGCTGAAGCTAAAGAGGCCAAGCCCACTGAAATTAAAGATAAAGGCAAAAAAGCCGACGCTGAAAGTCTGGATGAAAAACTCGACAAACTTCTCGAAGGTGACGACCTCAACATTTAACTAAAAACTAAGAACTATTAATTAAGAACTTAGATTTATGGCCAAATTAATTTTTTCCACCAACCAAAAATATGCTCTCGGTAAACGCCGCTGCACTTTCTGTACGAATCAGATGACGGACATTGATTATAAAGACATCGCAACGCTAAAGCACTTTGTTGACGGTTTTCAAAAAATTAAAAACCGTTATTACACAGGAGTTTGCCTGCACCATCAAAAAAAACTGGCAAACGCCATTAAGCGTGCCCGGCATCTGGCCCTGCTTCCGTTCACTAATTAAGAAGTATGTCCGGTCACAGTAAATGGCATTCCATCAAGCACAAAAAAGGTGCCGCTGACGCCAAACGCGGTAAGATTTTTACGCGTCATGCCGCCCTGATCAGTATCGCTGCCCGAAGCGGAGGAGATCCCACCATGAACCCCGGCCTGAGGCTGGCTATTGATAATGCCAAAAAAGACAATGTTCCCAGCGCCAACATCGATAAAGCCATCAAACGCGGAACAGGAGAAGATAAAGATGCCGCTCAGATCGAAGAAGTGACCTACGAAGGATACGGACCGGGTGGAACGGCGATCATTGTCGAATGTCTGACCGATAATAAAAACCGGACTTACACGAATATACGAGTCATCTTTAATAAACATGGCGGGAATTTAGGCACTTCCGGTTCCGTCGCCTGGATGTTTGATCGAAAGGGTGTGATTACTTTAAAACAAAATACGGATGAAGCCGAACTTGCTGCCATCGACGCCGGCGCTGTCGACATTGAACGCGAAGCAGACCTGATGCATGTTTACACTAAAAAACAGGAGCTCCACGCCGTCACCGAAAAACTGACCACTGCCGGCTTCAAGCCTGAAAAAGCTGAAATACAGATGGTCCCCAACCAGTGGGTGGAAGTGAAGGATGAAGCCACCGCCAGAAAAATCCTGAATTTCATGGAAGCACTGGACGACGATCAGGACGTCAGTGACGTAGCAAGCAACTTCGACATATCAGATGAACTGATGTCTAAGCTGGCTGGCTAAGCAAACTTATTGTAAAGCCAGGCAAACAGATAACCACCGATAAAAGCATCTATAAAACCCCAGACCGTTCCGATAAGAACACCTGCCAAGGTTGTTTTCAGCCCAAGATAGACTGTTCCGAGGGTATTGATCATCTCGGAACCGTAACCGTTATAAGTGGCAATCAGCCCTACGATAAGGACTCCGGCTGCCCAAAGGATCCCAAAAGCAAGACCTGCAGCCATAGGATTGAGTTTTTTCATTTTAGTGTTTGTTAATTGATACCACCTGTATTATACCATATAATCGAGCATGTACTGTGCCCGCGTAGCTCAGTGGATAGAGCAGCAGCCTTCTAAGCTGAAGGTCG
>JAFGTE010000034.1 GCA_016934215.1 Candidatus Peregrinibacteria bacterium | reverse complement strand
CGCCTAAGGCGACCGCTAGCCAACTACTAATATTTTTTACTGGTCGGGGTGACAGGACTTGAACCTGCGACCTCACGCACCCCATGCGTACGCGCTAGCCAACTGCGCCACACCCCGACAAATTGTTATTGAACCACTCACGCCCTTTTCCGGATTTCAGGAAGCGTTCTCTTTTCATAGCTTCTGATCTAGTCTCGAATACTTCGTAATATTCAAGTTTAAATGGTCTTTGAAATTGAATTGATTTGGTAAAGCCTTGATTGTGTTCTGAAATTCTTCTTCTGAGCTTCTTCGTCTGACCGATATAACGATACCCATTTATTTCGCTTTTGAGAACGTATACATAATAATTCATCTTAATGCTTATTAATCACTAACTCTCACGCACCCCATGGTCGCCTCAGGCGACCGCTAGCCAACTGCGCCACACCCGACACGCGTAACATGTTAATTAATTTGCATGATTTAGTAAATAAAATTAAGCTGATGCTATGGTCAAAGATTTTAAGTCGATGGTTGGTTCAAGGGTTCTGGAATATGATTCCGGTGATCTTCTGGGGATGGTGAGTGATATAGTGATTGATCCTGATTCCGGGATGGTGGAGGCTTTTTGGGTCAGGCCGGCGACTTTGCCTTTCGGGAACGCTATTTTAAGAACGTCGGATGTCCTTGAGTTAAAAAAGCATATCTACATCAGATCGGATAAAGTCCTGGCACAGGCCGAGGACGTGATTCGTATCAATGAAATTCTGGAAGACGGGCGAAAATTTTTAGGGTGTTTAGTACAGAGTGAGGCAGGGCAGTCTTACGGACGATGCATTGATCTCAGTTTTGATACGGACACGTATGCACTGAAACAAATTTATACACGTAAATCGCTTTTAGGATTGATTACTTTAGACGAACGTTTATTTTCTTATGAAAATATCATTAAGGTGCTTCCGAATTTGATTTTAATCAATGATGATGCAAAGAAAAAGGAAGGGGTCATTGTTACGACACCTGAGGCAGCGGCCAGTTAAAGTGATAAATAAAAAACCCGCCGCGGCCGAAGCCAGGACGGGCTTATTTAAGATTAAACTAATTTTTCTTTTTCGTTTTATCCGAGTGCGCTGGCAACGAAGGTAACGATCGTCCAGGAAAGCAGGATGATCACGATACCAATCACGGCGTAGGTGATAATTTTTCGGGCTTTGCCAATTTGTTCATCATTGCCGCCGGCAGTGACCATGAGGACACCAGCGTAAATCAGAAAAGCGACGGCGATTAAACCGAGGATACCCAGGAAGTAGTTGAGGATCATAGTAATGTTCTGACCTAAGGTTCCCTGAGCTGCAACATTGGGGGCTGCTCCCCCCTGAGGATTGTCAAAAAAACTTGCACTCTGAGCGAAGGCATTCGTTACAGTCGCTCCAAGTAATGCAATGACAGAAGAAGTTTTAACAGCGAGATTTTTCATTTTTGTCTTATTAATTTGTAATTTCGGAGTTATTATATCAAATAGGTTTAAAGTCAGTCAATAATCTGCAAGGGCTTAAAATCAGTTTCTGATTGACAAATGAAATTGATATTTTTTAATTTTTTATGGTTTTTTTATTTTGGTCGGGCTGGCGGGACTCGAACCCACGACCTCCGCGACCCGAACACGGCGCGCTAAGCCAACTGCGCTACAGCCCGCAAATATATTTTTAATGGTGCCCAGGAAAGGACTTGAACCTTCACGGGATTGCTCCCACACGCACCTGAAGCGTGCGCGTCTACCAATTCCGCCACCTGGGCACATGGTCGGGGAGACAGGACTTGAACCTGCGACCTCACGGTCCCAAACCGCGCACTCTAGCCAACTGAGCTACTCCCCGGGATGGTGGGCAGGGAGGGATACTCTCCTTTGTCGAGGACTCAAATAGTCATCACTTCGTTCTTTCTTTTTCGTCTCGACCCCCTTGCCCTTCGAATCCCTTTCAGGTATCCAATTAACTTGAATCAGAGATTCGGTTTAAAAGTTTTGTGGTGGGCAGGGAGGGATTCGAACCCCCGAAGGCAGAGCCAACTGGTTTACAGCCAGTCCCGTTTGACCGCTTCGGTACCTACCCACGTTGCTGTTATTGTGGAGCCACCTGCCGGAATCGAACCGGCGACAATCCGCTTACAAGGCGGGCGCTCTACCAACTGAGCTAAGGTGGCGAGTTCAGTCGCGCGCCAATTAAGTTAATTCAATTCAAGTATAACTGTCAATCAGTATATCAGAATATCTGGTAATATTTTGACAATTGTGGTATAAACCTAGCGCTGATGAATCTTTTAAACCGTAGTAGTCGCTCTTCCGTTTAGCGGGAGAGAGGAAAGTCCGAGCACCGCAGAGCAGGGTGGTCGCTAACGGCGACCGGTTCCGCAGTAATGCGGAATTAGGGAAAGTGCCACAGAAACAATGTCTTCCCGCTTAGCGGGATAAGAGTGAAAAGTCCGCGATAATCAGCGCGGTCCGGCTAGTAGTGATACTAGCTGGTGGTAAACCCCACCTGGTGCAAGGTATGCATGGGGGAATGGAAATATGGAGTAGCTCGCTGTACCATTCCTGCTGCCGCTTAGATCCGCCACGGCGGACAAGATAGATGACTACTTCCGCCTCGGCGGAACAGAACTCGGCTTATGAGTTTAAATTTTTCAAGGCAATAGATCTATTTTTATGAAGAAATCAAAGCTCTTCTTTGAAATTCTGCGTCTCCCTGTTGATTTTCTGGCCACGATCGCGGCCTTTTTGGTGGCCTATCGCATTCGGCCTATTACGGATCTGATTCCGGGGGTGCAATATCATTTCTTTCCGGAACAGCTTCCTCCTTTTGATGAGTTTTTGAAGTTCGCTCTGTGGGCGACGGTTTTTTTGATTATTCTTTTTGTTTTCAACGGCCTTTACTCAATTAAATCTGTTGAACGGTTTGGAAAAACTTTTCTTCGTATCGTTTTTTTGGTGTCGGCCTGGCTGATGTTTATTATTGCTTATTACTTCCTGATTGTTCACCAGCTTTTTTTCTCTCGTATTGCCCTGGCTCACATTTGGCTTTTCGCGATTGTCTTTATAACGCTTGGTCGGGTGGTGATGCTACTGATTCAGGAATTGATGTATCGTTTTGATATCGGTCGTACTAAGGTGCTTTTTATCGGCGTAAACAGTTTTGCTGATCGCTGTTACAGTGTGCTCTCGCAGGACAAAAAATATAAGGTGACAGGAGCTCTGGCAAAAGAGCATGAATCCCGAAAAAAGGGAACTTTGAAAATCATCGGTACCGTAGATCAGATGAAATCTATCGTGCATAAGTACGGTGTGGATGAAATCATCCAATCGGAACCGAGTTTCGAAGGCATCTCCAATGCCGATATTCTCGCTTTCTGCCGATCACATCAGATTTATTACTATTTTATTCCCGAAGTGCTTCGCCTGCAGAGTGTGAACATCGAAATGGAAATGATCGATGACGTGCCGGTCATCAGTCTGAAGCAAACCCCTCTGGAAGGGTGGGGTCATGTTTACAAGCGCATCTTTGATATTCTTTTTAGTCTGATTTTAATCCAACTGCTCATTCCGGTTTGGATTATTGTACCGATTCTGATTAAGCTGGATTCCCCCGGGCCTGCGTTTTACAGCAGTAAGCGAAGATATAAGAATAAAGTGTTCAGGATCTTCAAATTCCGTTCCATGGTGCTCAATGCCGATGCTAAGAAGGCTGAACTGATGGCTCAGAACGAGCGTAAGGGGCCGTTATTCAAAATAAAGGATGATCCGCGTGTTACCCGGCTTGGTCGCTTCCTACGCAAAACCAGTATTGATGAACTCCCCCAATTATTTAATGTCTTAGTCGGGACCCTTAGTCTGGTCGGTCCGCGTCCGCATCTGCCTGAAGAAGTAGACCAGTATAAGCAGGACCATCACAAAGTTTTTGCCATCAAACCGGGTGTTACCGGTCTGGCCCAAATCAGCGGACGCTCTAACCTGGATTTTGAAGACGAGGTGAAGCTGGACTTCTATTACATCGAAAACTGGTCCATGCTTCTTGATCTCAAGATCATTTTTAAAAGCATTGGTGTCATTTTCCGGGCTGATGGACACTAGCGGTTTTAGCCTGAACTGTGTTTGATTTCACTGCCGCTGGCATGCACGGTGGATTTGTTGCATTTGCCGCAATATTTTTTGTGCTCCAATTTACCGGTAATCGTCTTTTTGTTGATACGGGTCTTGTAATTCTGCATCTTGCACTCCTTACAGGAGAGATAAACATTGGTGTTTTTTCCGCGTGGCATGTGAAATATGGTTATTAGCTGAAATTTGCCCGCTCAGTTTACTGAAAAGGCTTATTTTTGTCAAAACTTATTCCAGAGAACCTGATTGGTCACTTCGTGGTGATACCAGACTTCTCCGGCTTTCACACGGGTGCCCAGTTCGCGGGGGCAGCGGTCGGCCGAAGCTTCCTTGAGAATGGCATATTTTTCACGGTTTTCTTCGAGCATGGCT
>JAFGTE010000033.1 GCA_016934215.1 Candidatus Peregrinibacteria bacterium | reverse complement strand
AATCAGGCTGCCAACAATGTGCAGACCAAAATTTTTTTATGGTCTGGGCTTGTTTTAACAACTTTATTACATTAACCCATTTTTTATGAAAAAATTATTATTTATTACGTTAATTAGCGCCGGCTTGTTTATATCGGGCTGTGCAAAAACAGAAAAAACAGACGAACCTGATTTTAAAGACCGGCAACCTGCTTCCTATCAAGAGGAAGAAGAGGATATCATGCCGGATGTATCTGAAGCGGCTCAGATACCCGCCGACTGGCTATCTTATGTAAATACTAATAACTTCACGTTGCAATACCCGGCTGATTGGTGGAAACAGGAAAGCATCGGTGGTGTCACCCTGGCAAACTATGACACGGCCTATTACGAGCAGCAGGAAGTGCTGGAAAAAGGCGAAATAATAGAGAACCCTATCAGAATCAGAATACTGATTACTCAAATATCACCGCCTTATACGAGTGCAGTCGATGAGATAGAGGCATTGAGTCAGTTATATATTGATCAATTCAGACGCGACAGTTTGGGTGAATACGCTGTTTGGGTAAGGGAAGACGAAGGGGGTGGCAGAACGACTTATATTCCACGGGGGGAATATTACGTTGAAATACTGACCAGCAAAGAAGTCGCTGAAAAAAATCCAGTCGTCGATCAGATAATAAGTACTTTCAGGTTCACCAATACCCAGTAGCCTTTTTTGCAAGCCCCTACTTCCTGCAGGTGATTAACAAGGCAAAAGAGCCGGTTACTTCAGAAGCTTATTCAGCTCCTCTTTAAACTCATCCACATCTTTAAAGCTGCGATACACGCTGGCAAAACGGATGTACGCGATGTGATCAAGTTTTTTTAAAGCTTCGGTCACATCGTTTCCAATGGTACGGCTCTCAATCGTCTTTTTATTGGCAGACCATTTATCTTCCAGATCATTGATCATTTCGTCGATCTGTTCTTTGGTGACAGGACGCTTGCCACAGGCGATCCAGATCCCCTGTTCCAGCTTGTTTCGGTTATAGATTTCGTAGGTTCCGTCTTTCTTTTTCACCATCAGGTTTCCCATCGCAGCACGTTCAAAAGTCGTAAAACGATTTCCACATTTTTCACACTCGCGCCGGCGTCTGATCACACGGCCGGCTTCCGTCACACGGGAGTCAACTACCTTGGTGTCCATTGCTTTGCATTTGGGGCAATTCATAGCTTATTTGACATATTTTTTATAAAGTTCTGTTGCATAGCTATCCGTCATACCGGCAATATAATCCTTAATCACCACATAACGTTCCTCCGAATCGAGCATAGCCTGAAAACTGTCAGGAAGATTCTCAGATTTTTCGTAAAAAAACCGAAAAAGCTTTGTAATGATCCTTTTCCCTTTCTCATTATATTTTTTAACTTCTTTCGCATTATAAAAATGCTCATACAGATAATCCTTTAGCTGAACAGCCATTCGGTAAACAGAGTCAGAAAACTGTGCAATCTGCCCGTTGTGCGCATAAACATCTTCGACCGTCTGAATTCCCAATTTCTTAATTTTTTCATTAGTATGGCCAGCCAGATCATTCACCAGAAGGGACATGATACTGGTCAGTAAATGACGCTTTCTGATTTCAGGATCCTTTGAATGAATCCTTTTTGCCGCAGACTGCCTGCTGATATCTAAAGTCAGTAATTCCTTTTCATTCAAAATTCCTGAACGAAGCCCGTCGTCAATATCATGGCTTTGGTAAGCAATTTCATCCGCAATATTCACCACCTGAGCCTCTAAAGAAGGCATGAGATGGTCAAAAGCTCTGGGCCGGTCATACTGGGTTCGGTGTTTGAGCAAGCCATCCAGTACTTCGAAACTCAGGTTAAGCCCTTTGTATTTTTCACTCTTCTTTTCCAATTCATGAACCACGCGAAAACTTTGTTCATTATGCTCGAAATGCGCCCCATAAGTTTCCATTACTTCATTCAGGGCCTCCTGGCCGGCATGGCCAAAGGGAGTATGCCCAAGATCATGAGCCAGTCCAATGACCTCGGCCAAATCCTGATTAAGATTAAGCATCCGGGCAATATCCCGCCCAAACTGAGCTACTTCCATACTGTGCGTGAGACGTGAACGGTAATGGTCTCCGTAACCAGCAATAAAGACCTGTGTCTTTCCATTGAGCCGACGAAAGGCCTTAGAGTGGATAATGCGATCCCGGTCCCGCTGGAAACAAGTGCGATAAGGATCCTCCTTTTCAGCCGTGGACCGACCTTTACTTTCAGCACTCCTGACAGCATAAGGTGACAAAAGCTCCAGCTCCTGCCCTTCTAAATCCTCTCTTTTGATAATCATAATCACTAGGAAAAATAGCAACTTTAAGGTACCATAGAACCCGCTTCTCCATCAATTGTGCAATAGAAATATAAACATGCATAAGTTAGAGTTCCGCCGGCAAATTTTACATGTCCTTTACGGTTTTGGGCTGCTTTTTTGTTATCATTACAGCATCATCGACAATCGGATATTACTCGGAATGATCATCGGAGGTGCCATCACTTCACTGATGGTTAAAAAGGAAAAACTCTCTCTGGTTAAGAAGTTCTTAAAGTTTTTTGAACGGGACCATCACCTGGAAAAATTTCCCGGGAGAGGGGTTTTATTCTTCACAATCGGTACGTATCTGGCTTTGGTCCTGTTTGAAAGAAATATCGCTTATGCCGGTATTATGATTTTAAGCGTAGGCGATGCCGTTTCCAATATCATCGGCCGTCATTACGGAAAAATAAGCACCAAACTCAATCCGGATAAGAATATTGAAGGAAACCTGGTGGGCATACTGGTTTCTATTCCCTTCGCCTATTATTTCTTCCCCCATATTTATGCCGTCACGGCAGCCTGTTTTGTCGGAATGTTTCTTGAAATTCCCGCCATACGTATTTTTGGCTTCGAAATAGACGACAACCTGCTGATTCCGGTGGGTGCCGCCTTCACGCTAACGTTATTTACCTAAGTGTACAACAAAGAATTGGGAAAACAGGGGGAGCAAATGATCGAAAGCTATCTTAAAAAGTTAGGGTATCAGATACTGGATCGGAATTACCAGAAAAAAACAGGTGAAATTGATTTGATTGCAGAGGATCCTGAAAAGAATGAGATCGTTTTTATCGAAGTGAAAACCCGCAAATCCGGAAAATACGGCTACCCCGAAGAAGCGGTGAATCAGCGAAAGCTTAAAAAGATTGAAAAAACGGCTCTTTTCTGGCTGAATGAAAGAGCTAAACCAAATAGACTGTGGCGGATTGATATTTTAGCCGTCGAAATTCAGAAAAAAGTACAAATAACCCACCTAAAAAATGTCAGCCTCTGAAGCAACGAAAAAAAAGTGCTGTCGATGGAGTTTTATGGTAGCCATTATAGCGCTGGCCGGTATCACCTATGTCATGGCCGATACCACCGCAGAATTTCGGGAGAAAAAAAGAGTCTGGCTGGCAAATGCAATACATGATGTTCAGGCAGTCAATGAAAATGATATTTACCCGAAACCGGTCTATTTAACAACCACGGAACTCAGTAAAGAGTTTAAAGAAATTTTGTTTAAAGAAATTTTGTCCAGCGAACCCAAAGTGGAACATGACAGTATTCGGGGTATTTATATTACGGCATCGACAGCCGCTTCGGCTAATTTTATGACAATGGTGGATCAGCTGATCGCTTCAGGCGGCAATTCACTTGTGATAGATGTTGAAATGAGCGGCGGACAACTGGCTTTCACGCCGGAAAATCCCTGGTTAACCGCAATAAATCCAGGAAGTACTAAATTAAATCATTTGTCATCTCTTATTAAAGAGCTGCATGAGAAAGATATCTACGTTATTGCCAGACAAGTAATTTTTAACGACCCTTATACGGCCAGCAGAAAACCGGAATGGAGAATCCGTTACCAAAGCGGTGCCCTGTATGATGGCCGCTGGCTGGACCCTTCCCACCCCGAAGTCCAGGAATATAATTTTTTAATCACACGGGAAGTAGCAGAAATGGGGTTTGATGAAATCCAGTACGATTATATTCGTTTTCCTGACAGTTATCACTATGGCCTGAATTACTACTATGACGAAAGTCAGCAGGAGAGATGGGAAATCATTAATGATTTTCTGGCCAAAGCCCATCTCATTACCCAGGAATACCAGATAGATCTGGGGGTGGATGTCTTCGGTGCCACGATTTATGGTGATCTGGACTGGAATCTGGTTGGACAGAAGATCGACGAAATCGCCAAAAATGTGGACGTCATCTACCCCATGGTCTACCCCTCACATATCAGTCCTGGTTACAATGGCTTTTATAACCCTTACGGCGCGCCCTATTCCTTTATTTACGATTCAATTGGCAAATTTATCAAAGCCGCCAATGGCAACGCTGAAATCCGCCCCTGGATACAGGGGTTTGCCATGAGAATTCCCAATTACGGCCCCTGGTTTGTCGCCGAACAGATAAAAGCCACCTACGATACCAGCGCTAATGATTTTGTTATTTGGAATGCCAGCAATAATTACAGTACCAGCTGGAGTAGTTTGGGAATGCTTCCCCCCGAACCACCGGAACCGCTCTCACCGCCTCTTGAAAACGCAGCCAAAAGGGTGACTAAAAAGCCTTTTGGCATTAAGATCAGCCCCAATGATTCCCCCGTCAGCCCCGAACGCTTTTCCGGTTACCACACCGGCACGGATTTTGAGATCCTTGAGGGTGAGGAAGATAAAAAAGTAACCGTGTATGCCATTTGCAGTGGCCCTCTGGCTCTTAAAAGAGACTTGAACGGTTACGGAGGAGTGATGGTCCAGCAATGTTATTACGGCGAACAGGAGATTACCGTGGTTTACGGCCACCTGAACTTAAGCAGTATCGACGCAGAAGCCGGTGATATGCTTGAGGAAGGTCAGAAAATCGGAATTCTCGGAAAAGGCTTCAGCGAAGAAACCGATGGCGAAAGAAAACATCTGCATCTGGGAATTCACAGGGGTAAAGAAGTCAGTTTTCTGGGCTACGTAAACAGCGCAGGTGAACTCAGCGCCTGGCTGGATCCTGAAAAATTAATCGCTTTATAAACACAGTCTTCTGTCTGATTTACGGCTTCGCCCTCGGCGTTATCTTTTTGTTCATTTACCCCTTGCCCCCTGAGGATAAAGGAATATTAAAAAAACCTGACTTTCGGCCTGATAGTATGGTTTTTATGTAAAAAACTATTTACCGCGTTTTACATAAAACATCAAAAGCAGCGCTGAAATAACCGAAAGCAAGGCTGCATATATAAACGGTGCCTGCACATTTATGGAATGCCACAAAACCCCGCCAATGAAGTTAGCCGGCAGCACCGTAATCCCCACAATGGCGTGATACGTGCCAAAAGCCAGGCCGCGCTTATTTGTGGCCGCCAGATCAGAAACATAGGCCCGTGACACCCCATCAGTCACCGCCATAAAAAGGCCATACAAGGCAAAGAGGAACCAGATGGTAAGGGTGTTGGCCACAAAACCAAAACCAAGACAGGTGATGCCGAATAACAAAACTCCCGCCGTCAGTACGGCCCGCCTGCCTATACGGTCAGAAAGCTTACCGAGGGGAATGGAAAAGGCCGCGTAAACGGTATTGTAGACAAAATAAACCAGCGGAATCAGAAACAAGGCAAGTCCGATATCGTCCGCCCGCAGAATAAAAAAGGCGTAACTGAAATTGGCCATATTAAAAAAAGCAATGGCCCATAAAAACCGCTTCAGGGCCGGGTCGCATTCACTGAAATCAAAACTGAACTTTTTGCTTTCCACTTTCTGAGGCGAATCTTTAACCCCCAGTGTCAGCACCACGATAGCGATCAGACCGGGAATAGCCGAAAGCAGAAAAATGATCTTAAAAGCCCCTTCAAGATACCGTTCCAGGATCAGAAAAGCGATCAGCGTGCCGACAATGGCCCCACCGGTATCCATAGCCCGATGCAGACCAAACTTTGCGCCCCGCTCTTTTTCTCCCACCGACGCCGTAATCAGAGCGTCCCGGGGGGCCGTCCTGAGCCCTTTCCCTACCCGGTCCGCAATACGGATAGCCAGTACCTGCCACCAGTGATTGGTAATGGCCAAAATCGGCTTGGTAATCGTTGAAAGTGAATAGCCGGCCACAATCAGCGGCTTCTTTTTACCAAACTTATCGGAAAACCACCCTGAAAGCATTTTCAAAATAGTGGCTGCACTCTCTGCCACTCCTTCGATAAATCCGATTACCGCCATATTGGCCCCGAGTACCGTCGTCAGGAAAATCGGAAGCACAGGAAAAATCATTTCGGAGCTCATGTCCGTAAAAAAACTGGTGAGCCCTAATCTGAAGACATTCTTTTTTAAGTTCATTTTAACGTTTAGCCCATTGAGGTGCCCGACGTGCTCGTTTGAGACCGTATTTCTTGCGTTCCTTAATTCGGGAATCCCGGGTTAGGAAACCGGCTGCTTTAAGTTCTTTACGGAGTTCCGGATCATAATCCAAAAGCGCCTTGGAAATCCCATGACGAACCGCGTCTGCCTGGGAGCTGATCCCACCTCCTTCTACCAAAGCGGTCACATCAAATAATTTAAGGGCATTGGCAATTCTAAGAGGTGCCTTGACGCTACCGATGAGCTCTCCAAAAAAATATTCAGAAATTGGCTTGTTATTGATCACAATGTCCCCCTTTCCGTTCTCATAAAGCCGTACGCGGGCAACTGAAGTTTTGCGTTTTCCATTGGCATAAAAATAATGTCCGTTTCGTTTCATCAGAACCTTTTCTTCCTTTGCTTCAGTTTTCGTTTCATCAGCCATGCTGTTCATTTAAATTAAAAATTTAGAGTGTGAGTTCAACGGGATTTTGACCCGCATGAGGATGTTTTTCACCCGCATAAACATGTAATTTAGCCATAACATGTTTTTTAAGCCGATTGCGAGGCACCATACCGGCAACAGCCTCCGTTAGAATCCGTTTGGGCTGTTTTTCTTTTACGGTTGCAAAAGGTTCACGCTTAAGATGGCCCAGATAACCTGAATGGTGAATGTATTCCTTCTGTAATTCCTTGTTCCCCGTCAAACGAATTTTGTCACAATTGATGACAACTACATAATCACCCATATCCACATTCGGAGCAAAACTGGGTTTATTTTTCCCACGAAGCACTGTGGCAATTTTTGTCGCTAAACGGCCAACCACTTGACCGGAAGCATCTACAATAAACCATTTCTTGTCTGCTTTGGCCGGTTTTTTGGGGGTAAATGTTTTCTGGGTCATTGGAGGCTTTAATTTATATCAATTCAATTTGAACCATGGAAGCGGCATCTCCGGCGCGGTAACCAAGCGGTGTAATACGAAGAAAACCTGAATTTTTATCTTTATATTTACCTAAAAGTTCACGAGTCAATTTTTTAGTGGCATTCTTGTCCAATAAGTAAGCATTTAAATAACGAGTGGCCACAGGAAGTGTTTGCTGCTTTGTTTTTGTGATTAATCGTTCCACAATCGGTTTCACCAGTTTAGCCTTACTTTCCGTTGTCTTCACTTTTTCGTAAAGAATGATACTGGTTACCAGATTTCTGGTCATGGCCTCCAGATGAGCTTCGTCCCGATTTAATTTTTTGGATTTAACTCTGTGTCTCATAAATTAAGATAATTCAACATCACTGCCATCGTCCTGAATAGAAAGACCACGGACAGCCAGCGCTTCTGATACTTCCGTCATCGCTTTTTTACCAAATCCCCTAAAATTAGCCAGTTTGCTCGGGGTGCATTTGACGAGTTGTTCAATAGAACCGATTCCCCCATTAATCAGCGCATTGAGTGTGCGGGGCGAGAAATTAAGGATTTCAATCGGTGTGTAAGTTTCTTTTTTAGACTCTTCTTCTTGTTCTTCAACTTCCTTTTCCTGCACCGTATCAACATCGGCACGGAAATCCGGTTCGACATCGTCACTACTGGCAAGAAAGAGATCAAAATAGGATCTAAGTACACTGGACGCAAACTTAAGTGCATCCTCAGGGGTAATGGAACCATTGGTTTTAATTTCAATCATCAGGTTGTCCAGATTGGTCATTTTACCGACACGGGCACTACTTACATCGTATCTTACTTTAAGCACTGGTGAGTAAATAGCATCGATCTGAATGAGCCCGATATCTTTTTTATCCTTTTTACGAAGACTGGCAGGAAGATAACCAACCCCTTTTTCAACAATCATTTCCATATTGAATTTCACCCCTTTTTTTGTGATATGAGTGATCACCTGATCGGGATTCAGAATCTCAATATCACTGGAATGTTCAATATTCTTCGCCGTTACCGGACCCTCTTTACTGGCAGAAAGCTTAATGGTTTCGGGATCTTTGGAATGCTTCTTGATTTGAACTAGTTTGAGGTTTAAAAGGATATCAAGAACACTATCCTGGACACCGCTAATCGTTGAATATTCATGGGAAACGCCATCCATCTTGACGCCGGTGATAGCTGCACCAGGCAAAGAAGAAAGAAGCACCCGACGAAACGCATTCCCCAACGTCATTCCGTACCCAGAAGGAAGGGGGCTAATGCTGAAAACTGCATGATTTTTACCGGCCGTGGCGGATTCGGTTTTAATTTTAGGTAAACCGATCTCTTCTTGGATAATATGCATAGCATTATGATTAAATAATTAGCGGGAGTAAAACTCCACAATAAGCTGGCTATTGATACTCTTTTCCAAATCATCTTGCTCAGGAAGCGCCAGGACTTCCAGAGATAAGTTTTTCAGATCAACCTTCAGCCATTTCGGAGAATAATCCTTAAGCTTATCCAGATCAGCATAAAGGGGAGACTTTTTAAACTTAGCGACCACCTCGATCTTGTCTCCGGGACGAACGAGAATGGAAGGAATATCCACACGACGGCCGTTCAGCTTAAAGTGACCATGGGTCACCATCTGACGAGCCTGAGGACGGGTTACCGCCAACTGAACGACATAAATTACGTTATCCAGCCGACGTTCAAAGAGGCGCAAAAAGTTCTGACCGGTATCACCCGGCTGAGAAACAGCCTTCCTCATATAAGAAGCCGTTTGTTTTTCAGAAACACCAAACAAATAGCGGACTTTTTGCTTTTCCTCAAGCTGACGACCATACTCACTTTTTTTAGCAAACTTGGCACCATGCATGCCGGGCTTACTTTGCCTGTTTCGAAGAATTTTAGTGTATTTTTCAGTACCAAAAAGGTTCACTGCGAGTCTTCTGCACAACTTTGCTTTAGGTCCGGTATATCTCATAACAATTCAAAATTGAAAATTCAAAACAAAAATTAAACACGGCGGGATTTTTTCTTTCGGCAGCCATTATGAGGCCTGGGTGTTGTGTCAAAAATAGCCATAAGCTCCAGACCTGCCGCCTGAAGCCCCCGAACGGCCTGTTCGCGACCGGTTCCGACTCCTTTGATAAAAACTTTAACCTTTTCAACACCGTAAGGAGCGACTTTTTCAATCAATTTTTCAGCCGTTACTGTAGCAGCATAAGGAGTGGACTTTCGAGACCCCTTAAAGCCACAACTACCTGAACTGGATTGCGCAATAAGATTACCTTCCAGATCCGTCAGGGACATAAGTGTATTATTATAAGAAGCAGTTACATACACGTTTGCTTCAGGAACATTCTTCCTGGTTTTTTTCGGACTCTTTTTTTCAACTTTCTCAACCATAAGGTATCGGTCAATTAGTCATTATTACGTTTTAGTAAGCTTTACCTTTCCACTACCCATTGTTTTTCGTTTACCACGTTTCGTGCGGGCATTGGTCTTGGTACGTTGACCACGAACAGGTAAATGACGACGATGACGGAAACCCCGATAAGTACCAATTTCCTGCAACCGTTTAATGTCATCACCAACCTTTCTGCGAAGATCACCTTCAGTAACAAGTTTACCAACCGCATCACGGATTTTCTGTTCCTGATCAGGTTTTAAATCTTCTACCTTTGTATCCAGATTAACTTTAAGCTCCATCAGCAGCTTTCTGCTCGCACTACGCCCAATTCCATAAATATATGTCAGGGCTACTTCGATTCGTTTTCCTTTTGGTAGGTTTACTCCGGCAATTCTTGCCATATTTAACTAAGAGATAATAACTAAAACTAAGAACTGATTTAGCCTTGTCTTTGTTTATGCTTTTTGGATCGGGGACAAATCACCCGCACAACCCCTTTGCGTTTGATAATACGGCAGTATTCACACATTTTCTTTACGGATGCTCTAACTTTCATAGGGGCTGAAATGGATAACAAAACTATTGTTCTTTTTTGACAGTTGGCTGTCTGTAAATGATACGCCCTTTCGTAAGATCGTAAGGGGTCATTTCAACTGTCACGACATCTCCTGGTAAAATTCGGATATAATTCATTCGGATCTTGCCGGAAATGTGTGCCGTGATCGTATGCCCTTTATAATTTTCTCCGACCAGCTCAACCTTGAAAGTCGCGTTGGAAAGGGCTTCAATTACCTTTCCTTCAACTTCGATAACTTCCTTGGCCATAAGAAAATTGATTTACGTAAGCGTAAGCGGTAAGAGTTTACATAAATAAAACATGCATATCAAGCGAATTTCTTTGATTTTGAATTTTATATAGACAGAAGTAAATAATATTTCATCCTGCTAATATTTCATGGCCTTTTTCAGTTACCAACACCGTTGCCTCAAAATGAGCGGAAAGACTGCCGTCTACAGTACAAAGCGTCCAGTGATCTTTTGCCTGTCTGATTTTTCCTGACCCCATTGCCGAAATAGGCTCGATTGCCAGTACCATTCCGGGTCTCATCACAGGCCCTGTTCCTTTTTTACCTGCATTGAGGATTTCGGGGGCTTCATGTAAATCATGTCCCACACCATGTCCGGTGCACTCAATGACAGGCGCATAACCAAAAGGCTCCAAAGCCCCCTGAATCGCCGCTGAAATATCACCGATAGTCCCCCCGGGACGTACCTGCTGAACAGCCTCTTTTAAGGCACCTTTGGTTACTTTTACAAATTGTTTTACCTGAGGGGAAGCTTCACCGACAATGTACGTTCTGCAGGCATCGGTATGAAGCCCTTTATAATAGACCCCGCAATCCAAACCAATGATATCACCGTTTTTTAAAATTCGGTCCGCTGACGGAATACCATGAACCGTTTCTTCGTTAATAGAAGCGCAGAGTGACCCGGGAAAACCATGATATCCCTTAAAACCAGGTATGCAGCCCTCATGACTACAAATAAATTCATCAGCAATATCATCCAGCTCCTTTGTTGAAATGCCCACTTTGATCGCCCCCCCTAATCGATCGAGTGTTCTTGTTAAAACTGCCCCTGCATAACGCATGACTTCGATTTCTTCCGGTGTTTTAATTGTAATATCACCCATTTAGGAAAACAGATAGCCCGCTTTCTCAATCATTTCTTCTGTAACATCCGGAATTGCCTGCTCGCCATCCACTTCAATCAAACGGTCACGTTGATAAAAATCTTCTATAACCGGCTTGGTTTCTAATTCAAAATTATGAAGCCTTTGTTTAATACTATCTAAATTGCTGTCATCGCTACGAGTCACTAAATCACCGCCACACTCACCGCACTTATCCCCTTTGAAAAAAGCAGGATAAATTTCTTTACAGTCAAGGCACATACGTCTTTTAGTCAGTCTTTCTATGGCCACTTTTTCAGAAATTTTGATATCCAAAGCAAAAGCATCCCGCTCATGAGAACTCAAAAGAGCTAAAAGTTTTTCAGCCTGATTTGCTGTGCGTGGTATGCCGTCAAATAATACATTATGACCTTGCCCCTCTGATGCCAAAAACTTTTCCACCACTTCCATAATAATGTCATCACTCACCAGATTCCCGCTTTCGACCGTATTTTTGATTCTATTGCCTAATTCACTGCCGGACGCAATCATGGCACGTAAAGCAGAACCCATATCAAAAACCTTGAGTCCATATCGTTCCGCTAAAATTTTACCTTGTGTTCCTTTCCCTGAGCCCTGCATTCCAAATAATATAATATCCATTTAATTAGGACTAAGTAGTAATAGTGCAGAATCAAATAAATACTTAATATTGAGTCTTCGCTACTTATTACTAGTAAAGTTTATCGTAATCGTGCATGACTAACTGGGCATCAATCTGGCGAATTAGTTCAAGAACCACTCCCACCACAATGATCAGCCCGGAACCGGATATAATTAAATCACCGGAAGATAAAGTTGTGTACTTTGTAAAAAGGATGGGGATAACGGCTACAATGGCCAGGAAACCTCCTCCAAAAAGATTCAAATGACCAGAGACTTTGGCTAAAAACTCAGCCGTTTGTGAACCGGGACGAATACCGGGAATAAAACCGCCTCGTTTCTGGATGTTCTCAGCTACCTGCTCAGGATTAAATGTAACGCTCACATAAAAATAAGAGAAAGCCATGATGAGCAGGAAGTAGACCACGATATAAACATAAGTCGGATTCGTGGCATTAAAATACTTCAGAATAAAATCCGCAACCTTCTGCAAAACAGGGGAAGCAGATGCCTGAAAGAACTGAGCCATCACACTGGGAAAAGTCATCATCGAAATGGCAAAAATGATGGGGATCATACCCGCCTGGTTGACGCGAATGGGCAACCCCGCTTTTTCGCCCTTGCCTCCCGTAGCCCTCGTGGCATAAGTAATAGGAATATTTCGCTGTCCTTCGGTAATGAGCACCACAAACATCAGCATCAGAATGGTAAGCACTATAAAAACAAGGAAATACCCCAATTTGGTTGTGTCACCCCCTTGCGCAATACCGAGCATGCGACCGACAATAGTAGGCATACCCGAAATAATACTGGCAAAAATCAGCAAACTGATTCCATTTCCAATCCCATTTTCAGTAATCAGCTCACCCAGCCACATAAGGAAGATGGTGCCGGCTGTAACAATGATCATAATCGGAACAACCACACTCAAATCAGTAACACTGGAAATCAAAGGCACTCCCGCAGTAGCTGAACTCTGATTAAGCAAAATGATCATGCCATAGGACTGAAGTAAAGCAAAAGGCACGGTAAGTATTCGCGTATAATGATTAATCTGACGACGCCCCTCCATCCCCTCTTTTGACAGTGCTTCCAGCTTAGGAATAACCACTGTCATGAGCTGAATAATAATAGAAGCATTGATATAGGGTGAGAGTCCCATCAGTACGATAGAAAAGTTTTCCATAGACCCGCCCGTCAACGCTGAAAAAACACCGAGTAGATCATTTTGCTGGAAAATATTACCAATAGCATCAATATTGACCCCCGGAACCGTAATATGAGCAGCCAACCTGAAAATTATCAGAACAAACAAGGTAAAGAGTATCTTTTTTCTGAGGGTTTTAGACTGCCAAATTTGATGTAAGTATTTAAACAAGTCTCAAATAATTAAAGAACCTTGCCTCCCGCTGCAATGATTTTATTTTTCGCTGCCCTGGAGGCCTTTTGAACTTTTAAAATCACTTTTTTAGTGATTTTGCCATCACCAAGAACTTTCACCGGGACATCTTTTCTGGAAACAAGTTTCTTTTCAAGCAGGGTTTGAATATTGACTTCTTCATTATCTTTATAAATATCAAGCTTGCCCACATTAATCACCTGAAAACCAATCTTTGTGGGATTTTTAAAACCTCGGAGTTTAGGAAGGCGGTTAATTAAAGGAGTCTGACCTCCTTCAAAACCAGGCCGGACTTTTCCGCTTTTTCGCTGCCCCTGCCCCTTACAGCCACGTCCGGAATAGGTACCATGTCCCGAAGCATTTCCGCGGCCAATACGTTTTCGGCTTTTGGTCGAACCAGCCTTTGATTTCATTTCATTTAGTTTCATAATTATTTCTTAGTTGTCTCCTTGGATTGACTTTCATTTTCAGTTTTTTCCGTTTTTGCTTTTTTCTCCATTCTTTGTTTTTTAGGTTTTTCAGCATTCTCTTCTTTTACCCTTTCCTCATTTTTGGGTTTTTCCTCTTCAAATTTTTTCATCTGGGATGCTTTGACAGGCCGAAGAGCTTTAAGCGCTTTAATAGCCGCCTGAGCCGTCACCAGCGTATTTCGCGAGCCGACATTTTTACTCAGCACGTTTTTGACTCCTGCCAAATGAAGTACTTTACGCAAACTCCCACCGGCAATAACTCCCGTACCCGGAGAAGCTGGCATAACGATCATTTCAGATGCTTTATATTTAACACGAACTGCATGGGGAATCGTATCCCCCTTGGTAATAGGCACTTTGATAAGACTTGCTTTTGCCTTAGAAACTGCCTTTTGGATCCCAAAGACGACCTCTGAGGCTTTACCTACACCCACACCAACACGACCCTTTTTGTCGCCCACTGCTACTGTAGCCCGGAATCTTAAACGACGACCTCCTTTCACCACGCGGGTAACGCGATCAATCTGCAAAACTTCTTCTTCAAATTCTTTTTGCTCTTTAACATGTGCATCTGCTTTTCTTGCGTTCTTTTTAGCCATAATTAATAAATCTAAAATCTAGAATTAAAATTGTAATCCACCTTCACGGGCAGCGTCAGCAAGCGCTTTCACACGACCATGATAAAGATAACCAGAACGATCGAATATACATGTTCCGATCTTTTTGGCTTTAGCTTTCTTGGCAATATCAGCTCCTACCTTCTTAGCTGCTTCGATACCGGCACCTTTCTTTTCTTTCATACTTGAACTGGCTGCCAGTACCTTACCCGCCTCATCATCAATGAGTTGAGCATAAATACTTCTCAGACTGCGGTGAACGGAAAGTCTTGGGCAGGTAGCAGTTCCTGAAACCCTGGTGCGAATCCGCACCTGTCTTCTTCGTCGTTGCTGTAATTTAGATAGTTTCATGATAAATTGTTTATCTTATTAAGCCCCTGAGCCGCCACCGGAAACCGCAGATTTACCGGCCTTTCTGGCTACATATTCGTCTACATAACGAATACCTTTGCCCTTATAAGGTTCAGGAGGTCTGAAATTTCGGACATTTGCTGCAAACTGACCGACAAGCTGTTTATCAATGCCGGAAATAACGAGCGTATTTTTAGCTTCCTGATCCATTTCAACAGAAAGTCCCCCAGGAATCGTCAAATCAATCGGATGTGAAAAACCCAGATTCAATGTTAGTTTTTTACCGGAAACCTGAGCTCTGTAACCAACACCTATGATCTCCAATCGTTTCTCAAAACCTTCAGAAACACCTTTCACCATATTGGCGAGCAGCGCCCTCGTTAAGCCATGTAAACTTCGCATATGCGGATCATCTGAACGGCGCTTTACTTTAATATTACTATCTTCTTTTGTGACTTTGATAACAGGATCTACATTCATTTCCAGTTCCCCTTTAGGTCCTTTTATTTTTACCTGACTTCCGTTGAGTGTAACCTCAACACCAGAAGGAATAATGATGATTTGCTGACCAATTCTTGACATTCGTACTAAGAACTAAAAATTAAAAACTATAAAATTACCACACTTCACATAAAAGCTCTCCGCCAAGGCCGCTTTTTCTGGCATCTGTTGTAGTCATGACCCCTTTAGGAGTAGAAATAACACCGATACCATACCCATTTAAAACAGGTTTAAGATCGCCTTTTTTCACATAGATTCGTTGGCCCGGCTTACTGATTCGCTTCAGATGAATAGCCAACTGAGCTTCATTCAAACTGATTTCGATCTGATCAAAATTTCCTACCTTAATGACCTTAAAATCATCGATATACTTGTTCTTTTTAAGAACCTCGAGTATGGCCACTTTCAGCTTAGAATAAGCCACTATTGTTTTAGAATGCTTCGCCTTGACGGCGTTCCGAATTCTTGTGAGCAGATCTGCAATCGGATCAGTAATCATAATGAACTGATTTAAAAAATTGATATTACCAACTGGATTTTTTCACTCCCATGATCTCGCCTTTCGCGGCCAGTTCCCGGAAGCAAATACGACAGATTTCAAAAAATCTGATGTAACCGCGTGACCGTCCGCAGAGTTTACAGCGGTTATAGGTTCTTACCCATTTCGTCGGTTTCTTGCCATTCGCCAGACTGTTCTTCATCTTCCTTTGTCTCCGGGCCGTTTTGACCATTAATGCTTTTCGAGCCATGAAAATAAATTAAATATTATTGATTCGCTTTTTTAAAAGGGAATCCTATTTGGGTAAGAAGAGCGAGACCCTCTTCATCATTCTTAGCCGTTGTGCCTATCGTTATCTGAATTCCGTGAATATTCAAAACATCATCGGGATTTATTTCAGGAAACACGAGCGCTTCCTTGAAACCAATAGAATAATTGCCATGGCCATCAAAAGATCTGGGATTAAGACCACGAAAATCACGTACACGGGGAAAAACGATATTAACCAAACGATAAATGAATTCATACATTTTCTTACCCCGGAGAGTAACTGTAATACCGGTTGGCATACCTTTTCGCAATTTGAAGTTAGAAATGGCTAATTTTGCATTTGTTACCACCGGATGCTGACCGGCAATTTTGGCCACATTTGAAACAACATCTGAATAATCCTTGGTATTCTTGAGCAAGGTGCCAATTCCCACATTCAGTTTCACTTTGGAAAACCTGGGGACGGCCATCTTATTTTTGATACCAAGCTCTTTTTGGAGCATCGGGACCACCTTTTTGTTGAATGTGTCGTAATATGACATCGATTAGTATTAAGTATTCAGTCTTTAGTTTTATTTTTTCTTTTCAACTTTAGATTTTGCCTGCTCAACAGATTCACCGCATTTTTTACAAATTCGGTATTTTTTCCCTTTATCAGGTGTTTTATAGGCAATGCGGGTCACTTTATTGCAGCTGGGGCAAATGAGCTGAACATTTGAAATGGAGAAAGGAGCTTCAAACTGGAGCTTTTGTCCGGCACGGGTGGCCGTTTTTCTGATATGACGAGTTCTGATATTCACTTTTTCAACCGTAACCTTGCTTTGCTTGTCATAAACACGCATCACATTACCGGTTTTACCCTTGTATTTACCAGCGATCACCAATACTTTGTCTTTAACCTTAATTTTCATAATTTATAGGACTTCAGGGGCTTGAGAAATAATTTTTTGATAACCACGTCCGCGTAGCTCACGGGCAATAGGTCCGAATACACGGGTTCCTTTGGGTAGCCCGTCATTACCGACAATGACCACCGCATTATCATCAAAACGAAGATAGGAACCATCTTTTCGGCGAATATTGCTTTTAGTACGAACGACCACGGCTCGCTGCACAGTGTGGCTTTTAACCACTCCTTTGACGGATGCCGTTTTAACCGCCACAACAATCAGATCACCGATGCCGGCATACTTGCGTTTCGAGCCACCCAGCACCTTGATACACATCACTCTTTTCGCCCCGGTGTTGTCTGCAACATTAAGTAATGTTTGTGGTTGAATCATTTTAAGTAATTAAGTAACGATTTTCCATCTTTTTAACTTACTGAGTGGCTTGGTTTCAGCAATGGTAACCGTATCACCAATATTGAACTTGGAAGGATCCTCAGCATGTGCATAAAACTTTTTAGAAACTCTGTATCTTTTTTTATATTTAGGATGATTCTTATATGTATGTACCGTAACGACCAGTGTCTTCGTCATTTTATTACTGGTGATGATTCCTGTCTTGGTTCTCATAACAAATGATTAATTAGCTTATTGATCTACTTTCTTGGAATTTTCCACGGCCTCCTCCAGATCCAACTCCTTCAATGCAGTTAAAATGCGGGCAGCATACTTTTTTTGTTTAGAAACAGAACTGGTGTCTTTATGATGTTTGGTTTTAACCGTAACGCGACTCTTCTGCACCAGCTCACGAGCCTCTTTGAGCTCTTTCAGCAGTTCTTTGCGGGTCGATGATTTGAGTTCCTGATTAGAAAGCATTTAAAGATGTTTTAAAACAATTTTCGTTTTCACGGGTAATTTTGAAGCAGCTAACTTAAGCGCTTCACGAGCCAAGACCTCCGAAATACCGTCCATTTCAAAGATAATTTTGCCGGGTTTAACGCGGGAAACATAAAACTCAACTGTCCCTTTACCGGACCCCATGGGAACTTCGGAAGCTTTTCGGGTGATGGGTATGTGAGGAAAGATGCGAATCCAGATTTTACCGCCACGCTTGATCGCCCGGGTCATGGCACGACGGGCTGCTTCGATTTGACGCGATGTCAGCTCACCAGCCTCCACTGCCTTGAGACCGACTGCCCCGAAGGCAACCGCATTTCCCCCCTTTGACAGACCCTTCAGAGCGGATCTGGCACGATGTAATTTCCTGTATTTTTGCTTCTTAGGTTGGAGCATTTAATGATTATTATTTTTCTTGAGTATCTTCATCTTCTATCTGTTCTGCCTCGACTCTGGTAGGTTTATCAGATTTAAACACTAAACCGCGATAGATCCAGCACTTGACTCCGATCACACCATAAGTCGTGTTGGCAGGCATCTGCGTATAATCGATATCAGCACGTAATGTATGCAGCGGAATATTACCTTCTTTATAAATTTCGCTTCGGGAAATCTCCACTCCATTGAGCCTGCCGGAAACCTGAATCTTAACTCCTCTGGCACCTGCCTCAATGGCTTTCTTAATTCCCATTTTTACAGCCCGGCGATAAGCGACACGCTTTTCAATCTGCTGTACTACGACTTCAGCTATCAGTACAGCGGAAAGATCAGGATCAGCTACTTCATGGATGTTTACCTCAATATTTTCATTAAATTTCCGGCTCAGGATATCGCGTAAATCTTCGATAGCCACCCCCTGTCTCCCAATGATGAGTCCGGGTTTTGCAGCACTGATATTGGCAACAACTTTTTTGGCAGAACGCTCTATTTCTATCTTCACAATCCCGGCGCTCTTGAGCTTATTGCTAAGGAATTTTTTTAGTTCCAGGTCAGCATGAAATTTTTTGGCATATTCCCTCTTTCCAGCGAACCATCTGGATGGCCAGCTGTTTATGATGCCGATGCGCAATGATTTGGGATTAACTTTTTGACCCATAAAATTGGATTATTTAGCTGTTTTTTTATCGGTTTTTTTAGCAGGAGCTTTTTTCTCGGCTTTTTTAACAGCAGATTTCTTCACTTTCTTTTCAGGTTCTTCTTTTTTTACCTTTTCCTCTTTTGGGCGAATTGCTTTCAGTTCTTTGCCGACAGGCAAGCCCACCTCAACCGTAATATGAGAAGTCCTTTTAGCGATCGGATGAACCCGGCCACGCGATATCGGAACGGATCGCTTATAGGTAGGCCCTTTTGTCACCAGAATATGAGTGACATAAAGTTCATCCATCGGTTGCTTAAAGTTGTTTTTAGCATTGGAAGCAGCCGAATGAACAACTTTATATAGAATGTCAGCCCCTTTTTTAGGCATGAATTTCAGAAGATCAAGTGCTTCAGTCACTTTCTTTCCGCGCACGATACCAGCCACCAAATTGGCTTTTTTAGGAGAAATCCGAATTTTTCGTAAATGTGCTTTCATCAGGCTGTTGTTTTAGCTAATTTACCACCGTGAGATTTGAATTTACGAGTGGGAGAAAATTCACCAAGTTTGTGGCCGACCATATTCTCTGTGACGTAAACGGAAATGTGAGTTTTACCATTATGAACACCAAAAGTATGACCTACAAATTCAGGAGCAATCGTGCACTTACGAGACCAGGTTTTGATAACCTTCTTCTGACCGGAAGCTTCCATCATCTGAACCTTTTTCAGGAGTCTTGGGTCTACATAAATGCCTTTTTTTAAACTTCTGCTCATAACAACAATATGTTAGTAGTAAGGACTAAGTTAACAAATGGTACTTATTACTTAGTCTTTATTCCTTATTTCTTTTTTTTGCGTCGGCTTTTAATAATTAAATAATCACTATATCTTTTTCGGCGTCTTGTTTTTACACCAAGCGCCGGCATCCCCCAAGGCGTTTTAGGCATTTTGGGACTGATCGCCGTATGACCTTCACCACCCCCATGAGGATGATCCGTCGCATTCATAGACTTACCAAGCACCTGAGGACGCCATCCCATTTTTCTTTTGCGGCCCGCCTTACCAATGGTAATGTTACTATGATCCAGATTAGAAACCTGGCCAATGGTAGCGTAACATTCTTTAGCGATATAACGGACGGAACCGGAAGGAAGAGTGATTTGAGCTAATTTTCCATCCTGAGAAGAAATCTGACCGTAACTGCCAGCCGACCGAATCATCTGAGCTCCTTTTCCAGGCTGTATTTCAACATCGTGAACATTAAAACCAACAGGAATGTGCCCGATCTGGACACGATTTCCAAGCTTGATTTTTGCTTTTTTACTGCATATCACCTTATCACTCACTTTCAGACCCTCCGGCGCCAAAATGTAACGTCTTTCACCATCTTCATACAGCAGCAACGCAATAAAAGCGGTTCGATTGGGATCATATTCGATTTTTTCAACTCTGGCCGGTACATCTATTTTATCGAATCGTTTAAAGTCAATCGTACGATAGAGCCGTTTCACGCCTCCGCCCCGGTGCCTGACAGTAACTCGCCCCTGATTATTGCGACCGGCATTCTTTTTGATGACTTTCGTCAATTTTTTCCGGCGTTCAGCCTTATTAAGATGGCTGTAATCGATTACACTCATTGCCCTCCGTCCCGGTGTTGTAGGCTTATACTTTTTAATGGCCATTACTTGGAGGTTTTTAGTTTATTGAAATCAATATTTTGTTTAGCTTTAATGCTGATAATAGCTCTTTTGGAAGCCGGCCGCTTTGTAATACTGCGGCCCCGCCCCACCAATCGCTCCTTTTTACGAATGGGCATAATGTTGACAGCGGTTACATCCACACCGTAAGCCTTACTGACAGCCTGCGAAATTTCGACCTTGGTTGCCGCCATGTTCACACGAAAAGTATATTTTCGTTTACTCTGAGCATTCGTGCTCTTTTCAGTGACAACCGGTGCTATAAGAATGTCCGTCTGTTGCATAATTTATAAAAAAAGTTCCTCCGCCTTTTTCAGCGAAGGTTCCATAAACATAATATTATCATAAAAAAGAAGATCGTGAGGATTGAGGTAATCCACCAAAATCGTCTTTACATCAGGCAAATTGCCGGCAGATTTTTCAATCAGCTGATCTTTCTTCTCAAGAACAATTAAAAGGCTTCGTCCCTGCGGGAGCTTTTTGATCATGGCAGCAAAATCTTTGGTCTTGGGTGCATCGGATTTATAAGCATCAAGAGCAAAAACCTTGCTGTCAGCGGTTTTCTGAGACAGACAGGAGTAAAGCGCTAAGCGACGTGCCTTTTTCGGCATTGCGATAGCAAAATTCCGAACATTACGCGGACCAAAAGCAACACCGCCACCTCGCCAGATCGGATTGCGGGAAGAACCAAAACGCGCACGACCGGTTCCTTTCTGACGCCAGGGTTTTTTACCGCCACCGCGTACATCGGCACGGGTTTTGACATGAGCATTTGCCTGCCTGCCGTTGGCCATCTGACGAAGCACTGCCTGTCGAATGAGTTCATCGTTGATCTCAGCCTTAAACATAGCATCAGATACCTCAACGGTACCTTTTTTTACGCCTGATTGTGTGTAGAGATCAATCTTCATTATTAGAATTTAATATAAACATAGGAATTGTTGGCCCCAGGTACACCGCCTTTGACAGCCAGAAGATTTTTATCAGCCATCACTGAGATAAGAGGACGATTTTTAAGAGTGACTTGAGCATTTCCCATCTGACCAGGCAGTTTCTTCCCCTTCATGACCCGACCAGGCTTGGCACAGGTACCAACCGAACCGGGTTCCCGATGGAATACGGAACCATGGGTTTCGGGGCCGCCAGCAAATTTATGCCGTTTCATCACCCCCTGATACCCCTTTCCCTTGGAATACGCGGTAACAGTGATGGCTTTAACTTCCTTGAGGCTCTCGACAGAAATCTTTTGGCCTTTTTTATAGCCTTCTGTATTTTCGACGCGGAATTCCTTTATTGCTTTAAACTTTCTATTCTTGGAAGGATTCTTATACGCATCAAATCCTAGGACTATCGCCGGATATCCGTCTGTCTCTTCCGTTTTGATCTGCACAACCTCATTGGGTTCGCATGTGACGAAAGTGACAGGGATCACACAGCCATCATCTTGAATGATTTGGCTCATTCCTAATTTTTTTCCGATTATTCCGGGCATTTTTTTAGAGGTTAAGGAGGTTTTTTCCACCGCAGCGGATAGACCTCGCGACTAACTTAAAACGATTTTTGCCTGTCCATTTTACCTGCGAAAAGGCCAAAGTCAAGGGAAAAATGGACTTTTTTTGGACGAATTGTCCAGAATTAGAACTAAGTAGTAAGAACTAAGTAGTAAGTACCTATTTTTGAACGCTTATCCAACGCCATAGCAATCTACCAACTTCTTCTTCCAACACCTCCAATTGACCATAAATCTTCAAACTCAGATAACCTAAATCCTTACATAACTCCGTTTGACACTTTATCTCTTCCAAAGAACCCTCAGACATCTTGTAATACTGAATACGCTCTTTATAGCTGATACGCTTAAACCCTTCTGCAAAATTAGATATCAGAGACACAGCAGCTCTACGCAACTGCGATTTTAAACCAAATTCTTCAGCCCTTGGGAACTGAGCAGTTATTCGGTAAATGAACAGAGTGAGTTTATAACTCTTCTGCCACACAATAGCCTCTTTGAACGATTTCATACTTATTATTCACTTAAATTCTACTTAGTCCTTACTACTTACTACTTAGTCCTTCTATTAGAGCATCTTAATTTCAATATCCACGCCGGCCGGCAAAGAAAGATTAGTCAGCGCTTCAATGGTGGCAGAGGTAGTCTCACGCAAATCAATTAACCGCTTGTGAATTCTCATTTCAAACTGTTCACGGGCATCTTTGGAAATGAAAGTGGAACGATTGATGGTGAATTTCTTGATTTTGGTAGGCAACGGAATGGGCCCAGCCACAATAGCCCCCGTGCGTTCCGCGGTTTGTATGATGGTTTCAACAGCTTTATCGATAATCGTATGATCGAAAGCTTTGAGGGTGATGCGAATGCGCTGGGTACTTTCCTTCTTTTTTTCAGCCATAGGAGAGGGTTGCTAATTGTATGAGACTTGTTTGCCGCGCTAAAGTGCGCCGTGGCGTAGCAGAACATTGGTCTAAATAAACTTTACAATCCCCCCGCTTAGCGGGGGGGCTAAAAATCTATTTCTTCACTTTGGTAACCACACCGGCACCAACCGTGCGGCCTCCCTCACGAATAGCGAAGCGGGTACCTTCGTCCATCGCGATAGGCTTACCAAGAGTGATATCAAGGTTGATACTATCACCAGGCATCACCATCTCGGTTCCGGCAGGCAAATGAACCTCACCGGTTACATCGGTGGTTCGAATATAGAACTGAGGTTTGTAACCTTTAAAGAATGGCGTATGGCGTCCGCCTTCCTCTTTGGTCAGAACGTAAATTTCAGCCGTAAATTCAGTGTGGGGGGTAATATAACCCGGTTTTGCCAACACCTGGCCTCTTTCGATTTCATCACGTTCCACACCGCGAAGGAGAAGTCCTACGTTATCACCGGCTTCGCCACGATCCAGCAGTTTGCGGAACATTTCAACACCGGTAACCACCACTTTTCGGGTAGGCTTAAGACCAACAATTTCTACTTCATCGTTCACGTTCACGACACCTTGTTCAATACGACCGGTAGCCACCGTACCACGACCTTTGATAGAGAAGATATCTTCAACAGGCATTAGGAATTCTTTATCCAAAGCGCGTTCTGGTTGCGGAATATATTCATCCAGTTTAGCAAGCAGTTCAACAACAGGCTCAGCATCCGGACCGGTTGGGTTTTCAAGTGCCTTAAGAGCAGAACCGCGGACAATAGGAATATCGTCACCCGGAAATTCGTATTTCGTCAGAAGCTCACGAACCTCCATCTCTACAAGATCAAGAAGTTCAGGATCATCCACCATATCGCACTTGTTCAGAAAAACAACGACATAAGGTACATTTACCTGACGGGCAAGCAGAATGTGTTCACGGGTCTGTGGCATAGGTCCATCAGCCGCAGATACAACCAAAATGGCACCATCCATTTGTGCTGCGCCTGTAATCATGTTCTTTACATAGTCAGCATGACCAGGACAGTCTACGTGAGCGTAATGACGCTTACTGGTTTCGTATTCCTGGTGAGACGTAGCGATGGTAATCCCACGTTCTCTTTCTTCCGGCGCATTGTCGATCTGATCAAATGCAACGGCTTTGTTAATGCCGCCCATTTTCGCAGCGGCAACAGCAGTAATAGCAGCGGTAAGAGTGGTTTTACCATGATCCACGTGACCAATGGTACCAACGTTTACATGTGGCTTACTGCGATCGAATTTTCCTTCAGCCATAATTATTTGAGTTTATTAAAAATAAAATTAAAGCACGAGGATTTTAGCAAATAGAATTTTTAGTGTCAAAACATTTTATAAAACCGATCATAAAATCTATTCAGCTGTTTCTTCGGCAGCAGCATTCAGACAGTCAATATTGATCAGGTTCACACTTACTTCACCGGAAGTAACTGGTATAGCTTTGCAGGTCTGAGCTTGCGTAATAAGCTGATTTACAGCATCTCGCAAACCGGTGTTATAAGCCCGCTGAGCCACCATGATCTGCACGCGCTGGTATTCACTGTAAACCACATATAGACTGGCAAAAACGATCCAGATAATAGCGATAACTTTTAGTACGGGCGCTTTCTTGAGTGACATATTAAAAAATTTAAGTAATTAATGAACGATAAGATTCTCAGTCAAAAAGAAGTGAAAGTCAAACTTCGTCAGGTGTTTCTTCCTCAACTTCTTCAGGTTCAATGCCAAAATATGCCCTACAATCTTCTCTGAGGCTTTCCGTCACCAATTCATCGCACCGACTGACATTATCTGATTCAACTATTGATCCGAGTTTATCCTGATCCATACGACTATCTATCGTTTTTTCACAATAAGCCTGATAACCAGGTGTTTTTAATTCAGCACACTTGGTTTTATCATAAATTGATTCAGCTTCTTCAGCATCAGGTCCGGCAGCTTCAGGTCGAACAGGTTTGATAGCCTCAGCAAACATGGCGCGCTCTTCTTCACTCACAGGCCCTTGCACACCCATAGCGGCAATTTTACTTTCACAATCCGCGGCAACAGCAGGCGCTAATTCTTTACAACGCTTTGCGTCAAAAGTACTGACAATTTCGGAAGACAGCATTGAGCCAATCACATCATTTAATTCAACTTCGCATTCTTGCTGTGTTTGAGTGTTTTTTAACATACTACATTTAAGGCCCATACCATATCTGGATTCACGCACCATTTCCTCAGTATCAGCATCATCCGTCGCCGCTTCCGTGGCCGGCTGCACCTGCACCATAGTTTTTACCTCCTGTCCCATTTGCTCTTTAGCACAAGCCGCAAGCACCATCAGTGCCAGTACTAATAAAGGTAAAAATTTTCTGAAATTATTCATAAAAAATTAAAATCAATGATTATTTATTACAAACTTCCGCCTCCGGTTTAAGTTCGCAAACTACTGCCTTGAGTTCAGCAATTTCAGCGTCCTTTTCAGCTTTTAGCTGTTTGATTGCATTGATAGCGGCAACATTAATTGAATGCATATCAAACTGTAAATATCCGTCATCATCCGTACTGATCGCCTCCGGGAAAATCGGTTCCACATCCTGAGCAATAAAACCAATATATTCGTCATTGGAAGGAAGACCTTTTGGGTTATCCTTCTTATAATTAAAAGTGACCGGCTTCAGCCCAAGAATATCTGCCAAGCCCTTTTCATAAGCACCATGCACATCTTTTAACCTTGCATCAGAGCTATTCGTCCAGGTTCCGCCCCCAATCTTACCGGCATAACTGGCGCTGGCCAGCCAAATTCCATTAGTGCCGACCAATACCATTTGACCTTCATTCGAAACATAAAAACGATCAGCAGATTCACTATTCGGTTCAAAAACCAGATCACCGTTAGTTGTGTATATTTTACTTGAACCAGGAAGTATACTGCCACTTGCACGAATATCACCATTACCATCTACAACATAACCAGCATAAGCGATATAGGCACTAGTAGCTCCGCTTTGGAAAATACCACCAGCGGTATCACCGCCTGCCATAATCCCTGCATAACCACCTTGTGCCTCCATACCATTACCATGTGTAGCCATACCAATAACACCAACGCCGTAATCAGTTGTACCCATAACACCCGTATTGCCCGTAGATCTGCCGATAATACCAACCCCATTAGACGGTGAACTAACATCGATACCTGTATAGTATAATTCACTGCTGGTTGGAGTAACTATTGTTAATGAAGTTGAAGCAGCAGGAGTAGCAGTCCCAATCGTAACCTTACCACCGCCATCGATATAAACATTTCCGCTGCTATTATGTTGCAAATACAACGACCCGTCACTGTCTATTTCATTTCCATCCATGTAAAGCGTATTTGAACCATCCCCTACCACCAAAGAAGCCGTACTACCGTTATTATCAGGTCCATTCACAATTTCGAGCTTACCATCTTCATAAAGCAGCAAATCTGCACCAGATTGAGAAGCGCCAAATCCAGTATAAGTATCTTTTGGCTCAATGTTTAAATAATCCGCAGTTGCGTCACCATTTTGTACGGTACTTTCCCTTATAATAAGCCCGTAAGTATCATCATTGGACTCTAAATCAATAAAGTAGTTATCAGCCGATGTAATATCGAAAGTATCGTTATTTTCGCCATAAATACTATGCGCTCTAATACCACCTTCAACATCAAGTTTTGCATCCGGTGTCGTATCACCAATTCCCAGATCACCATCCTGCTCCAAAGTCATTAAAGTGGTACCGGTTCTTCTGAAATCCAGATTGCCGTCACCAGCCCAATTTATAAGAGCATTGGCACCCCCGTGATCTATTTCTATATACTCGGCTTCATCAGCCAGGTCAGAAGCGCGTACCTGACCGACAACACTTAATGTTGCCAACGGAACCGTATCGTCAATCCCCACATTACCACCGCCACTCCTATAGATATTTGAACCATTCTCAGTCCATAGACTGGTACTACTTTCAGGCCAGGTGGTTCTGCAAACACCAGCTATACAAAGCCCTGTGCTTCCATTTACCTGCCCTATGACATGCAAAGCATAAGCAGGATCATCAGTATTAATACCGACTCTGCTGGTAGCCGTTTCAACAAAAAGATTGTTGTTATTGCCAACATCTAAACTTCCGCCATCCGCCTGTAAATTGAGTGTACCGGCATGCACGGTATCCGCCTTACCCTGAATATCATTCGAATCCATTTCAAGATGGTAACTTGTAGTCGGCCCTATCATAAAGGACGCTTCCGCATTTGTAAGATCAGCTTCCTGGTAGGTTGCAATATGTAATGCCCCGGCCGGAGAAGTGGTACCAATACCCACTTTGTTATTGGTGCCATCCACCACCAGCGTACTGCCATCGACTTGCAAATTACCCCCCAATTCCTGAAGATTCAAAGTAGCAACGGTAACATTAGTTGCTTTTGCCTGAAGTGAATTGGAGTCCATCTCAACATGAGGGCCGGTACAGGTACCGATAAGAAAAGAAGACTCACAATTATTTATTACAACAGGGACATCCGTTGCCACCTGCAACACCCCGCCAGGAGTAGTAGTAGTAGGAAGTCCTACAGCAACATGACCTGTGGGCCTGTAAACATGACCCCAATTTTCTTCCCATAAATCAGCACCTGTATAAGTAGGCCAGGCAGGTTTACAATCACCATTAATACATAACCGGGTCGCATTTGCGTCCCCAGCAACATCTAGTTCATAAGCCGGAATATTGGTGCCAATTCCCACATTACCGTCATTATAATAAATACTTCCGGGATCAGTGCTCTCAGACCAAAGGCCACCACTAGGCCATTCAGTAATACAATCGGTACCCAAACAATATTCATCGGAAATTACACTTCCATCAGGTTCAACTGCTAATTTAGTATTCCCCCCTATTCTAAGTTCAATATTACCTACTCCTTCATTATTAAAATAGGAATGAGTACCACCATGTCCAATAGTCAGATAATTGGCACTATTTGCAGCATTCGAAATTCTGAGTTGACCATCCACATGGAATTTTGAAAGAGGTGCATCTGTTCCAACTCCCACATTTCCACCATCAAAATAGATATCATTGACTCCTGTTTCGGACCAAAGTCCCGGCGTAAGATCAGCACATTCCCAGGTATTGCTTGTACCGTTCCTTACAACAATCTGACCGTCCGTACAACAGGCATTTGCGGACCCAGTGGTCACATTGGCAGTGGTACAGGCAGCTGGTGGTGGAGGCGGCCCGGCTGTGGGCTGCGTCCAGCAACTACCCGTTTCACAATAGAATCTATCCACTCCCGCAGAACAAGTAACTGCAGGGGAACATTGACCAGTGGAAGCATTTCCAATCCAAACAGTCCCTGGTGGACAACCCAAAAGTAGTACTGGAGGAGGTACACATTTTGAAGAATCTGGCGGATCAGGACAGCCATCCTGACCTGCATAACATACTTCATTAACTGCATAACCAACTTGCGGAAATAAAAACAGAAGAGCTAGAAATGGAATAATAAATAATGACTTTATAGTTTTCATATTTATCTTAGATTTTATTGTTATTTCAAACATTTATAAATTATTTACAGCATGCGAATGGAAGTCCAAAAGGACACGGCGCAATTCCAGAGGAATCAACATTATCGAATAACCAGATTACGCCATAAAAACCATATTCTCCCGCACCTTTCGTCCACCCCTGACAATCATTGACAGCTGGTGTTGTATTTGCAGGAGCACCTGAATTCAGCCAAACAGCCCCACTTACACCAGAAACAGCCGATAAATTATGATTGTAAGTGTTAATTATTTCCATAGGGGTACATATATGGCTATCAGGAAACTTTGACGTACAATCACTAGCAGCCGCATCATAACCACCTATATCTCCATCCGTGGTACCATCCGTGGCCCCCACATAAAGCCCCACCACGCCGGAAACGGGGTTAGGCTGGCTGACCGGATAGGTCACTGACGCGTAAGCATACAAGGCAGTTCCGAATATGGCAAAAATCGCCAGACCCCTGAGTGTGGCTGACATAAGCGATTTGGAAAAGCTTTTTATTGATTTCTTTTTCATTTTTTGTTTTGAAATTATTTTCTTAAAAAGTGTAGCAAAAAAAGACTTTAATGACAAACAAAGAAAACGCTTTTGCTTGTCAAAAATAAGGAATAAGTTCCCAATATATTCTGGCTTGTTTGCAAGGTTTCAGAATCAGGTCATTCCACGCTCCGTCTTGATTTTCTCTTCGATGTTCTTCGGAACCTTGGCGTAGTGAGAAAATTCCATCGTATAACTGGCTCTTCCCTGAGTCATAGAGCGAAGATCGGTGGCATAACCGAACATTTCAGAAAGCGGCACCTTAGCCGTAATGGTTTTGGCTTCTCCGCGGTCTCCCATGCTATCAATCTGACCGCGTTTGGAATTAAGATTGCCCATCACATCGCCCATAAACTCTTCCGGAGTGACCACTTCCACGCTCATCATGGGCTCTAAAAGAATGGGATCCGCTTTTTTGGCGCCACGCTGGAAAGCAATGCTGGCCGCCATTTTAAAAGCAAGTTCCGAAGAGTCCACATCATGATAGGAACCATCGTAAAGCTCTACCTTCACATCAACCACCTGGTACCCGGCAATCACACCACGCGTCAGGGCTTCCAGAATTCCTTTCTGCACACCGGGAATATATTCCCTGGGAATGCGTCCTCCCACGATGGAATCGATAAATTCGTATCCTTTACCGGCTTCGTTCGGCATGATGCGGATTAAAACGTGTCCGTACTGACCGCGGCCACCTGTCTGCTTAGCGTACTTTTCTTCTTCCTCCACTTCTTTCTGAACAGTCTCCCGATAAGCTACCTGAGGGCGGCCGACATTGGCCTCCACTTTGAATTCACGTTTCATGCGATCCACCAAAACCTCCAGATGAAGCTCTCCCATACCGGAAATAATGGTCTGATTGGTTTCCTCATCCGTACGCACCCGGAATGTGGGATCTTCTTCGGCCAGTTTCTGCAAACTAAGGGCCATCTTTTCCTGATCCGCCTTGGTCTTGGGTTCAATGGCAATGGAAATAACCGGTTCAGGAAAGGTAATGGATTCCAGAATAACTTTTGGCGCGCCGTCACCCACCAGCGTGCTTCCCGTGCGAACTGACTTGAGTCCGATGACCGCACCAATATGACCGGCTGAAATTTCCTGGATTTCTTTTCGTTCATTGGCATGCATTTCAACAAGTCGGCCAATGCGCTCTTTTTCCCCCTGAGAAGAATTATATATATAAGAGCCGGATTTAAGCACACCGGAATACACGCGCACAAAACACAGACGGCCGACAAAAGGATCCGTGGCAATTTTAAACACCAGAGCGCCAAGCGGTTCATCAGGACTGGTATGACGTTCTACTATTTTAGCTTCGTCATCAACCATATGGCCATGAATTGGCGGAATATCAAGAGGCGAGGGCAGATAATCGTTGACCGCATCCAGAAGCAGCTGTACCCCTTTATTTTTAAGCGCCGTACCCGTTAGAACCGGCACAAACTGATTGGCAATCACTGCACGGCGAATAGCCGCTTTTAACTCTTCCACAGTAGACTCCTCACCTCCCAGATATTTTTCCATAAAAATTTCATCTCCCTCCGCCACTTTTTCAAGAAGCTTGGCACGCCATTCTTCAGCCGAAGCTTTCATGTCTTCCGGAATATCAATCTGTTCCATTTCCTTGCCCATATCATCTTTATAAATGGTGGCCTTCATCTCAATTAAATCAATGAGTCCTTTAAAACCACTTTCAATACCAATAGGCAGCTGTAAGGGGGAAGCTTTTTTGGTCAGTCTTTTTAAAATACTTTGGAAAGATTTTTCAAAACTGGCACCTGTACGATCCAGTTTATTGATAAAGCACATACGAGGCACATGGTATTTATCAGCCTGACGCCATACCGTTTCCGACTGAGGTTCCACTCCGGCCACACCATCAAACACCACAACGCCTCCATCAAGCACGCGCATAGAACGTTCTACTTCCGCTGTAAAATCTACATGCCCGGGAGTATCGATAATGTTATATTGATGCCCCTTCCAAAAACAGGTTGTGGCGGCTGCTGTGATCGTAATACCACGCTCCTGTTCCTGTTCCATCCAGTCCATCGTAGCTTCTCCTTCATGTACTTCGCCGATTTTGTAGTTTTTACCGGTGTAATACAAAACACGCTCCGTAACGGTTGTTTTACCGGCATCAATATGCGCAATAATACCGAAATTGCGTACCATTTTAAGAGCTTCTTTAAAATCTGCCATTGAATAAAAAATTTAAAAATTACAAAAATTAAAAATCGCGCAGCCAGTATACAGACTAGCCGAAAAAAGACAAGCCCGACTTATCATACATATTTTTAGGCAGCTCTTTCATCCTCTTCTGCTTCTCTTACCTTTTTCAGTTTTTCTTCCAGATAAACATGCATACAATTTATGAATTTATCACGCGTAGGATTTCCAATGCCGCCGTGTTTTTCGATTCTTCTCTTTTCCAATTCCCACTCCTGCAAATTCATAAATTCCTTAACGTTATCATCTTGGGCAACCTGCATCAGAACTCTGATCATTCTTCGCCTGCTCATCGCCAAATAAACAGCTTCCGGCTCAGACAGCGACACATCTAAAGCCTTGACCTGCTGTTCCATGTGCATCGCATGATCCAGTTCCCGCAGCAGAATAAGAAAAGACTTGCAATTAGCTTGCTCAGAAGACGTTAAACATTCGAGTCTTTCCCCTAAATCTTTAGCATCCTCTAATTTCATAAGAAACAATCATAAATGGAAGCGAATATATTATGTTTTTTAGTTTATGTCAAGAATACCAGACCATATTTTATGATTCATGCAATATAAAAGCAAAAAACATATATTGTCTTATGACAAGGTACCTTCCTCGACTTTGCCTTTTATTTCTGCTATAATATAAAGATTTATTTCTAAAAAATCAATCAAATAAACAAGTAGAAAAAACCTAAATCAACCTTTATTTGCCTGCCGTCGTGAACTGCCGTCACGAAAATAAAAACAAACACTAATTGCCAACGTGTTATCTGCCGAACCCTATACATCTGCCGGGAATGGGTTTGCCTTAAAACCCAAACAAAAATCCAATCTGCTTGAAAAAAACGAAGGCCACGTAGCCTGGTTTTTGCGTATTTTGAAATCCGGCTTGTTTTCTTATACGCGCGCGCGCATGAGTATTGTTTTCATGTTAGTGCTTCTGGGTATTTTAATGGCTCCAGGAGCCCTGGCCGAAAGCAGCACCAGTGCTAGTTACCGGCTCGACTATGCCAGGTTCATCAGCGACTCAGACCAAAAGACAAGTTCCAGCTACAATCTCACAGATTCCATTTCAGATATAAGCGCTGATGGCAGTTCCGCCAGCTACAATTTGCGCAACGTTTACGCAAGTCCTGCCGTTGTTGGCCCAACATGCGGAAACGGAATCATCGAAACCGGTGAACAGTGTGAGGGAACGGATTTCAATGGGCTCACTTGTAGCAGTTATGGTTTTAATAGCGGCAATCTGCAATGCGTCAATTGCCAGATTGTCACCACCAGCTGTTTCAACACCAGCCCCGGAGGCAGTGACACATTTACTTGCGGAAACGGCAAACGGGAAGCCGGTGAACAATGTGATGATGGCAACTTACTTAACGGCGACGGCTGTTCGAAAGGTTGCCGGATTGAAGATCATCATTGTGGCAACGGAATCAAAGAAATCGGCGAACAATGTGACGACGGAAACGTAGACTACGAAGATGGATGTACACCACTCTGCACCATAGAAACTGGGGAAGAAATCCCTCCGGAAGAAAAATCGGAAGAAGAATCACAGCTGATTTTTGAACCCGAATTCAATCCCGACCTTGCATTTGTAATTAAAGCACTGGAAGAACCCGGTCTGAAACCCGCCGCTCCGGAAGAGGTCAGCCTCGAAGAACCCGGTCTGAAACCCGCCGCTCCGACAGAAGAAGTGCTGGAAGAAAAACTATCTTATTATGACTATCACTTCAGCCAATACCAGAAAGGTCAGCTAATTACTGTACTGGATGAAACGCCGTTCCTAGTCACTCAGGCTAAACCGAACACTGTCTACGAAATGGTCATCTTTGATGAAAACGGAAATGCGGTGACCAGACAGGGGGTAAAGAGCACCGCCGAAGGTGTGCTGATGATGGAAAGTGTTCCATTCCTGGAATACAAGACTTATGGCATCGCTCTATTCGATCAGAACCGAGCAATTTACAAAAATTGGACGATTACCATTGAAGACCGTAAGTACCGACTGCACGATAATCTGGCTATAAACGGCGAAATCAGCCGTGAATATATTTGTCTGGGCTCTGTGGAAGAACTGAGCAATTTTACCGGTAACGGCAAACCAAATACAAAATATCACGCCTACATTCAGCCAATTGAAAAACAGCGGAGCAGAGTCAGTGACATCACCCACATAAGCACCCAGGCTGATGCGTACGGTGACTACAAACTTGAAATTCCGGAGAAATTAAAAGACGGAAGCTATCTGATGCACATCGTGCAGGTATACGAAGATGGAAAGGTGCAGCGAAACAAGCGCTATATCTTCAACATCGAAGCATCTGAAGATTCAAAAAATATCTGGGTGCTTTTGAGCATTCTTCTTATCTTCGCCATCGGACAATCATGCAAGTCAAACAAACGAAAGAGTGAATTCAAAGTAAGAAGTCTGTTGTCAGTTTCACTGGTTATCACAATGCTGATCCAGCAGATAGCTTTTGCCGCGGTAACCACACCGACTGTGTTTGTGTACGAAGGAAAGCTTTTGGACAGCTCCAATAATCCGATTACCACCTCGCAGACCTTCCGGTTTTCTTTATGGAATTCTGATGATTTAGTAGCCGGGGATATTGATGGCGTCGGTGCCATTAACGGAGCAGCGCCCAATTATGGCGGGTGGTTCGAGACTCATACGCTGACGCCAAACACAGACGGAACCTTTTTTGTGGAATTGGGCAGCGGCGTACCTTTGCCGAATATGCTGCTCAGCACCCATACACACCTGATGGTGGAAATCAAGGTTACAGGGGCTGCCGACACCGCTTATGAAGTGATGGATCCAACGGGTGATAACGGTACTGATACGGATGACCGACAGACTGTAGGCTCAGTGCCATATACCAACAACGCGGACTTTATTGACAATGCAGAAGTCGGCACAGGAGCCGGAGACATTGCTACTCTGGGCATTGGAGGACTTTGGAATATCAACTACATTCCGGGAGGAACTAATGCTGACTCCTGGACCATCGATTCAGACGACACGGTAGGGGCTGGTAGCACAATTGATTTGTTCTTTGGTGCCACACTCGCCGAATTTCTTTCTTTCGACATCACGAATGACTGGTTTTCTTTCAGTAATGATGTCAATTTCAATCAGAATCAGATCAAAAACGTAGCCATTGATAATCTGGCAGTGGCACCACTTGCACCAGTAGCAGGCCAGATTTATCACAACACCGCAGACGGAAATACTTACGTGTGGAACGGTGCGAGCTGGGATGACATTACAGCCGGAGCCACCGGAGTCGACGACCTGGATGGAGTATATGGAGCAGACGCCGATAAAAAAATGGCCGTGAATAATGCCAGTGGGCTTGAATTTGAATCAAGTGTGGCCGGTGATATTGTGGTGGATTTGCAGAGCACCGGGGATTTCGTGGTGCAGGATGCCGGCACGCCGTTTGTCATATTCACCGACGGTGGTTCGGTCGGCATTGGCAACACAAACCCTATCAGTGTTTTTCACATCGATTCCAATGCAGCCAATACTGCTGCTATCGCGACTCTGGAAAACACTGGTGGTGATATTCAGTTCTTTCGCAGTGACTCCAGCCCGGAAGGTGCCATTACAGGCTCAGTCGGTGATTTGCTTGTAGACAGCGGCAACGGAAATGCTTACATAAAAAATTCCGGAAACTCAACCAACACCGGCTGGATTCAGCTTGGCGGCCTGGAAGGAAAGACGGCCGTCTTCCATGTGGAATATGAAGACACCACCATTCAGGGAGACGGCACTAACAATCGGGGCTTACTCAGTTCATATTTTGCCGATGCCGGCGGAACGAGCAAATACAACTATTACGAATGGACCACCAGAAGAAGCACCATGCAGGACGTGGATATTATTTTGTCATTTAGACTTCCTGAAGATTTCCAGAGCTTTACCAGTACACCGCTTACCATTCTGTACCAGACCAGTAATGGAGTACTGACTACCAACCAGATTGATATTACACTGTACGACACAACGGGTACCGCTGTTTCACTTACTGGCGGAACCGATTTAGCCAACGCCACCTGGACGACCGCCAGCATTACCTTTGGCGGTTCACCCACCTTTAATGCGGGAGATGTCGTAACGCTTGTCATCAAACCGCAAACAACCAGTACCGGATACACTCGCGTTTCCGACGTGATATTTAACTATAACGGCACTTAAACCAAATTCACCATTGTGGACTGAATGGTGATTCTGATCTAGAGGACTTTCATTGGAACGGCAGACCAGTGAACAAAGTCACGATCACTCTAGCATCGGAATCACCATCGAGTCCATAAGAAGACTCAAACAAATTACTAACTAACCAACACGCCTATGTGATCGAATAACTATCACCAACATCCTTCTCCCTCTGCAGACCCCAAACGGGGGAAACACAATAACAGTGGTTTGCAGTGGAAGGAGTGGGGCCTTACGCCAATGAGGTCTAACGGGGAAGTGAGCCTATCCCCTCCAAAGGGCTCAGATATTAATAACTAAAATTCATAAAATGAATACACATAACCCAAAATTCACGAAGTGGGTTAAACGCATAACCGGCTCCTTGCTGGCCATTACACTGGTTATCACAACCGCCGGTGCAGCCAACGCGCGTATCCTCTTCGAAGATGATGAGTGGTTCAACATCGAATCAGAGGGCATTATTCTAGATCAGAATGACAATATGGTTGACGGAACTCTATCAACCGGAACCTATACCATGGTTGACGCCGCTTGTGTGGCTGGCGAAACCTTTACCGCCACCATTAACGGCACCGCTGTTGTATACACAGCCACCACCACAGATTGTGCCGGTGGCGATACCGCTGACACAGCTGCTGTACTGCAAGGTTTAACGGCTGCTATCAATAACAACTACACGGTAGGCCACATTATAGACGCTGCCTATAGTGCGAACACCATTACTGTTACCGCTGAAGTGGCAGACCCCGCTAACAACTTCACAACCACCGCTGGAGATACCTCTACTGCAGGCACACTTACCGCCACAGGCGCCAACTTAACCGGTGGCGTGCTCGGTGACACGGTTGAGATTCAGTTAGGCAATGATGGTACAGACGCTGTGATCAGCTACGATCCAAACAATGAAAAGGTCACCCTTTCCGCACCCGGTGATTCTTTTGATTTCACGGATGCCGATTTAAGAACAACTGGCGCTCTGCAATTTCAGGGTTCAAGCGAATTTCACATTCGTGAAGTCACTGACGAAGCAACCGCAGCTTGTACAAATCTGGATGAAATCGTACTCGATACAACTGAGAACTTGATCTACATTTGTACCGGAGTAGGTAATCCAGGTACGTGGGCGAGCTCTGCTCCCGCAGCCACCGTTGACTTGCAGTCAGCTTACGATCAGGACGGAGCAGGTGCTCATGAAATCAGTCTGGCAGCCGGCGGAAGTAATCCTTTCGAAATTATTGCCAACGCTAACGGTGATACCCTGTTTTCACTTGAAAACAGCGGCGGAACCTCATTGATTGACTTTCTGGATAGCGGTGGTAATACCATCGACATCAACTCTCTGATCGTCGATTGGGACGCTACAGGCGCTTTTAATCTGGATTCAACAACCGCTGTTCATATCGGCGCCGCTGACGCGTCTGACTTTACTGTCGCTTCCGACGGAGCGGGCGATGATCTGACGATCGCCGTAACAGGAGCCACCGATTCAAGCGTTGTCTTGAATTCATCCGGTACCGGAACTGACGCCATTGACTTAAATGCCACAGCCGGCGGTATCACTGTTGACGCCGCAGGCGCTCTCAGTTTTCAGGGCGCGGCTGATTCGGATATCACGACCACCGGAACCAGCGATATCTCTATCAACGCCGGTGATGATGTCATTTTTGACGACGCTCAGCTAACGGGAATCGTTCAGTTAACCAGCAACCCGGCAACCACCGACTGGAATCCCACCTTTAATGAAGATGGTATTGTCGACAACATCAACTCATTTGCCCTTACTACCAATGGTAATGGTGCAAGTAATGTTGGCATTGAAGATGCCTCCGCTTGGTTCACAGGAGCTGAAATAGAAGCCGCTTTGAATGAAATCGAAACTTTGTTCGGTTCAACGACCAGCAATACCTTCAATTTCACAGAAGACAACGTACTCGCTGACAACGACCCTGTTTACACCGCTTTAAACAAGCTTGATCTAAAATGGGGCGACCTGGCTTCCACGGCCAACGGAGAAGGCGCGTCATTAGTCGGAATCGAAGACGCGGGCGCCTACCTGACAGCCACCGACGTTGAAGGTGCCATTCAGGAGATTGCCGGCGACCTATACGGTGCCAACTACGAGATCCTGACTTTCTATCCGGAATATCAAAATGCCGTCGTACACGCCGATGGGACCAATAATAAGGGTACTCTGGAATCCTTCTATGACACCGGTGAAGACAGCGGTTACTACGAATGGACGACCAATAATGGTAATCAGCAGGACATCGATATCCGCTTCACGGTTTTTGTTCCAGAAGATTTTAACGCCACAGGTGACGTTGATTTCAGATTCCGAACAGGTACCACCACCGCCGCTTCTAACGATGTTGAAGTTATCATGTACAACGTGACCGATGCCGCCACCTGTTTTACGGACAATGACAACAACTCGGCCAACGTCTGGGCAACTCAAAACATTCCAGCCGCCACCATCAATGCTGGCTGTGCGGGTCTTAGCGCCGATGACCAGATCGAGTTCCAGATCAAGCTTCTGGACGATACTGGTGCGGCTGACTGGGCCGACATGGCATGGATTGATTGGGCTTATACCAAGTAATCCTGCAGATGTTGGTGATAGTTAATAAATCCAAAATTGGCACAAACGCCTTCTGCCCGCCCTGCCATATGGTGGGGCGGACAAGGAGGTATCAAAAACCACAATCCATTGAAAAATAAGTCAAATTATGCTAAAATATAGGGAATTATATAGATGCTAAAACACTTCCAAAAAATCATTGGAAAAAGCACTGTCTTATTACTATCCGGAATCATACTCCTGACAGGAATCAACCCCGTTTACGCTCGAATTGTTTTTAAAAGCGAATTTCTAATCGAAGACAATGGAAGTGACACTTTTATTATTGACGCCGGGGGCGACGTTACCGGAAATGTCAGTTTACAATTTGGAAACTCACTTTCTGAAACAATCACCTTCGACACCAGCAATGATTGGTTCGATTTCAGCAACGATCTAAACCTCAACCAAAACCAAATCAAAAACTTTACAATCGACAATCTTGCTACCGCACCCCTCACACCCATGGAAGGACAGGTGTACTACAACACCACCGACGAACAGACTTACATGTACACGTCAACCGGCTGGGAACCCATTGGCTATCATGCCTTAACTCACATTAACGGAGAAGATGATATCCCTTTAGCGACTGAAACAACAAAGGGCTTAATGGACTGGACTCAGGTGGTAGAACTGAATACCCTGGCAGCCCAAAGCGACGAGATCAACCGAAATACCATCGACAATAATTTAGTACTCGGTGAAAACGTGATAAGCAACGTGGCTTATTTGACGTATGAAAATCCAGAAGATACTTTTTTTGTAGCTAATATCGAAAACACAGAATACGAAATCAACAACAATATCAGTCCGGGAATTGCCTTAACGGGAGGAACCGATACTAACCCGACCTTAAACTACGTATACGTAAAAGATGGGGGTATTGTGGAAGCAAGCACAACTAACCCTGATACCCAAACTTTTGACTGGGTACCGATCGCTGAAGTTTTGGTGGGAACCGTTGGCGCTTCTGATGCCACCTACTATTATATTGAAAACCTGACGAACTTTATCAGGAACTTTATCCGCGACGTCAACAGACGACTAAGATTAGATCAGACTTTGTGGTTAAGCGGCACTGAATTCACCAATACCGGACTTGAAGTGCAGATTTCTGCGGGTTCAGTCATGCACATTCACCAAGAAATTGATTACCCTGCTAAAAACACTGCAAGTACCGATTTAATGCTGGATCAGTATTACAACACTTACGGTGTACTGGATGTAACAAATTATGATGACGGCGCAGGAGGAAATGACCCAATTGGTAACAACAAATATTTCAAACTATTTATTTGGGGTGATATTTATGGTGGTTTACATATGGAAAGACAACTTAATCCACCAACCGCTGAATATACTTCGATTGAACAAGCTATTGAAGATCCCGACAAAGTAGCTGTCAATGGAGTTCCAGTCGCATGGGGCACTGTCGGCTTTCCAATTGCTCATTTGATTATGCAGGAAGGGGGCACAGACGTATTGCGTATTATTGATCTGCGCGGAATACAGGGTAGTAGTGGAACTGGTGCCGGAGCACACGAACAGAACACCGACGTTGGGACCACATCAAACACTTTCACCATTGATTCTGATGGAGACGGAACTGATATCACACTGCAATTTGGAGGAACATTAACAGAAAGTCTCTTCTGGGACAATTCAGAAAGTGCCTTTGTCTTAACAGACAGCCTGAATATCATAGACGATTTAACAATCGGAGCGAGTGCTGAAACAATCACGAATCCAGCATTTACTCTGGATGGTAATGACGTCTTTATTGAAGATTCACTTGGAGTGAAAGGCCCCATATACACCGACGCCACCGCCACCAAATATGTGTGGCTGGATATCAATGGAGCCGTTAGAACTTCGGCGGCAGCAGGTACTGTAAATAGCGGCACCTCTCCGGCTGTGAACTTCGACGCTGGCGGGAACAGTCGGATGTCATATTCATTTCCTATACCGGACGACTGGCAAAGCGGCACCGATTTGCAGGTGGAAGTTTTCTGGTCCCCGGAAGATGTCACAGCCGGCAACGTTTATTTTGAACTCGATTATCAGTCCTGGGCCAACGGCGAAACGATTTCAGGAGCTACTACATTAAATTCAACACAGGCTGCCCCAGGAACAGCTTTGGAACTCACTCGTTTTACGTTTACCATTCCTGCCGCCGCTCTGGACGCTGATGATATGGTAAATATTCGCCTCAGCCGCGAAGCCGGCAACGTAGCCAACACCTATACAAACGACATCAATATCTTAATGCTACGCCTTAATTACACCGGTAAAAAACTTCAATAAAAAATGAAAAAACTCCTCGTCATCATCGCAGGTATTACCCTACTGCTTCCACAACTTGCACTGGCCGACTTTGTGCCAAGCGACGAAGATGAAAATGCTTCCAACACGATTATTCTGGACGCTGATGATACCGGAGGCAATGTGACCCTTCAGTTCGGCGCTTCACTTGGGAAATACCTGAGATGGAACAGCTCAACCCTCAATTTTGATCTGAGTGATGATCTCACGATAGACGGAGGTTTTAGCCAGAACGGTTTAAATATAACACTGGACGCAGATAATGCAGGAGCGGGTAATACGGTTAATATTATCGCCAACCAGGGTTCCGACAATGACGGAACCATTCGCTACAATGCCACAACTAACGAGTGGGAATATAGCAACGATGGGGGTGCCTTCACGACTTTTGGTAGTGGAGGAAGTAGTGGAACCGCAGAATACTTTGATGCCTACGATTCAACGGGAGGAACCAGTATTGATGCAGGCTTCACGGATATACCCCTGGGAACAGAAAGAAAGAAAACGACTGACTTCACTCATTCAACCGGTTCAGCTGAAATCACCGTAAATACTGACGGAACCTATTATGTAAACTACGCAGTCACAACCGATATTACCTCCGGCACCAACCGAAGTGAATCAGAAGCCAGGCTGATGCTGGATACCGGTTCAGGCTATGCCGCTGTTGCTGGCTCTATCGCAAAAATGTATAACCGAACCGCGACTCAGGGGGATGCCACAGCAAGCCGCAGTTTCACTTTAGACCTGAGTGCCGGGGATAAACTTAAAATACAGGCCCAACGCAGTAGTGGTAGCTCCAACATTGCTACTTTGGCAGGCGGTTCTGCACTGGTGATTTCCAGAGTGGAAGGGGGTGGCGGAGGCGAAGGAAACCATACCCAAAACACTGACATCGGAACTGATTCAAATACATTCATCCTTGATAACGATGATACCGGAGGCAACGTAACCTTACAATTTGGAACCGCTCTGGCTGAAACTCTTTTCTGGGATTCTTCCAATAGCCGTTTCACCTTAACAGACGCTCTGAGGGCTGAAGGCAACTTAGCAGTTATTGGACAAGCCTACGTCGCAGACGACCACGCGGCTACCGACAGCGACGGAACCCTGAGCTTAGGCAGAAATAGCAACACCTGGGAAAACCTGACCTGGAACGATACAAATGACCAGTTTCAGATTTCAGACGATCTGAGCTTTGGCCAGAATCAGATCCGCGATGTCGCTTTGCACAATGCGTCTTCAGCCCCCGGAAGTCCGGTCGCGGGTCAAATCTACCACAACACGAGTGACAACAACACCTACATCTGGAGCGGAAGTGTCTGGGAAGACATTACGGCCTCAGGTGGTGGCGGTTCTTCGGATTTCGAGGGTGTTTATACAACCGACGTGGACAAAACCCTTACTACAGGCAATGGCGCCTTCACAATCAACACCGGCACCAACGATTTTATTGTGGCAAGTAACGATTGGAGTATCGACGCATCCGGTAACATCGGTATCGGCATTGCTTCAGCAACAGCCCCGATAGATATCGAAAGAACAGGAGCGGTAATGGAAATCGGCAATGGAAACGCCGCACTTTCCTATATTACTTTTGATGACGGAACAGATCATTTATTCGGCTGGGATAGCTCAAACGCAGCTTTTGGATTCACTGACAATATCTTTACTAATGGAACCATTATTACACTTGATTATGATAACACCGGCCCCGGAGCAAACGTTGGTATTATCGTAAATCAGGGTTCCGATAATAACGGCATCATTGGATATGATGCCGCAAGTAATCAATGGGTATTAAGCAATGACGGAGGAGCCTTTGAAGCTATCGCTACTGGTGTACCTGTAATCGACTACGGAACTACTGCCAATACAGCGGGCAACTCCGTAACAACAGCCTTTAATAAAACTTTCACCAGTCCGCCTGTTGTGGTAGTTACTCCGAATAGTTCCGATACAATCGGTAACAACGACACTTGGTATCATATTTCAAATACAACCACTACTCAATTCACCATAACCGTTGATTCAAGTAACAACGGTGAAAGTTTTAACTGGATTGCGATTGGTACTTAGACTTAAGTCTCCACCCCACCAACCTGCTGCAAAATCTCCCGGGCCCGGTCTTTAATATGCTTGGCAATAGGTTGAGTCGCGTTATTGGCTTCCCAGGCTTCCGTCGCTTTATCAATGGCATCGTTCGCGACTTTTGCGGCCCCTTCATTATCCCCCTGAATCCCCAGAATAAAGGAATCCACGAGCCAGTCATAAGCACGGGCAATTTTAGCGGCACCGAGAACAACATTATTCGTAGGCATATTTTTGTAAGCCTGCTGGGTCAGATCCACTGCCAAGTCTGAAGCATTTTTGGCATGCGCCACCATATTGGCCGCAATATAAACTTCGATTTGGGCCATTTCAGATTCTGCCCGGGTGAGCAGAAACTGAGTATCACTGCCATTCTGAATAATGGAAAGCAGATACATCATATCCACGACTTCCCCACGGGTCAGAAGTTTAGCGGCATCGACATTACCTTTGCTGTCACGCGGCGCAATACCAAGCGCTACGGCATAGTTCACATAATTAGCGTACCAGGCATCCAGAGGAATGTTGGAGGCTACCTGTTTGCCCTCAAAAGCTGATACATCAATACCATTAGCCACCAGAAGCATTTTTAAGAATTCTGCCATATTCACCTGTCTCCCCGGGGTAAATGTACCATCCGCATCATTCCCTTTCACAAAACCTATAGCCCGCGCCTTCATGACGTAAGGGGCAAACCAATCACCTTCAGTTACATCCGGAAAATGAGCGCCAAAAGCTTCATCCGTTTCGATTCCGGATCCGCTTAAAATGATTTTAAGTACCTCAGCCCGATTAATAGCATTATCAGGTTTAAAAGTACCGTCGGCATATCCTCCAATAACGCCCTTCTGACTAAGATAAGTAATCGCCGTGTAATTAGGATGAGTGCGGTTCACATCACTAAAACCGGTACTCACAAGCTGCGTTCCGGAAGAAGTAGTTCCAACTGTCTGAGCCAGAACAGGAGATACGAAATTCAGCATCAAAAACAGCGCCAGAGTCACAGAACTAACGCCTTTTATATAAAAACTTAATCGCTTCTTTGTTTGCATGTTTGTTTTTTTATTTTTGCGATGAAATTTTAGCATATTTAGCTCTTCTCAGCAAGTAAAATCCTACTCTTTTCTCGCTATAAGCGCACGCATATGACTTTTTTCTCATATCTAAGAATTCCTGGCACCGAGAAAACTTTCCTCTTTTCCGGAAAGCGTTGGCAGGCTCAAGATGAAACATACGGAAGTGATACAATGAATTAAGGCTTCGGGGTCTGGGGCTTTTTGCGTGGAAAAAGATGGGACAAGGAAGTAAGATGAATCACTTCAAAAAGCCCCAGTGTTTTGGCGCACCTTTCCAAAAAGGTGCGAAAAAGAAACAAACCAAGCAAAAAGTCATACGCGTGTGATGACACGCAGAAGTGATTTACCACCAATAAAATTAAGATTATCTATCCTTTACTATACCGGGCCAAATGCGCAAAAGCTTTATTAGCTGCAGCCATTCGGTGTACATCTTCACGTTTTTTGAAGGCGTTACCAGTTTCTTTGCTCGCTTCTAAAAACTCTGCAGCCAGTTTTTCAGCCATAGCCTTACCTTTTTTGCCGCGACATGCACCGATAATCCAGCGCATAGAAAGTGCCAGCTGCCTTTTGGGTTTTACTTCCACAGGAATCTGATACACACTGCCGCCGACCCGACGAGCGCGTACTTCCATATTAGGCATCACGTTACGGATCGCTTTTTCAAAAACCTCTTCAGGATGCTTAATACCCTGATCACGCATGATTTTCATAGCGTTACCAAAAATACTTCGCGAAATAGATTTTTTACCACGTAACATCATGCAGTTAATAAATTTTTCCTGCCATTTGGTAGATCCCTCTGGTATATATTTAGTTTTCGTCATAATGAAAATTTGAAATTCAAAATCTGAAATTAAATGCTATTCTTTAGGTTTTTTGGCTCCGTAACGGCTGCGCCCCTGTTTTCGTTTCTGGACCCCCTGACAATCAAGCACACCGCGGGTAATATGATAAGGCACACCAGGTAAATCCTTCACTCTGCCTCCATAAATCGTAACAACAGAATGTTCCTGAAGATTATGACCTTCACCCATAATATAAGCATTTATTTCTTTTCCGTTGGTCAGCCTCACACGGGCAATTTTACGTAAAGCCGAATTCGGTTTCTTGGGAGTCATGGTAGTCACCTTGATGCAAACCCCCCGTTTCTGAGGCGCCCCCCGGTCAAGAAAAACCGCACGGTTTTTAAGTGAATTAAAAGTAAACTGAAGCGCCGGAGCCTTGCTCTTCTTTTTCGGCGTACGCCTGGCCTTTCTAACTAATTGATTTATGGTTGGCATAATTGGATTGAAATTAAAATCTCTCTTAGTCCTTACTACTTAGCCCTAAGAATGGCTTTATTCTGCGTCTTTATTTTCAAACTGCTTCTTGTAAACGTGACCAGCGGGGATGAGTTTACCAATAATCACATTCTCTTTCAAGCCCTTTAAATTATCGATTTTACGAGTTGTTGAAGCTTCAACAAGAACGCGAATAGTTTCCTGGAAAGAGGCCGCAGAAAGCCAGCTATTAGTGGTAATAGCCACACGGGAAATTCCGAGCAGCAAACGATCGGCATGAATAATTTGTTTTTTGGCTTTCTTAAGCCCTGCATTCACATTCTCATACTGCTCTGCATTAACCAATTCACCCGGCAAAAAGTTGGAATCTCCGGGGTTAATAATGCGCACTTTTGAAAACATCTGCTTCACAATAATTTCAATATGTTTATCGTTAATGGTCTGTCCCTGAGAAGCATAAATATGCTGAACTTCGGTCATAATGTACTTCTGAGCCGTATAAACATCCGTAGATTCCATAAGTTCCTGCAAATTCAAATGTCCTCTATTGAGAGGAGTGCCTTTCGCCACAAGATCATTGTTGCTGATGAGTAATTTTTCTTTAGCATCAAAATTATAAATCTTTTCATGCTTCTTAGTGTGTTTAGCGACGATTTCAGAATCAGTTACTTTTATAACTTTTCCTTCATCACTGGCCTTGATCGAATGTTTTTCAGTCTTGGATCTGGCGATAATCTGTTTCGGTTTGATTTTTTCACCTTTTTTGACCACTGCTTCAAAATCAGGCGGTATAGAATAAACATCTTCACCGAGTTCCTGGGCCGTAATGATTACTTCAACTTGTCCTTTCTGTGTTTTAACAGAAGCTTTTCCGGAAATTTCTGATAAAACAGCCGCTCCTTTAGGATTACGTGCCTCAAAAAGCTCTTCTACACGTGTCAGACCTTGCGTGATATCACTGCCTTCTGCGACACCACCCATATGGAACGTACGCATCGTCAGCTGCGTACCAGGCTCACCAATAGACTGGGCGGCAATGATACCTACCGCTGTCCCCAGATCAACTAATTTATTGGTACCTAAATCAAATCCGTAACATTGCTGACAAATTCCATTTTCAACTTTACAACTCATAATAGCGCGTACCTTCACCTCTTCAACTTGGGCTTTCTTAATAGCGGCAGCAATATCATTATCAATTTGCGCACCTTTTTTAGCAATGAGCTCACCTGTCTTCGGATTAACAATATTAGCTGCAATAGTGCGTCCGAAAATACGTTTTTCGAAGCCTTCACCAATTTTTATGCTCTCTTTACGCGTTACCGAATGTTCTTGAATATTTCCACAATCAATTTCTTTGATGACAATATCCTGAACAGCATCAACCAGACGACGAGTCAGATAACCGGCTTCAGCCGTTTTAAGAGCGGTATCGGATTTACCTTTACGTCCTCCATGCGTCGCAATAAAGTACTCCAGAATCGAAAAGCCGTCTTTTAAGTTAGATTTAATAGGAAGTTCAATTGTTTTACCGGACGGATTGGCAACAAGCCCCTTCATTCCGCAAAGCTGAGTAATCTGCCCCCAGTTACCACGAGCCCCTGAATCAATCATGTAAAAGATATTGTTTTCAGGATTACCTTCAAACTTCTGAATCATCTTATTAGTCACATCATTCTTAAGGAACGACCAGAGGCGAATCGCATGATTATACCTTTCGTCTTCAGTGATCCAGCCTTTCCAATACTGATTATTAATTTTGCGTACTGTTTCATCCGCCTGAGCAATCATCCCTTCTCGTTCCTCAGGAACCAGCATATCGAAAACAGAAATAGTGATACCGGATTTGGTGGCAAATTTAAAACCAATGCGTTTGAATTCATCAGCTACTCTCGCTGTTGTTTCCGGACCACAAATATCTAAAATCTGCGCCAAAAGTGATTTTAAAGTAGTCTTGCCAATGGTTTCATTTACAAAGTTAATTTCTTCGGGTAAAAATGTGTTAAAAATCAAACGTCCAATCGTCGTGTTTTCAATCGTTTTTCCTTTGGCACGGCCCGTAATAAAAGCCTGCAAATCAACAAAACCCTGGCGATAAGCATTAATCGCTTCATTGACATCAGCAAAAATCATCCCCTCTCCTATTTTGCCCTTAAAACCTTTTGTCAGGTAATAAACCCCCAACACCATGTCCTGAGAAGGGGTGATGATCGGCTCACCCGCAGAAGGTTTAAGCAAATTGGTTGTGGCCAGCATCAACTCGCGTGCTTCTTCCTGAGCTTTTTCAGAAAGCGGCAGATGCACCGCCATTTGATCACCATCAAAATCCGCATTAAAAGCGGCGCAAACAAGCGGATGAATCTGAATAGCTTTACCATCGATGAGAATCGGTTTAAACGCCTGAATACCCAAACGGTGCAGGGTGGGCGCACGATTTAGAAGCACCAAACGCTTTTGGGTCTCATTTTCAAGGATGTCCCAGACTTCTTTCTTGCCTTCATCGATCAAACGCTCTGCGCCCTTCACGTTATGAGCCAGTTCCTGACGGATCAGTTCACCGACAACAAAAGGCTTAAAAAGCTTGAGTGCCATTTCTTTCGGGATGCCGCATTCGCTGAGCTTCAGCTGAGGACCAACCACAATCACGGAACGACCGGAGTAGTCGACACGCTTACCGAGAAGGTTCTGGCGGAAGCGGCCCTGCTTACCTTTAAGCATATCGGAAAGGGAGCGTAATTTTCGTTTATCACCGGCGGTAAAGACAGCACGTCCCGCGCGGGCGGCATTATTGAACAACGTATCAACGGCTTCCTGAAGCATACGCTTTTCATTGCGGCAAATGACTTCAGGGGCACCAATAGCCATAAGCCTTTTTAAACGGTTATTACGGTTGATAACGCGACGATAGAGGTCATTCAGGTCGGAAGCCGCAAAACGACCGCCATCAAGCTGCACCATGGGTCTGAGGTCTGGCGGAATAACAGGGAGTTGATTAATGACCATCCATTCAGGCCGGATTTCAGCCTTAAGCAAGGCGGAAGTCAAACGAATTCGTCGAAGTAATTTTTTATACTTCTGGCCGGTACTTCGTTTTCGTTCTGCTTCTAATTCTTTGATAAATGCTTTTAGATCAACCTTTTCAAGAATCTTACGGATAGATTCGGCCCCCGTTCCGGCCTGGAACACATGTCCGAATTTCATAGAGAGTTCCCGATACTCAATTTCGCCGATGACCTTACCGGTCGCCAGGTTTTCAAGATCTTCCTTGGCCTGATGGTGCTGAAGTGTCAGTTCTTCCACTTTCTGAGCATAGGAATCTTCAGTCTGAACCAATTCATCAACTTCATTGTCACCCTGATCCAATGCTTCAATCTGTTCGTCAGTGAGTTCATCATGCCGTTTTTTCTTCCTGTCTTTCTTGGCTCTGGCTTTGATTTTAAGATCATTGGATTTGCTTTTGAATTCTTCCTGAATCTGCTTCTTGTATATTTGAAAATCTTTGTCCAGGTTTTCCAGAGCTTCTTTTTTTGCTTCCTGATCGACACCTGTAATAATGTAAGCCGCAAAGTAAATGACTTGTTCAATCGCCTTGATAGGAAGATCTAAAATAAGACCCAAACGACTAGGTGTGGAACGCAAAAACCAAATATGTGTAACCGGTACAGCCAAGCTAATATGCCCCATACGTTCGCGGCGAACAATACTCCGGGTCACTTCAACGCCACACTTTTCACAGACAACTCCTTTATAACGGATTCTCTTATACTTTCCGCAATAACATTCCCAGTTTTTGGTAGGACCGAAAATCTTTTCACAAAACAGTCCATCCCGTTCAGGCTTTTGCGTGCGATAATTGATGGTTTCCGGTTTGGTCACCTCACCAAAAGACCATTCCAATACCGCCTCAGGGCTTGCAACAGAAAGACTAATGGAATCAAAGTCTTCATGTCTTTTTGGACCTTTTAATTGAGTCATAATAGTAAGACTAGATAGTAAGGACTAAGGACGATATATCCTTATTTTTTATTATTTATTCTTCTGTTGGATTAAATGCATCATCTACGGGAAGTTCTTCACCACTGCCTTCACCGGGCAGAAATACTGAATATTCTTCACTCTCATCTGCTTTGGGGCGTTTATCAAGCATGATCATATCGGTAGCCACAACTTCCGTACGAAAAATCTTTACTCCCTCGGGAGAATCCCAGGAGCGGGTTTTAAGATAGCCTTCCACATAAACCAGTTTGCCTTTTCTGAGATATTTACCGCATATATCGGCCAAAGTACCCCAAGCCGCAATATTATGATATTCAGCAAGCGACTTTTTTTCGGAACCTGCCACCCATTCACGATTGGTAGCTAAACCAAAAGTGACGATCGACTGACCACTGGTGGTCTGTTTGAGTTCAGGATCCCGCGTGAGATTCCCGACCAAAATGACTTTATTAACACTTCTCATGAATAAAAATTACTTATTTGATTTATCTTCCCGTTCTTCTATAACTTCTTCCATTTTATCGATCTCTTCTTCAGACAGAACGGCATCGGACCCCTCATCATCAGTAAGCTCATCCGTCAATTCTTCAGCAGCTTCCTTCATTCCCGTATTGTCCCCTTCAATTTCATCCTGAACTTCACCTTCAGCTTCCCGTCCTTCATCCAAATCACTGATGCGATCATCTTCAGGAATGACAGCCTCAGATTCCTGTTCATGATCAATGACTTCTTCGAGTTCAACTTCTTCGAGTTCATTCCCCTTCGATTTAAGCAGCTCAACATCGAGACACAAACTCTTTAATTCTTTAACAAGTACATTAAAAGATTCAGGAACACTTGGTGTTTTTATACTTTCACCTTTTACAATGGCTTCATACGCTTTAGCACGTCCAACAACGTCATCGGATTTAACCGTAAGCATTTCCTGCAATGTGTAAGCAGCGCCGTAAGCTTCCAGCGCCCACACCTCCATTTCACCAAATCGCTGCCCACCATGTTGTGCTTTACCACCGAGCGGCTGCTGAGTCACCAACGAGTAAGGGCCAACGCTGCGTGCATGCAGCTTGTCTTCAACCAAGTGAAGCAACTTAAGCATATATACCCTTCCGACAACCGTGGGATACTGAAACGGTTCGCCGGTTCGCCCGTCATAAAGCTGAATTTTTCCATCCGCAGGTAACCCTGCTTCTTTCATCAGAACGGCAATTTGCTCAAGTTGCATACCGTTAAGAGCGGGTGTTGCCACTTTAATGCCAAGCTCATAAGCTGCCCAACCAAGGTGGGTTTCAAGAATCTGACCAATATTCATACGACTGGACACACCAAGCGGATTTAAAATGATGTCGACCGGGGTACCATCCGCCATAAATGGCATGTCTTCTTCAGGTACGATTTTTGAAATAACCCCCTTATTACCATGACGGCCGGCCATTTTATCACCCACCTGAATCTTACGGGTTTGCGACACGTACACCTTAATTTGGCGAATGACACCCGTAGGCAGTTCGTCCCCCTCCTGGCGACTGAAAATCTGAACATCGACGACTTTCCCTCCTTCCCCTCCGGGAAGACGGAGGGAGGTATCTTTTACATCTTTCGCCTTGTCACCAAAAATAGCCTGCAAAAGTCTTTCCTCAGCGGTCAATTCAGTTTCTCCCTTAGGGGTAATTTTACCAACAAGAATATCTCCTTCGTGAACAGTGGCCCCGATGCGAACAATACCGTCGACATCCAAATCTTTGAGACGGGCTTCACCCACATTCGGAATATCACGAGTCACAATTTCAGGACCAAGTTTTGTATCGCGAACATCCACAGAAAAAGATTCAATGTGAACTGAATCATAAAAACCTTTTTTGGCTACACTGTCCGAAACAATGATCGCATCTTCATAGTTATAACCGCCCCAGGACATATAAGCGACCAGCAGATTTCGGCCAAGTGCAAGTTCACCTTGTTCAACCGCCGCTCCGTCAATCAAAACATCGCCTTTTTTGACTTTCTGGCCTTTGATTACCGCAGGACGCATATTGATGGCAGTCGCCTGATTTGAACGCTGAAAACTGAGGATTGGATATTCCTCCTTTTTCCCATCACTGTATTTTACAACGATGTGATCCGCATCCACTGAACTAACCGTCCCATTGGACCGTGCTAATACTGCCTGCCCGGAACTTTCTGCAGTCAGCCCTTCCATACCTGTTCCAACAATCGGAGCTTTAGGAGAAAGCAAAGAAACGGCCTGACGCTGCATGTTTGAACCCATAGAAGCACGGGTATTATCATCGTGTTCCAAAAAGGGAATAAGTGAAGTCGTCACCGAAACAATCTGCTTAGGAGCAATATCCATATGAGTGAGATCACGCACATGCACCAGGTTTGGTTCACCGCGTCTTCGGGCAGCAACACGGGAATTCACAAACTGACCATTCTCATCAATGGCGGCATTGGTTTCAGCCACAACAAAATGTCTCTCAGCATCCGCATCGTAATAATCAATATCTTCCGTAATAAATGCTCTCACCTTTACCAGATTCTGAGGTTTATTCTGGATTTTAACTGTCATCACCTTTTTACTGGCGACAATTTGCTTTGCTACTTCCACATCAATTTCCTCTCCTTTCTTTACAAGCACTTTGCGGCCGATCTTGATATCCTGAGCGGCCAGTTTACCGACCAATTGAGAAATAATCGGTTCTTTAATGATTTCAGGCGGTGTATTTTTGATGGCTTTTTTGATTTTAGACACTTTGCCGGCCTGTTCTTTGGTAAGCTTGTCACCAACTCGGGCGACAATCTTACGACCATCTTTAATTTCTTCATCAATAATTATTCCGGTGATTTCAGTAACATTCGGTGATTTAAAATGTTGTACTTTCCGATAAGGTGTCTCAATAAATCCGTACTGGTTTACCCGCCCATAGGTAGCCAAATGCACTACCAAACCAATGTTTGGACCTTCCGGCGTGGCGATTGGACAAATACGGCCGTAATGAGAAGCGTGCACATCACGTACGTCAAAGGAAGCGCGCTCACGGGAAAGACCGCCGGGACCCATCGCTGAAATACGGCGTTTATGAGCCAGCTCAGAAAGAGGATTCGTCTGATCCATGAATTGAGAAAGCTGTGAACTGGCAAAAAACTCACGGAGAGCTGCCGTAATGGGGCGGCAATTAATAAGCTGAGTCGGTGTTGCCGTCTCAAGATCCATAATAGTCATACGGTCCTTGGCAATACGATCGGTACGCAAAAGCCCCATGCGGAATTTGTTCTGAACAAGCTCACCCACCGAACGAATACGACGATTAGAGAGATGATCAATATCATCTTCTTCGCCTTCACCATTATTCAACTCAATCAGTCCTTTAAGAATATTAATGAAGTCATCAATCTGGAACACGCGATGCTTCATATCAGACGGAATATTGGTGCCAAAACGTTTGTTAAGTTTATAGCGGGCAATGAGACCCATGTCGTAACGCTTGAAATCGAAGAAAAGACCTTCGATGAGTTGTTTCGCATTCTCCGGCGTGGCCAGATCACCCGGCCGGATTTTTTTATAAATAGACTGATAAGCATCGTCTACACTACGGGCTCCGTCTTTTTCAAGGGTATTCTGAACATAATCATTATTGAGGTCGACATTCACATCTTTAAACACATCCAGCATCTCGGAATCTTTGTGATAACCAAAGATACGTAAAAGCTGAGTGACCGGAATTTTACGCTTGCGGTCAATTTTGACTGAAATCACTCCTTTCTTGTCTGTTTCAAGTTCCAGCCAGGCACCACGTTTAGGAATAATTTTTGCATTAAAAAATTGAGGAGCAGCGGGATTTTTAGAGTAAAAAACACCCGGACTTCGCACGATCTGATTGACCACCACTCTTTCGATACCATTAATAATAAAGGTACCCTTGTCCGTCATCAGGGGAACCGAACCTAAAAAGATGTCCTGTTCCTTAATTTCCCCTGTTTCTTTATTAATAAGCTGAACATGAGCCTTCAAAGAAGCTTCATAAGTCAGATTCTTGCGTTTAGCCGTAAGGGGATCATGTTTGGGTTTATCAAGGGAATGACTCAGGAAATGAAGTTCCATTTTTTTACCGGAAAAATCAGTAATGGGAGAGATTTCCTGCAAAAGCTCCTTTAAGCCCTCGGTCAAAAACCACTGATAAGAATTCAGCTGAATCTCAATCAGGGGGGGTAATTTAAAACTATCTTCCGTCTCGGTAAAATAATGCCGACCACTTATGACCTTGGTTGGTTTGGTGATCAGCTTAGGAGCCGTTTTAGTTTTAGCCATAGATGAAAAGGATATGTGCGAAATAAAGGCTTGCTAAAGTCCTTAATGGACACACGCTTAGCAGCCACAACACAATCGTTAGCGCTTAAATTAGCCAATGCATTATAGACAATTGTTCAATATAGTCAAATTGTCTAAGAAAAATTAATTGACAAAAAAGGCTAATTATTTTTTGAGAAGATACTGTTTAAATTCACCAGTGTGATCCACTCCCGATCAGAAATTTCTGAAAGTGATTTACCATAAAAATACTCTGAAGCCGATTCAACACCAATAAGGCCTCCGCCATAATTGAGTAAATTCGCATCCAAGGCAATCTGTTCCGTAGGTTCCATAAAATATTTGCGGCGCAGTTGAAGAATCCCAAAAATAAATCTTCCTTTATTGCTTTGATTTAACTGATAATCGCCATTAACACTCACTTTGTTATCAACCAAAAAACTTTGTACTGCTTCAGAAATTTCTGTAACCGAGACAAAGCCCTGATCATTTTCAATAAGCAAGCCAAGTAGCTTATTGGTAGGTGCCACTAAAAGAGCAATTAAGAAAAAGTGCGCTATTAGTAGCGAAATAATCAGAAGACTGCCGATGATCTGAAATACACTTTTCACTTAGTCCTTAGTCTTAACATCAGGAGAAGTATTTTATTCGATTTTGGAAAAGGAGTAAACTGATTAAGCTCTTATTTCCTAAAGATCACACCATGAAAAAGTTACTGACACTGCTACTAACCTTCACGCTTGTCATTTTGCCCGGTCATTCTCTGCTGGCCACCGCTGACATGCCTTTTTTTGAAGCTCTGGGAAATAGGGGCTACCTAAAAGACTATAAATTAATTCAGTCTTTCTACGGAAATCTGGAATTTGAAGAGGGGGAAGATCATTTCAGTGCTGACTTTCGGGTCAGTATTAACAGCACTGTAGATGCCGGCCTCGAAGAAGATAGTTTCAGCCGGATAAGCGCCTTCATTAAGTTCGTGAATCATAATGAAGTCAGCGATTCCACTCCTTTTAAAGAAATGACGGTACAGGCAAACGGCGAAGTGATAATGCGCGATCAAAAGGATATGTATTTCAAACTAAATAATTTTAATATCGGCCTTATGAAGCCGCTGCCGTTTGCCGTAGTCGACGTGGAAAATGCCTTGGCAACGGTCAATTTATATCGGGGAACCTGGTATCACACTACGGTAAATGAATTAGCGGTGGATGAATACGGTGAGGAAATGATTGATACGGAAGCTTACATGGCCTTTGAAGAGGAACTGAAAAAAAACCCAAAAGAAGCTATTTTGGGGCTTTCAGAATTAATCCTTTATGATTCCGACGAAGACTTTACGGAAGAAGAGATAAATCCATTTCTGGATGGCCTGGAAATGCTGCTGGATTCAAATCTATTTACAGTAAGAGACATCATTGCCGGCCAGAATACCGGATTCAAATTCTTTAATCTTAATAAAGGAGCTATTTTGAATCTGGTAGAAGAAGTAGCCCATGTTTTTGGAGAAGAGATGAGAGCAGAAGACAAGTTAATGCTCCGGACAGAATTAGGGAAAATCAGCCTTTCAGGTATTTACAGAGTTGACCCCCTGTATGACACCCTCGATAATTTTCTTATAAGATTTAAACTGCGCGAAGCCGGCCCACTCAACAATTTCGAACTTAATTATCGTTTTAAACTCAGAGACATTAATATTGAAAATAGCGTCAAAGCACCCATAGAATACAAAGAAATGGAGGATATATTCGGGACCTATGAAAACAATTTTGACGAAGATGAGTGGTTTTACGACGAAGATTATCCGGCGCCCGAGTTCTAGATTGACAAATTAAAGTTTTGTTGTTAATATAACTCCTAAGCTTATTATGGGAGATTATGCCTTTTGGGTGTGAAATTCCTCTGAAGCTTGGTCTTACACAACTCGCCAACCCACACCTTTAGCCGAGGAGGCTAAAAACATGAAAAGAACGCTGATTCTGGTGCTGAGCCTGGTTGCTCTGCTTGCCAGTGCCTGCGGCGATGACGACAAGTGCACCGCTGAACCCGACGGCTGGGTTTGCCTGGCTATTCTGGACCAGTGGGACACCCTGATGACCGACTGCGACCTGACCTACGACCTGCCTGCCGGCACAGACGTCTACGAAGGCCACGCCAGCTGCCCCGAAGGACAGTGGCTCGTCTTCGGACAGCCGGGGAACTACCGGATCGATGCCGAGTGCGGCGACCGGCTGGTCGGGTATGTGGAAGTCCCCGTCGAAGCCAACCCTACTCCGGAGGACCAGAACGAGTTCTACGATAGCCGGCTCGTCGACAGTCTGTGCTACAACGCCATCACCTTGGGGCCCGATGACGACGAAGTCAGTTTGAGCCCCTGGTTGGGCTACAGCACGGCCACCCACTGCGAGTACGGCCTCAACTACGAGGAAACGTACTGGATGGGGATCGAATCCATCAGTGACCCCAGCTATCTGGAAGCAACCGGGGAATTCGGAATCGTCTCGGGCGGTCATCCCACGAGCCTGAATGTTCGGGCCCGTTCCGATCGTGTCCCCGCCGGCGAAGAAGTCACTGTCCTGGTCAGGGTTCGGGAGCTCAGTCCGGAAGACGAGCCTAGCCCCCTGGAACAGGGAATCGACCTCCCCGTCGTGATCCGAGGCCCCGAAGCTGAGTCTGCGACGCCGTAGACGACTGGCATCGGGTTGGCGAGTGAAAAGCCCCGCGCATACCTTGCGCGGGGCTTCGCCATATCTAAGCGATAACATAACCATACTCCTGCTGAACAACAGCGTTTTTTAACTGAAGATGCAGAATAATTTCAGAAAGTTTCGGTACATCAAATTCAGTCGCATAAACAAGATCATCCATAGACTTCTCACCGGTAGCCAGTTTTTCCATCACTATACGTTCTTCATGGGTAAATTCAATTGGCTGAGTCATATTTTTTATCTTCATTTTAAACTCCTCAAGAATATGTTCCACATTCTCAACCAGTTTAGCAGTACCTTCCCGTATACATCGATTTGTACCACTCAAGGCATATTTATTGACGTCTATCGGTACAGCAAAAACTTCACGTCCTTGTTCATGAGCCGCCTTAACGGTATGCAAAGCTCCTGAATGGCAACCTCCTTCAGTAACCAGAACCCCCTGACATAAACCTGAAATAATGGCGTTTCTTTCAGGAAAATGATGTTTGCGCGCCGGTGTGCCAAGGGGGTAAGCCGAAAGAATCGCGCCCTCTGACTGAATGATTTCCTGGGCAAGCCGATGATTGGAAAAAGGGGTAATAACATCAATCCCTGAACCAAGAACAGCGACCGTTGTGCCATTGAGTTCAAGAGCCGTACGATGAGCAATGCTATCGATACCAATGGCCAACCCGCTCACAATCACAAAACCATGCCGCACCAGATCAGAAGTAAAACGTTTAGTGACATTTTTGCCATAATCTGTGTTACCGCGGGTGCCAACCACCGCTATAGCCTTATGAAATTCGGGTAACTTACCACGCACGAACAGAAAAGGAGGCGGAGATTCAACATTTTTGAGTGTCATCGGATAATCTTCGTCATCAACATAATGTATTTTTATATCCAGATCGCGTACCAATGTCATCATTTGCTCAAAAGAAATTCTTTCCCGGATTTCAAGTACACGTGAGGATTTTTCGTGTCGAACGTTAAGCTGACGAATATCTTCTGCAGTAAGCTGCTTCCAGGCAGTTTTAAAAGAACCGAATTTGCTTAAAATAAGGCGGCATTGTTCTGTCGTAAAAATACCCCATTGTGCAAACAGAAAAAGATACTCATCATTCATAAAAAATGCGTAAAAAAATAAGTAAAAAAGCGCGGCTCAAAAGTAACACGCTCAAAAAAATGTGCAAATCAGGCAAAATAATCTGCAAAATTCAAAGCAATCAAGGTTTTTAGCAAACTCAGGGGTATATCCAAATTTCAAAGAAAATTCTGATGCGCCAAAGTGGCGCCACTTTGGCGCCAATATGGCGCCAATATGGCGCATCAGAATGACATACCAAAAAAAGGATCCCCCCACTTGCTCAAATAGAAACATAAGTGTAACATCAGGCACCGCATTCCAATGAACTAATAGTATATAAATGAACCCATATGAAAAGAATCCACTTTAGAATCTATGACGAGCTTTTTGAGCAAATCAACAAATCAATAAATCGCTGGGGGTTTAACAGCCAAGCTGAATTTTTTCGCTATCTGGCCATGGAATTCATTCGCAACGAAAAAAAACTACTGACTTCCGATGATGTTTTAAAAGACCACACCAAAGCTATTAATTCAATCAAAAAAAGCCAGCGCAAAACTTTTCTGGATCCGACAGATCAATAACTCACCCCATGTGCGGTTTTTATCGGACAGCTAATGTTTCGCTTCCAAATTTAATTCCTTTCGGAACGATAGACACTTTTTTTTCTTCGCCTCGGGTTTTCACATAACCCGCATCAATTCCTTTAATGTTATTTTTCACACATATATCCAGAACGGCTTTCGTATCTTCCGGTGCCACATAAAGCGCAAAACCCGCACCCATATTAAAAGTTCCATACATCTCTTCATCGCTGAGTCCGGATTGTTCCTGAAGAAATCCGAATACAGCCGGGGGCTCCGGAATAGCTTGAATAATATATGAATAAGGTTCAACCGCTCTCATAATTTTCCTCCAGCCATGACCTGTAATATGTGACACATAATGCAGTTTAATGTTATTCAGCATGCAATCTTTTAAAACAGGAACATAGATAACAGTGGGATCGAGTACTGCTTCACCAAACATGCGTCCATCAGATATTTTGGTTTGATACCCTTCAGGAATTTCTGAAGCGATCTTACGGCATAAACTAGCCCCATTAGCATGAATACCGGAACTCTCAAGGAGAATAATCCGGTCTTCGTCTTGCAGATCAGAGGAACGAATAACCGAATCTTTATTCTGAATAATCCCCACAGCTGACCCAGAAAGAAGAACGGCATCCTTTTGTAAAATTCCCTGCAAGGTCGGCGTTTCCCCGCCTGCCCATAAGGCAGAAGATAAATCACAGCCCTTTTTCCAACCCATAACAAGATCATTTTGTCTCTGCTGATCTTCAAACCAATGCGAATCCCCTACGGCCAAATGCATAGCGAGGGTCATCGGAAGCGCACCCATGGTGATCAGATCATTTACAATCGCCGCAACGGTATCAATAGCAATAGAATCGTAATAGGATTTCCCTGTGATCTTATACATAGCATCCGCAATCAAATTTTTAGTTCCCAGGGTTTCTTCTACATGAGCGATATAACCGGAATCCGTTTCGATTAAAAAAGCGCTTTCACCCCGGCTTTTAGGAACTTCTTTGAATCCTTTTAAATAATTTATGTTTCCGTCAGTGGAAGCGGCTGCCTTTTGTGCAGCAACTTTAAATGGATCCAGTAAATCGTAATGAACGCCACTTGATTTGTAATCGATCTTTTTTGCCATTAAATAAGGAATTAAATAATTTTACCATTTTCCAGCTTCAGGCTCCTTCCCCCTACCAGCTCCCGCACAAAAGGATCGTGCGTAGTCAAAAGTACCGTGTTTCCTTCTTCATGAAGTTGGTTAAGCAATTCTATTATCCCTCTCACATTAGCCTCATCTAAATTACCCGTTGGCTCATCAGCAATAATCAGACGTGGTTTATGCACGAGCGCGCGTGCAATAGCGAGCCGCTGCTTTTCACCACCGGAAAGCTGGTCAGGAAATTTATCCTGAAAACTTAACAACCCGACTTTTCCAAGAACCTGTGGCACCCTTTCATGAACCAGTTCATCCGATTCATTACATACCTCCAAAGCAAAAGCCACGTTCTCAAAAACTGTCTTTTTCTCAAGTAATTTGTAATCCTGATAAACCACTCCGATCTTGCGGCGGTACAATTGCAGGGTTTCTAAGTCCATTTCACTCACATGCATTTCGTCGACCTCAACACTTCCGCTCGTTGGTTTTTCAGCCCCAATAAGCAGTGCAATCACCGTGGACTTGCCGGCCCCAGAAGTCCCTGTAAGCACCACAAACTCGTTGTTTTCAATACTAAAACTGACTCGGTCGAGCACTAAATGAGAATCGTATTTTTTGGTAACGTTGTGGAAGCTGATCATGGCTTTATTCTAAGGGAGTTTTCACTTGCCATCAATGACACTTTTTACTAATATGACCTGGCTTAAGCGCCAGTAGCTCAGGGGATTAGAGCGTCCGGTTGCGGTCCGGGAGGTCACAGGTTCGATTCCTGTCTGGCGCACCATAAAATATGAAACAAAGGAACATCAGATTATTTTACCTTCACGAACTCTTTTTCCAGTTCAGTGACAGCATGTTGCTTATTGTAACGCCCGTTTTTCTGTATAAACTGACCAGTTCTATCAGTGCCGTTTTCGCTTTCATTTTTTTATGGAATGTTATCCACAGTATCGCCTTTATTCCGGTTTTTAATCTGGCGATGAAGCTGAAAAAACCAAAATTGTTCATGATGTTCGGTGTGCTTTTTTATATAAGCTCTCAGTTATTCATGGGCAGCACAACACCCGAAAACTTGTACTTACTGATTCCGGCCATTTTCTGTTTCGCTCTTTATGTGAGTTTTTACTGGATGGTTAAACACTGGTTTCTTTCAGTCAACGTTGATCTTGAAAGAATGGGAAAACAGGTAAGCATCATGGGGATCATCAGAATGCTGATCAGTTTTATCGCACCGATTACGGCAGGTTTTTTAAGTCACTTCGTTTCATTCAATACAACTTATTTACTGGGGGCAGCAGCCAGTCTATGCGGTTTAATCCCCATGCTACTCTTTCATGCGCCACCCCACACGGAACATATCAACTTCAAAAAAGTCCTGCACACCATGAAATTACCCGAAGTGAAAGCTATTCGTTTTGCATTTTTTTCTGAAGGAGCCGCCTTCACTTCTCTGTCACAAGCTTGGTTGCTTATTTTTACCATATTTATCGGCAGTATTCTTAACCTGGGGTTGCTGATCGGCGTGACCACACTCATTACTTCCCTGGGTATTTGGTTATCGGGCCATTGGTTTGATAAGAGAAAAAGAACAACTTTGCTCACCAAACTGACAAATTTAAGAACGCTCTGTTTGATGTTATATTTAAGCATTTATTTTAACAGACACTTAGCCTACGTTTGGATAGTGGAATTCATTAACCGGCTGGCCTTTGAAATGCAGAAAAACGTCAGCGACTCTTATCTGTATTCTTATAGTCAGAAAATAAATCCTGCAGAAATTCCTTTGATCAGAGAATTCTACATTAACCTGGGGCGTCTTTCAGTTTCACTGATTCTGGCTATTTCCTTTTACTTCCTGCCAAATCATTTCCTATGGTTTATCATGTTTATCGGTCCATTTTTTGTACTGGGAATCAGCACTATGAAAAGAAGCGACCATCTGCTGCACCAAAGATAGCCCCCAATAAAAAGCTACATATACTCTTTCAGGGCACGCAATTTTTCAATTGCTTTAATCGGATCCTGATTCTTCAGAATATAAGAACCCGCCACTAAAACATTAGCTCCTGCCTTCACTGCCAACTGACCAGTTTCATCATTGATGCCGCCGTCAATCTGAATATCGAGATTTGGATAATGCTCACGAAGCCATTTTACTTTTTCAAGAACCTCAGGCATAAACGTCTGCCCGCCGAACCCTGGATGCACCGACATGACAAGAACCATATCCAACATAGGCAGTACTTTGGAAATCTTATCGATCGGCGTATCAGGGTTTAAAGATACCGCCGCTTTGCAGCCGGCATCTTTGATTTTCTGAATGTCATCCGAAAGATGCTTGCTGGCTTCGGCATGAATCGTAATGGAATAAGCACCGGCCTCCGCAAAATCCTTGATGTACTTGTGGGGATTATTGATCATTAAATGAACATCCAACGGCACATCGGTATTGATCCATTTGATCACCGGTGCCCCCAGTGTCAGGTTATCGACAAAATTGCCGTCCATTACATCCACATGAAAGTAATCCACATAGGGAGCCAATTCGGCCAGATGTTCGTTCAGTCGTCCGTAATCGATGCCTAAGATTGAGGGAGCTATTTTAATTTTCATCAGTTTCTTTTTTCAATTTCCATGATCTTTTGTACCCGGCGTGCATGTCGCGCTTCGCCGGAAAAATCAGTCGTTAAAAATGTCTTTACAATTTTAATCGGATCATCGAGCATCGGCGAACGACCCCCTATCGCCACCACATTGGCATCATTGTGCTGACGCGCATGCATGGCAGATTCAACACTGTAAACGGTGGCCGCCCGCACACCATTAACTTTATTGGCAGCAATAGCGATGCCCACGCCATTTCCGCAGATAAGCACCCCTTTTTGACCAGGTGTGAGAGCCACTTGCTGACCGACTTTCTCGGCATAAACCGGATAGTCAGCAGACTCAGGGCTATGACAGCCGACATCAACAAACTCAAACTCCGAACTAAGTTCTTTTTTGATTCTTTCTTTCATTTCAAAGCCGGCATGATCAGAACCGATGACAACTTTCTGCATATAAAAAAATATTACGTTTACACAATACTAGAATAAGTCCTGCACAATCAACCAAACAAAATATCCAAGTCCACTCAAAAACAGTAACCAGGTAAAAAGCCGAAATGCTTTATGGGCAACAGCGGATTTAAAGAAAGTTTTTACTTTAAAATTCTGGTTAATCGAAAAATTGAAACCGACACACACGCCAGCCAAAAAACCCCAAAACAGTATGCCGCCAAGTATGAGGCCAACTACCCCACCAATAACTCCAAGTATTGCAGAAAAAAGAACCACACGAAATACCGCTTTCTGATAGCGGTTCCGGTGATATTCTTTAAGCTCATCATCACGATAAGCGGCGCGTTTTTGGTGGTGGTATGCCTGGGCAGATGAAGACGTAGCTACTTGTTTGGCTTCTGATTTAAACACCCCCAAACTGATATCATAAGCCTTTCTGCTTTCCGGATCAGCAAGAACCTTATAAGCTTCGGCCACTTCATGAAATTTTTTCACCTCCGTTTCATCACCTGAATCAGGATGATATTTTTTAGCCATTTTAAAATAAGCTTTTTTCACTTCTTCCGGAGTGGCAGAATGACTTAAGCCAAGAGTTTTGTAGTGATCCTCCAACTTAGAACTGAGTTATAAAACGCAGATCATTTTCAAAGAAAAGACGCAGATGATTGATACGGTATTTGATCATAATCATGCGGTCGATGCCAAACCCGAAAGCAAAACCGGTGTATTTTTTCGAATCGTAGCCAACATTTTCAAGTACTTTGGGGTGGACCATGCCAGCCCCCCCGATTTCAAGCCAGCCGCATTGTTTACAAAGTTTGCAGGGCACACCATCAGAAAGCTTGCCTTCCCCATGACAGATCGGACAAGTGCAGTCCACTTCCATCCCAGGTTCCACAAAAGGAAAGTAACTGGTTCTGAAGCGTGTTTTAATGCTGGGATCCTCAAATACCTGCTGAAGAAAATGGGTAAGCACAGCCTTTAAATTAGCAATCGAAATATCAGTATCCACCATCAGCCCTTCAATTTGATGAAACATAGGTGAATGAGTAGCGTCATTATCTCTCCGGAATGTTTTGCCCATACTAATGATTCTTACAGGAGGTTCATGAGCTTCCATATAGCGAATCTGAACAGGCGAAGTCTGTGAACGAAGTGCTACTCTTTTTAAATTTTTCACCCAAAAAGTATCCTGCATATCACGTGACGGATGGTCTTCAGGCATATTGAGTTGGTTGAAATTATAATGCTCCTGTTCTATGTCAGGACCTTCAGCCACCGCAAAACCCATTCGACCAAATACCACTTCAAGATCATCAATAAACTTTGAAATCAGATGCCGATGTCCCACACTGGGCTTTACTCCCGGTACCGTTACATCGATCCATTCTTTTTCCGCGATGACATCAAAAGCCGCCATTTCAAGCTCGCTGTATTTCTTCAAAATAGCAGTTTCCAGTTCACTCTTCGTTTCATTGGCCAGCTTACCAACAGTTCGCTTTTCATCATCTGAAAGATCTTTCAGACTTTTCATGATTTCATTGAATGCCCCGTTACGTCCAAGGTATTTCACCTCTAAATCACGAACTTCTGCCTCAGATTTTGCCGCTTTGAGTGCCGTAAGCGCCTGAGATTTAAGCGATTCAATTCTGCTTTTCATAGCCTCTGTTAAACGAAAACATATTAACAAAGCCAAAAAGGCTGAGCAATCAGAAAAACACAACAGATTGACAATAAGCGCAGACAAACTAAAATGATCTTCCTACATCACTATAATGACTGAGCATCGTCACTTATGGCTCTCTGAAGCCAGTACCCTTGCCGCAAGACTGACGGAAGACAGTGAACAAAACTGTCTGCCGGTTTTATGTGATACCTGCCGGGATCAGATCACGGATATTTTGGCCATAAATATAAGGCCGCGAAGCCGTCTGCCGTTCTATAAAGAAATTATGAGAATCGATGCAGGCAATTACCGACTTGGAAAAAGGCAACTGATACCTATTATGCCCTACACCCGGCAGGAAGCCGGGGAACTGGTTAAAATTCTGAAAAAATTTGGAAGTAAAGGACTGCCCAAAACTACCCGCGAAAAAAGAATGGCGATTTCCAAGTTTATGCAGGAGCAAATGATCGACATGGTTCGCGTTGAATTTGCCATGGAATTTTTTGAAAGACACGGAATCATGGAGCCGGATCGTGTATTTTTATCCGAAATCGAGACCATGCTGGTGGCTCTGAATGGCATTCTCGGCAAATTCCCCGTCATCGGCGATGAGGAATTTCTGGAGCAATACAAATAATCTCATTTCAGCCGCTCAATCTGCGCGCCAATACTATTGAGTTTTTCATCGAGCCGCTCATAACCGCGGTCGATGTAATAGATATTACTGATTTCGGTTTGCCCTTCCGCCGCCAAAGCGGCTAGCACAATGGCCGCACCGGCACGGATATCACAACTGGCCACACTGGCCCCCTGAAGTTTTACCGGCCCCTCAATTTCAGCCTGATAAGCATTGAGGATTTTTGGCCGAAGTCCCATTTTTTCAAGTTCGTACAGATACTGAAGCCGGCCGTCAAATAACGTTTCAAAAATAAAACTCTTTCCCTTTGCCTGAGTGAGCAAGGTGGCAAACGGTGCCTGTAAATCGGTGGGAAAACTGGGGAAAATAGCCGTCTGCAAACGAATGGCTCTTAAATTTTTTGAAGGAAGCACGCGCACTGAATCGCGGCCCAGATCAAAATGCACGCCCACTTCACGAAGCTTTTGCCAGAATATATCAAGGTGTTCCGGTACAATATCAATCACATCAACTGTACCCCCTGTAATGGCAGCCGCCAAAACCAACGTGCCCGTTTCAAGATAATCAGGCGTGATTCGGTGCTCCGCTCCATGAAGCTTCTTTACCCCTGTAATACGCACCGTATGGGTTCCGATACCGGTTATTTTTGCTCCCATTGCATTCAGAAAATGACAGAGATCCTGCACATGCGGTTCACAAGCAGCCAAACGGATCGTAGTTTTTCCCTCTGCCAGCACAGCCGCCATAATGGCATTCTCAGTCGCCGTGACACTGGCTTCAGTCATGGTGAACTTATTCCCAATAAGCTTTTTCGCTTTAAGATGTAAAACTTCTTTGGAATCTGCCACCTCTGCGCCTAAAGATTCTAATGCATGGAGATGGGCATCAATCGGTCGTTTGCCAAGTACGCAGCCGCCCGGAAAAGCCAGTTTTACTTCGCCATTGCGTGCCAGAAGCGGCCCCAAAAGAAGGCTGGAACCACGAAGCTTGCTAACCAGTTCATGTTTGATTTCCACATTTTTAAGCTTCTTTGCCTGAACCTTAAATGTTTTGCCGTCAAAATCCGTCTCCGCACCAATGTAATGCAGAATATGTTCCATCGTGGCGATATCTGCGATATCCGGCACATTTTTTAACACCACTTCTTCATTGGTTAAAAGGGATGCGGCAATAATGGGCAAAGCGGCGTTTTTGGAACCGCCCACCTGAACTATGCCTTCAAGCTTTTTACCGCCGGTGACTAAAAAACGATGTGTATGCACAGCCGAGGAGAGGAGTTATAATGCTTTCGAATAATAAACAGAAAAAGTGACCTTATTCTATTCAATACTACTGACCATAGCAACCTTTATATGGGGATGGATATTCTACAAAAAGGAATATCACCCTCAGCCAAAAAAAGTAATAGCGGTCAGTTTTATTGCGGGGTTGTTGTCGATGCTTCCTGTGTTCGGATATAAATACGTCTACATAAATTTTTTCCCGCAACTTTCAGAGATTCGGATTCTCGAGTCACTGGTGCAGTCAGCTTTTTTTGACGGTTTACTGTTCTTTTTTGTAAATATGCTCATTGTTGTTAGTTTGCTGACAGCTTTTTCAGGAATCGTCAGCCTGATACTGACACGTTTTAAACATGAGACCCTTCAAAACATTCGCAATACCCTAAAAGATGATGAGTTCGAATATGTGACCATGAGCTCGATGCTGGCCTTGCTTATTTTTGGCGAAAGACTGCTCGAAGAATATCTGGACGTTGCTATCATCCACACCATGGTAGGCGTGATCATGTTCCTGGCTGTTATTGAAGAATACGTGAAACACCTGACAGTACGGTTTATTGATGACAAGAGAATTAAGGATGTGGATGATGCCATTACTTTGAGTATTGTGGTGGGCCTGGCATTTTCATTTATCGAAACGATCATCTACGCGATCAATACCGGTGATATGGCTATTGTCCTTCCCCGCGCTCTTTTAACCATGCCAATCCACCTGATAGCTTCAGGCATATTCGGTTATTATTACGGACTGGCCCTGTTCGCCAAATCAATTCTGATCGCCGAAAAAAAAGAGAGAAAATACCAGATAAGATTCAAATGGTTTCACACAGTTCTGCGTATGAAGAAATCAGACATTTATGAAGAAGAAAAGATAGCCCAGGGGCTTGTGATGGCCACCCTGTTTCATACCATGGCCAATATTCTTTTTGAACTCGACCTGGCTTTTATCACGGTGCCACTGATTGTCATCGGGCTGATGGCCATTACCTATTATTACAAAGAGAGCCATTTTATCTATCGGCTTCTTCACAAAAGAAGCAGGATTAAATAACGCGGGTATAGTATATCGGCTATTATGCGGCCTTCCCAAGGCCGAGAGACGGGTTCGACTCCCGTTATCCGCTCCAAAACTAAATACTTTCCCAAGCCGCACCCTGCCGGCACAAAAGATTTTTTGCTTTGTGAGGATCTTTCATAATGAGTTTTACAAAGCGTTCCATCCGTACTTTATTTTGCGATCCTTTTACCAAAACTAAATCCCCCTGTTTCAGACGGTCTTTCATAAATTCGCCCGCTTCTTCAGAATCAAAAAATGTATATATATCCGTTTCCTTCATACCCGCTTCAAGCGCCCCACGTTTAATAGTAGGGGCTTCATGACCCACCGCAATCAAAATATCCGCCACGCGCCCTGCCTTTTGACCAACGGCAATATGTGCTTCGTAAGTCATTTCGCCTAATTCATTCATGGTTCCGAGTACAGCGATTTTACGGGGGGAATAAATGTGATCCAGAACATCAAGCGCAGTGTCCATAGTGGTAGGTGACGCATTGTAAGAACTATCGATGATTTGTGAACGGTTGATGCCAGAAATGGGATTCATTCGGCCGGGCGGCAATTGAAAATCTCTGAGGGCGGAAGCGCATTCACCGAGCTGCATGCCCAGCTGAAGTCCGACAGCAACAGCGGGAAGTAAAACATAAACCTGGAACTCTCCGATAACCGGCACAACAAAATCACCCGTCTTTCCGCGATACGTTGCCTTAAACCTTAAATCTTTGGGGCCGGCTTTAATTTGATAAGCCATCAGCATGGCAGGTCTTTTCACACCATAAGAAAATTTACCGGCCTCAGTCTGCATGTTGCGTACGTATTCATCATCATTATTCAAAATAGCCATGCCTTTGTGCGGCAATGCTCTTACCAGCATTCCTTTTTCATGGGCTATCGCTTCAAGATTGGCAAACTGCCCCTCGGCCATGTGCACCGGACGTACCGCGGTGACTACTGCGATTTTGGGCGGCGCAATTCGCACCAATTTTTTAATATCACCGGGCTTATCAGCCCCCATTTCAAGAACTGCTTTTGCATAGACTTTTTTCTTTTTAAAAAGAGCCTTGTTCAAAATTTTCAGCCAAGCCATCAGGGAACTAAAACCTGATTCCTCTTCCTGTAAAACGGCTAAACTCAATCCAATTTCTGTATTGAAGCTCTTTTTGCTGACGTATACATCAAATTTTGATTTTAGTACCTGATAAATAGCCTCTTTTGTGCTGGTTTTACCCACACTGCCGGTAACGGCAATCACCTGAACCCGGTGCCTTTTTAAATAAGCCCGGGCTTTGGAAGCAAGCATGAAACCGATAATGAACCGAAACAATGATTTCATTTATCCGCGATAAACAAGAAACACAATATAAGCTGCGTAACAGGACAGAAAGATCCACCCATCGACCCGGCTGACATGTTCTTTTTTTCCGGTAAAGGCAAAAAGAAAGAGCAAAATAGTCGCAACCAGATAAACGAGTATATCTGTATTTATTTCAGGTCGGAATGGCAGCGGCTTAATAACAGCCGAAAGCCCCAATACCCAAAAAACGTTAAAAAGATTTGAGCCAACAACATTACCGATAGCGATATCCGCATTTCTTTTCATAGCCGCCACAGCAGACGTGGCCAGTTCAGGAAGCGAAGTGCCCACCGCTACAATGGTGAGCCCAATTAAAGCCTCACTCACCCCAAAACGGGAAGCAACATCAACGGCTCCGTCGACTACCCATTTACCACCATAAGCCAAACCAACAATACCAACCAGAATCATAATAATAGACCTGGGTATTCCGTATTTTTTGTAACCATCTGTATGATTTTTTTCTGCTTTCGCCAGACCAACCGTGTAATAAACAAAAATGATAAAAAAGAACATCAATATAAGCCCATCAATATGACTTAAAATAGAGGTTTCAGCTCCATCAAGAAAAATATCATTCGCTAAAACCAGTAAAACAATCGCCGAAAGAAAGTTGAGCGGAATTTCTTTCCAGGTCGTGCTCTTTTGAATGCGTAAAGGGTAGATAGCAGCCGCCACACCTAAAATCAAAAAGATATTGGCAATATTACTACCCAATATATTTCCGATCCCGATATCGCTTGCCCCTTTCAAACTAGCCACAATATTGACCAACAGTTCCGGAGCCGAGGTGCCAAACGATACAATCGTTAAGCCAATGACCAATTGGGAAATGCCCGCCCGTGAAGCCAGTGAACTGCTGCCGTCTACCAGATAGTCCGCACCTTTAATCAGAAATATAAAACCAATGACGAAGAGAGTATAAGTGAGCATATGCATACAAATTTGCTGTGAATATATTAAATAGTTGATGCTTCAATGTACATGGCTAGCAGTTGACAAAAATCAAAAATTCAATCATAATGCACGCCTAAGAACTTCGACATGTCTTCTTATCACCCTCCTAAACCAGAGGAACCTGTTACTCCGCGCGAATTTTTTCAGATCATTCAGTTCGGCACAGGCAAAGATTTTGACCGACATGCCTTTCAGCAGTATCGCGAACGGCTCGGACTCAGATGTGATGAAATTGTACGCCAGACGCGTGACTATTTTACAAAAATTGTGGGTATCAGGCCGGCTGAACTTTCAGAAATCGCCCCCAATGGTACTTTTCCGACATCAGAAAGTTATGCCGCACTTCAGGAACAGATTCGCACCAGCATTTGCGCCAACATATCCTTTCTGCAGACCTATGCAGAAGAACACCGTGAGGCCGGTCTTCGCAGAATGGGCACTGAAGCCAATAACTATTTAAACCGACTTAGAGTGTATTATTTTCCGGGAGAAGAATCGCTGGAAACGAAGAGCGAGGTGGAAATTTGTAACGACGCAGCCGGTTTAGTTATGCTGGCTTTCAACGATGATGTGGATAAAAGGGTTAAATTTGAGGCCGCCCGCAAACTGCTTCTGATGCAATATGTCGGTGAAATTAGAAACTACAATAACCCTGATGAAGACAGTAACGAAGCCCTGCACTATATACTGGGATTATTTAATGAAAGAATTCTGAGACTGCCGGAAGGAGCAAGGATGGGTCACACCACCCCCAGATACTTGGTATCAAGACATGCACCAAACACCTATGAAACCGTTCATACTGACATACTGGATAAGAAACCAACTCATATTTCAAAAGGAGGACTGACCCAGGTCACTCATCTGCCCAGTCGAAAAACCACTGTTATCGGCACGAATGGCAAGAAGAGGGAAATATTCTTTGGGCTGGATCCTCGGGAAAAAGGAGAAGAATCCAGACTCACAAAAGCACTCAGATACGGCAGTCACATCGGTGAGAGAGATGTGGATCGCAATGGTCTGAAACTTGTCTTTGAAAAAAGGGAAGATTGGGAAGACTTTTTTGCCATGTTTCAGGCAGAAATCAAATGTGAAATCGGGGAAGCTTTGCGTGAAAGGCTGAAAAAGGAAGATATCAGTGAAACAGAACGGGTAACAATGACGACGCGTCTTGATAACTTAGATGACTGCATTCAAATAATGGACGTGAAAGACAGTCTGGCTGGCAATGGATTTGAAGGCGGTTCCCTTGCAAGCTCAAAGGAATTTAAAGTCTTAAAGTTCAGACTGAATGTTACGCGCGCCAACGGTCAGCAGCATAAATATGAATTCCAGATTTTTCTTCCCGATGGTTATGCGGATGCCAAATATCGCAAAGGTGTCAGCTGGGAAGAATACCGCGCAGACCGATTCTTTAAGGAAGGGGTCGATAAATTACTTTTCCCCGAAAAGCACTACGGAGAACTGGACAGAAAAGCGGCTCACGACAGAGTGATGCAGCGGGCCCATGAAAACCTGTGGCCTACCAAACCGCATTAACCCCTTTTTCTCAAAAACATAAGCAAGGGTAACGGCATAAGCAAAATAAGAAGCCATATCCAGATGCCAACTCCGGCTTCATTTCGTGATATTTGAGTAAAAAAGTGAAAGGGTTCAATGGAAAGTAGTGTGATTAAATCACCCGATTCATAAACCTGCACTTTTACAGGCTCTGAAAAATCAATCAGTTCCTTTGCTAAAGCCATATTAACAGGGGAACCGGCATAAGAAATATGAATGTGCCGCCCTGCCTCCAGTTCCATCACCATGACCTCCGTGGCTTCACCAAAAGAGACTACTTTTCCAACATAACTGTTGGTGAGTAGATCAGATTGGTAAGAAATAAAGTCGCGTTTAAATTTGTGGCGCAACGTCACATTAGACACCTTCGTTTTTTTAGATTTTGGCTTAGGAACCCAGTCACCTCCCGCATGAGTAAATATTTCGTTTTTATGAGTTTTTTTATAACAAATCTGATCAGCCACGTTACCCTTTGGGTCAATCAAGTGAACGCAATCATCACTATTATTTAAAGCCAATTTTGTTTCCTGTTTCCTGAATGTTCTCATTCCCCCCGATGCAATGGAACCGCCCCGGATTGAAAAAGGCTTTGACCCTCCTTGAATCACATCATCTAACATCCAACCAGATAAACAAATATTGTCGGAACCAATATTGATTAACCTAATGTATTCAACCTCTTCACCTTTTTGAGGATTGGGCAAAAAAGAATCAATTTTTAAATATTCAGAAGAGCAATCAGGCAATACCAATACCTCCCCCACAATTTCAGTTTCTTCCTCAGACAGCACACCTTCTTCAATCAGAGGTAATAAGAGCTCTTCCGGGAGTTCTTCCTCCTCTGTCAATAACTCCATACTAATTATTTCATTAATGATGCTCTCTACTTTTTGATTCTCCCAAAGTCCTATACCGGCCTGACGTGCTTCAGCTTCCAGGGCAAGAAATTCCTTCAAAAACTGAAAGGGAAAACGAGTATAAGCATAACCATATCCTTCTTTTAAGATCCTCTCATTTATCATTTCATCACCCCAATAAACATAAGCCAGTACCCGCCCATACTTATCAATCTTGTTTGCATCGAATTCAAGCGTCACCCACTGCCCTGACAAAATACTTTTAAGAAAATCGGCAGCCTGCCTGCCGTAATACTCGATTGGTTTAAAAGGATGAACCGTTTCAGGGGTGTCAATTCCGATCATCCGAACGGTAAACTGTTTTTCATTTAAATCGATAACAAAAGTATCCCCATCAATCACTCTCACCACTTTAACCTCCATACCATTTTTAAATGAATTCGGGTTAAAAAGCCACTGTCCTGAAGAGGAAGTCTGCCACCTGATCTCATCAATCAGCCCCCCCGTTGCATCAAAAAGACTGAGACTTTCATCTGAATTATTAAGGGATAATTTAAATTCTGACGAAAGCATCGTAAGATTACCCCCGACAGGAATAACCTGCTCCGACAAACTCTTTTCAGCGCCACCGGCATCAACCATTGTCCACCCCGTCAGATCGACTTCCTCATCCAGTGTGTTTTTTAAAACAATCTGTTCATTACCAGAATCTTCCCCCTCAGGATTAGGAAGTACCGCCTCAAACACAATATCACCAAAATTATATGAAATTGGCGGGGGCGGGAATTTATTCGGCAATTCCGGAGTAAATAAAGGGGTCCACTCAAACACATCAAATGATTGACGGGCAAAGCTCCAGCCTTCCCGGGCTTCAAAGTAATGAATTGCCTGATTTACATTTTTATTCGGATCAAGAATCCGCACAACATCATCAGAATTCTTAAAAGAGAGACCTAAGCCCGGTTCCGAAAAAACCATATAAGAATTCCGATAAATAACGGTCCCGTCCGGAATTTTATAGGGGCTGCTCTTTCCTTCATCATCATCTAAATACCAACCGGAAAGATCAATTCCAAAAGAATGTTCATTGTAAAGTTCGATCCATTCATTTTCATCATCGACACCAACAGGTGAGGGCATCACTTCACTAAAAAGAGCGTAAACCGGAAATACTTCCAATTGAGTTTCTTCTTCAGTATCTTCTTCCGCTGCAAAAAAAAGCATCTCAGCCTGACCGGAATCGCCAAGGGAATCGGTGACAGTAAGCCGAATCACTTTTTCACCGGGAGTCTGGTAAGTATAAATAAGCGGATTTTCCCGCTGATCATAGCTCCCCTCCTCAAATTCCCACATAAAAGTCAGTTTATCGCCATCGGGATCATAACTACCAGCTCCTGTTACATTCAGTTTCATCCGACGGGTATCTTTTTGTACTTCAATAACTGCCACGGGCAAAGCATTGACCTCCAGTTCATTCACAAAACCCGGTGTAGGATTTTTGAAAACCAACCATTCCTCAATATTTGATGGATGACGTCCCCAAGACCGACCACTGCCTTGCGAAGTAAAATCAAAACGATCTACCTCATATCCCTTAGAATTAAATAAAATCACCGAATCTGAATCGTTATTCAGTGTTATATCCGTTTGCGGGCGGAAGAGAACTAAATAGGCACCAGGTTCTAATAAACAATTGGACTCAAAATAAAAAGATCCGTCATCGGCTCGCGCATCATCCAGTTGCCAACCATAAAGATCAATCGTTTCAGCGCCTGCGTTATAAAGCTCGATAAATTCATTTTCTGCATCCAGTTCTTGAGGATCAGCCAGAATTTCATTAATAACAATAGCCGGTACTTCAGAAGGCGGAATCGGTTCGGATGGTGGTATATCGTCAGATGACACCACAATGACCTGTGTGGGCACATCTACCGCCAATACATGCAATTCCGGACCAAAGAATATGAGCAGGGAAACGGCAACAATGAACAGCTTCTTCATATTTCATATCGAGAGGGTTTTATCGATATAAAAATGCCCCAAGGTTGCGTCTTCACTATTAAGATAGTTAAAGGCAACTTCTTGGGGGATCCCGTAATACATAATTATTTCCCGCCATGGGAGTCGGGGGGGGGCAGGTAAATTAGAATAATATATATTTTACATATTGTCAATATTATTTTTTTAATAAATTCTCAGAAATTAATTTTTTCCATGCTTTATCATTGATTTATGCGCTTACTTAGGGTATAATTAAGAGATAACAAAAAATAAATGAGTCAACAAAACCTCACCCTCCTCCAACTCCTCGATCTTATTGAATTAGAAGATTTTCGGGGAATTATCGATAAAAACGCAATTTTGGAAACAGTACTTACCAAAGGCGCGCTACCTACCATCGTGGAGGATATTCGTGGTGCCGTCAGACTCGCGGTACAGCGGAACGGAGATGGTTTCGCAGTAACCCAATACCCAACCGACCTGGCATTGGAAAGTGTCGGTGAAATCTATTCTGCAGCCAAGCCAGCCAACAACAATAATAAACTTGCCGCATAAAATTAATTAAAATTCAGCCAAGCCTCTCAAAGGGGCTTTTTTTATAACCCGAAAAATCCGGATGCTAAAAAACCCCAGGAGCAAACGCCGAAGCGCAAGCAACACCGAGGTTTTTTAGTTCTCTCACCGAATGAACAGCAGTTAAATCTCAACAACCACAACACCTACCCGAAAGCAAATGCAGTGACTACTGAGCTCCAACAAAACCCATACCCCGAACTAAATCGAGAACATTATGTCTGCCCTCACAAACCTAAGGGGGCTAGGTAGGCAAGAAACAAACTTTTATTTCTGTTTTGTCAGTTTAAAAATAACGTTATCCATCAGTGAGAGAAATCTGCCTAAGATTTCTCAGATACTTACATTAACTATAAATAAATTTATAGTTAAGCCCGTAAGTGAATGAGATAAAAAAGAAAAAATGAATTTTGCTTTTTGTTTCTTAGACAGGTTTCTCTCACTCTGTATCTAATTTTTAAAGATCATCTTTTCCTAGTTTCATTACATTATACCAAAATTTCACAAAGATAGCAAGGGTATTTTTAATAAAAAAACATGAAATCCCGTGTGTTAAATACGTGCCTTAAAATCCAAAATGGCTTATTCTTGAGGAAAAGTGAACTTTGACATTGAAATAAGTGATTCTATAATACTTATGTAGAAAAATTTATTTTCCGTTAATCTCAAGCTAAAAAAGATCAATCTGGCCAGAATCTGAAAGAAAACGAGCGTTCAATAATGATTAATATCCGACGTACTTAAATTCAATCGATCAAGTAAAAAATTAAAAACGTTCCCAAAAGAGAAGCTGCTTAATCAAACCTTTAGCTCTGAGGTTAACCATTAACCTTATTTATTTAGTATGAGTACCGTAATGTATATTTTGGTCGGCATACTAGTGGGAGCTGCTGCTCTTTATCTTTATTTCATGGCTGAGGGAAATAAGCGCCTCAGAAAAATTGAAGAAGAAAATGAAAAGAAAATTGCTCAGTCACAAAAAAGATTAGCTGAGATAGAGCAAAAAGCCGCTATTGCCGAAACAAAACTCAAGGAAAAAATCCTTGATGGTAAAAAACGTGCCCTTGAAATAGTCGAAGAGGCAAAAAAAGAAGAACAAAACATGCGACGTCAACTTGAAAAACAGGAAGAACGTCTGATTTCAAAAGAAGATTTACTGGAAAAGAAGGCAACCGAACTCGAAAAAAATAAAGAAGAATATGAAGCAAGGACTGAAAAACTGAAAATGCAGGAGGAAAAAGTGGAAACCATTTACAAAGAGCAGGAGGAAAAACTGGCCAATATCACTAAACTAAGTCAGGAAGAAGCACGCCAAATGCTTCTGAATAACATGGAACGTGAGTACAAAGATGAACTGGTGGATTATTACAAGAAGATGAAGGAAGGGGTAAAAGAGGATGCTCAAAAAGAAGCCACAAACGTACTTGCCCAGGCCATTCAAAAATTCGCTTCCGATGTTACTTCAGAATCCACTCAGACAATCGTTGAACTTCCCAATGACGACATCAAAGGACGTGTGATAGGCAAGGAGGGCCGCAATATCAATGCTTTTGAGCATCTTACAGGCGTCGATGTCATTGTAGATGATACTCCGAATGTCATTATGATTTCCGGTTTTGACCTGGTACGCCGTTACATAGCAAAACGCGCTCTGGAAAAACTAGTGGAAGACGGCCGTATTCATCCCGCCCGAATTGAACAGGTGGTAGAGGAAACCAAAGGACAAGTACATCAGATGATGAAAGAATTTGGTGAAAAAGCTGCTTATGAAATGGGTATCACCGGTCTGCATCCTGATCTAATAAAAATCATTGGCCGGCTTCGCTTTAGAACCAGTTACGGACAAAACGTGCTCAAACACAGCATGGAAGTTGGTTTCCTTTCCGGTCACCTGGCAACCAGCATTGGAGCAGATCCGCAAATTGCCAAAATTGCCGGCTTCCTGCATGACATCGGCAAAGCGGTCGATCATGAAATTGAGGGTAGCCATGCACTTATTGGCGCTGATATTTTAAGAAAATATGGTATGTCCGAAGCTGTGATTCATGCAGTAGAAGCCCATCATGAAGAAATGCCCCTGAGCAACGCCGAGGATTTTGTCGTCATGGCTGCAGACACTATTTCGGCCGCCAGACCTGGTGCCAGAAGTGAAACAGTTGAGACCTATATCAAACGCCTGAAGGACCTTGAAGCGCTGGCAACTTCTTTCACAGGAGTGGAAAAAGCCTACGCCATCCAAGCCGGTCGTGAAGTCCGTGTATTTGTAAGACCAAAAGAAGTCGATGACATGGAGGCTATTAAGCTATCACATAACATTGCCAGAAAGATTGAAACTGAATTAGCGTATCCGGGAACTATCAAGGTTCAGGTCATTCGTGAAATCAGAGCGGTAGAAATAGCAAAATAAATTCAAAAAAAGACCCGCCGCGGCGGGTCTTTTTTTGGTTTATCTGTTAAAGTTTCCCTCTCACTTCCTGAAGCGCTTCAATAAAAACAGGAATATCTTCCGCATCCATCATGATGGTGCTTTTCCGTCCGTGACTTTTTTCACTGATCTTGATAAATTTTCCATTCGCACTTTCTTTTAAATCAACAAAAAATGTGCGAAACTTTGCCTTGATTTGTTTGGAAAAGAGTTCGGAGGCATAGCCGTTGCCATTGCCATTTCCATTTTCGTTCCCATTCATCTCTTTTTCTCTCTCTCCGGTTTCAGAATCAGCGCTGGATTCTACATCATCAAATTGATAATCATCAGCCATTTGTTTTTGAAGTTAAAAAAATATTACTCGCCTATTATAATGATGACTGACAAAATGGTAAACCCTATTAATTCAATGAAATACATCGACGCCTCCCGTTACTCCAACACGGGAAAAATGACGGGGGTGGAAAATTATTCATATCATCTGATCAGTGAATTAGTGGCAAAGTACGGCGAAAATATCACTCTGATCAGCCCACGTCACCTAACTTTAAAAGTAAGACAAATGGTTATTCCTTTTCCGCGATTTTGGACCCTGATAAGGCTCAGTTGGGAAATCTGGCGAAATAAAAAAATTGATAATCTTTTTGTCCCGTCTCATGTTCTCCCGCTGATTCACCCCAAAAATTCCATCATCACAATCCATGACGTGGTATTTAAATATTCACCCAAAAGCTATTCACTTTTTTCAAGACTCTATTTGGACTGGGCTACTAAATTTGCCATCAAACATGCGGCCCATATCATCACTCCCTCACAGGCCACCAAAAAAGACCTGATCAGATTTTATAAAGCTAAACCGGAAAAAGTCACAGTGATTCCTCTTGGGTTTGAACCCCATAAAGAACAGGGGCCAGTGGAGCTTCTTAAAAAATTCGGCCTTGAACCGAAAAAATACTTCCTGTTTATCGGCCGCATCGAATACAAAAAAAATTCCGATACACTGATTAAGGCCTTTAAAGAATTTTCGAAGGAAAATAATGAAGTGAAGCTGGTTCTGGCTGGTTTTCCGGGACATGGCGGGAAAGCCATTATTGGTAGTATTCCGACTGAATTAAAATCACGAATCATTCTGACGGGTTACGTAAAAAACGCGGAAAAAACGGCATTACTCAAAAACACGCTTTGTTTTATTTTCCCTTCCAGGTTTGAAGGCTTTGGAATTCCTTTACTGGAAGCCATGAACGCAGAAGTTCCGATCATCGCATCAAACATTCCAAGTTCCAGAGAAGTGGCTGAAAACAGTGCGCTATTTTTTGAAAAAGAGAATGCGGACACCCTGACCAAACTGATGAAGCAAATGGCAGAGGGGCAAATAGCGGTTCGGGCTCTGATGAACACATACCCAACATTGCTCAAAAAACATTCATGGGCAAAATGTGCTGAAGAAGTTTACGGCTTACTGACAACTGAAAAATCTTAAGCCCAATCCCATTTTTTGCTTTTGGTAATGATTTCTTCAGCATTTTCCTTACTGACGGTCAGTTTGACTTTTTGCGATGCAAAATCTTTCCCCATGTATTTGATGACAATCATCGTAATATCATCCATCTGCACATATTCTTCAACGAAATCGGAAAAGTCTTTGGTAATGCCATCAAAAACAGCTTCAGCAGAAGGTTTATAGCCATTTCGTTTCAATGCTTTTTGCAGTCTGCCAAGCCCGTACATTTCACCAATTTGATTTTTTGCTTCAGTAATGCCATCGGTATAAAGCACAATACAGTCACCGATTTCCAGAGGGATCGGCTTTTCCTGAACAATCTTACTAACATCGGGAATCATTCCTAAGGCAATGCCCCCGGACGGAATGGCATCCACTTCTTCCCGCCGCTTTCGATAAACCAAAACATGTTCATGGCCGGCACCCGTAAAATACATTTGCTGATTAGACTTGTCCCATCTCAAAGCGACCGATGTCATAAAAAGACGGGAACTGATGCGGGGATGGAGCAAATAATTGGTGTGAGCGATGAGTTCCTGACCATTAGACACTCCTTGATAAACCATCGAAGTGACAATCGTATCCACCATCATCATAATCAATCCGGAAGGCACCCCGTGCCCCGTGACATCTCCGATATAGATAAATACCTGACTCCCATCCGCCGTTGTCAAAAAATCAAATGTATCACCTCCCACTTCCGCCGCAGAACGGGTTTTTGCCACAATATCCAGACCCGGCGCTTCCGGTGCTTCTTTGGGCAGAACATCACGCTGAATACTGGACGCAATATCCAGTTCAGAGGACATGCGACGTCTTTCTTTTACATCGTAAGATATTTTCTCAAGATCCAGAGTAATTTCATTGAAAAAATGTGTGAAGACGCCCACTTCATCGATGGTGCTTGGGGTAATACGTCTGAACGTTTTTCCGGTAAGCAAATTAGTTACCTGTCGTGTGACTCTGGCAAGCGGCATAAAGACATCCCATACAAAAACGAAAAAAATGAGTAATAAGACGGCCACTGCTCCATACATGATCCAATCCGAAGGAACTTCTTCGATGCCATTCCGACGCAAATAAATACCGCCACCAACGATCCCGCCCAACAGGAGTGCGAAAAAGAAAATTGCTTTTCCAATGATGCTTTTACGGATAAATCGCATAAATGGGGTTAGGATTCCAAATAAAGTACTTTTGTTAAGCCAACCAGTTTTAGTACCTCCTGAATCTTCGGATTAGCGTTTTTTAAAACCAAACTGCCCTGTTTGGCGTGAAGTTGGTTGATCCAGGCGGCCATATGACCGATGAAAGTGGAATTAAAATAAACAAGTTCCTTGCAGTCCAAAATCAGTGTACTGCCGGGCGAAAGGATTTTGAGTTTTTCCTCAACAGGTTTTACTTTTTCTGCAAGATTACTTGCGTCAATTTCCCCTGTTACTTTTATTTCCTCTTTAGTGCCCCGAGGAATGGCAGAAGTGGCCACGCCCGGCCCCAAAGGCTGTATGGGCGGCAAAGCGGGAGGAGCTGATGTCGTAATTTTTTTCGTAAAAGTAATGGCAATCCCGCCATACTGACCGTCTTCAATCGCCATCTCATCGGTCCAAAGATTAGAAATAAGTGCCAGCCCGCGTCCGTTTGTTTTGGTAATATCGGCCATCTCATCGGAATTCTTTTTAATCTTTTTCCTCAGTTCTTCAGCCGTCGTCTTGTTTTCACCCTTTCCTTCATCGTCAATGCGAAAAGTCACCTCATTATTATCAAATTCAAATCGCATATAAATCTTATCTTCCGGTCCGGAAGAGCCGTAATGATTAGCATTCATAAAAAGCTCGTCAACGACAAGTTTTAAACGTTCAGCCCACTCTGTGACAAATCCCACATAATGAAAAATTTCTTCCGAAATTCGTCGAACCAACGAAGAAAATTTCAGATCAGCCGGTAGTGTAAATTCTATTTTGTGTTTTGACAATTTTCGGAGAGCGCTGACAATAATATGACTATCCTTTTATTTTAGCATAAAAAAGCGCTTTCTTCAAGCTAATCCACGGCAATATTATTCATTCTGAGCACCTCAATTGTCTTGTCGACTACTTCGCGAGGACTGTGATGTGATTTTATGAGATAGGCATCAATATTTTCCAATTGCGCTTCGCGGGTGAAGTCATTCGCATCCAAATTAGTCAGCATGATAACCGGCGTATAAGTACTGACGTCCTTCCTCACCTCATTAAGTACCTGATAACCATCCACCTGAGGCATCATAATATCCAGTAAAATGATATCCGGTTTCTTGTTCTGGAATTTTTGAATCGCACTTCTGCCATCAGACGCTGTATAGACAGTAAAACCGCGTTTCATAAAAGTGATCGCATACATTTCACAGATACTTGCATTATCCTCCACAATAAGTACCTTAACATTTTTAGAAATTTTGGCCATAAAATCACATTAACTTTTCAATGGCAGATGCACACTAATAGTGGTTCCGCCATCATAATTTTTGGATGCATTTATTTTCCCGCCATGTAGTTCTACTATACGCTTGGCAATAAAAAGGCCCAAGCCGACACCCCCCTTGTATTTTGTATATGTCGTCTTTACCTGAGTGAATTTATCAAAAATCTGTTCTAACTTGGCTTTGGGAATACCCACTCCTTGGTCAGCCACCATTATCATCACTTCTGCTGCTGTCCGTTTTATAGTAACACGCACCTTCTTGTCTCGCTTAGAGAATTTAATGGAATTATCAAGGATATTTCTGAACACCTGAGATATACGAATAGCATCAAAAGGGAAAACCAGAGTATCTTGTCCCGTCAGATTTTCAAATTCAAGTACCAGTCGGCTTTCATGCATTTGAAAAGAAAGACTATCCAGAATATTCCGAACCAGTCTAATGATGCATGTTTCCTGTTTCTGCAGTTCAAATCGTCCCATATCCAAACGGGATACATCGAGAATATTATTGATCAGATAATTTAAACCATCGGTCGTACTGTAGGCCCGAATCAAATATTCACGATAAGGCTCTGAGAGCTGCGAAAGAGATTCTTCTTCGGTCAAAAAAGACAGGTAACCACGTATGGAAGTTAGGGGTGACCGGAGCTCATGCGACGTTATGGCAATGAATTCATCTTTAAGCTGATTGAGGGATTGTAATCTTTTGTTGGCTTCTTCCAGATAAATTGTTTTTTCCTTTACCTGTTTTTGTAGTTCGTCATTAAAAGTGCTCAATTTTTTCTGAGCTTTTTTAAGAGCAGAAACATCATTGATACGAATAAGTACCGACAATTTACCCTGATAATTAATACTTTGCGTAATCATCGCCAAATCAAATTCTTCACCTTTAAGACGCCTTCCCTTGCATTCTTTCACTCTACTCCCCGTATCACGAGGATCAAAAAACGGTAAGAATGTAAAAATACTGCGACTTAGCGCCTGTTTTTTGTGACATCCAAACATCCGATAAAACCGTGGATTGGCATAAAGAATTTTACCATCCGAAACGATGATGATTGCCGTGAAAGACCGCTGAATGATTTCCTGAAACCGGTTAAGCACACCACGAGCCTGCATATGCTTACACAAAATGACCGCCACATTGTCTACTAATTTACGCTCTTCCTTTAGCGCATTCTGCTCATCCAATTCCGGAATTCGCTTGCTATAACCTACAGTTAAAGTACCACGACGAATACCCTGGATCATCAGAGGGGTTTCTATTTTGTGATGAAAACGGTCAATCGCACTCGGGTAACAGTAAGTTTTATGGTCAAAAAACAATTTTGAATGAACATATT
>JAFGTE010000009.1 GCA_016934215.1 Candidatus Peregrinibacteria bacterium | reverse complement strand
TATTGTCTCCGTCGATGTAATAAGTCATATCAGTTGCCGGAAGATTTTCATCGACGACGACTACTTCACATGTCATGGCTTTGCCGGCTTCCATCGCTTTTCCGATTTCTTTCAGGTCATCTGTTGTTCCGTTGCCTGTACCTGAACTGCATCCGGCAAGTATAGCTGAAGCCAAAAGGCTAATGGTTATAAGGGATTCTTTTTTCATTGTTGAAGGTGGTTAAGCGTTAATAATAGAAGAAAGGATTAGGCAGCTGCTTCCGGCTGTTTGATGCCTTTCATCGTCAGTTTAAAACGTCCCTGGGCTTCGTCGATGGCCAGGAGTTTGACATTTACGATCTGGCCTTCCTTGATGATGGTGGCGACGTCTTTGACGAAGGAATCTTTGATCTCGGAAACGTGCACCATGCCTTCCTTACCGGGCATAAACTCGACGATGGCGCCGAATTCAAGGACTTTGGTCACTTTGCAGTTCTCGTAAGTCTTGCCCACTTCCGGGTTGGCAGTTAGGTTCTTGATCCATTCTTCAGCCTTTTTGGCGGATTCACCGTTGACCGAGGTGATAACCACCGAACCGTCGTCTTCGATGTCGATCGACTGCACGCCGGTTTCGGCGATGATGCGGTTGATCATTTCACCGCCGGGGCCGATGATAAAGCGGATCTTTTCAGGATTGACCTGCATGGAAAGGAGTCTTGGAGCGTATTCGGAAAGTTCAGGGCGTGGTTTTGAAATCACTTTATCCATTTCGTCCAGAATATGCAGGCGGCCTTTGCGGGCGGCTGCCAGTGCTTCCTCAAAGATATGGTGAGGCAGGCCCTTGAGCTTAATATCCATTTGAATCGCCGTGATGCCGTCTCTGGTTCCGGTCACTTTGAAGTCCATGTCACCTCCCATGTCTTCTTCATCCTGCAAATCAGTGAGAATTCGATAGTTATCAGGTTTTTCGTGGTCGGTCATAAGTCCCATGGCTACCCCGCCTACAGCTTTTTTAATTGGGACGCCCGCATCCATCAGGGCCAGGCTGGAGCCGCACGTAGCGGCCATTGAACTGGAACCGCTGGAAGCCAGAATTTCGGTTACGGTACGAATGGTATAAGGAAAGTCTTCCTTTTTGGGAAGGACCGGCATAATAGCTCTTTCAGCCAGACAGCCATGGCCGATTTCGCGATTGCCGGGCATCAGCCGATTGCTCGTTTCACCGACACAGTAAGGAGGAAAATTATAATGATGAAAGTAAGTTTTTTTGCTTTCTCCTTCGATCCCTTCAAGAATCTGAGCGTCGCCGGGAGCGCCTAGTGTGCAGGTCGTTAGCCCCTGCGTTTCTCCGCGGTTGAACAGGCCGGAGCCGTGGGTGCGGGGAAGTATTCCTGCCTCAATGCTTAAGGGGCGTATTTCATCCATTTTACGTCCACCGATACGTTTATTGTTCTCAAGAATATTCTTTCTGACAATGTCTTTGACCAGTTTATCGACGACTTCGTTGACCTGCATGAGATCTGCCTCTTCAACGGTATCTTTCAGTGCCTCTTTGGCCTCTTTGGCAACTTCTTTAAAGTAAGTGTAGCGGTCCAGTTTGCCGGTTTTGTGATACAAAGCATCCAGAATTTTGTCGGCATAATTTTCGTTCACGTAATTGACGATGCTTTCGTTTTTGGGTTCGGCGGTGAATTCGATTTTTGGTTTGCCGACCTCTTTTTGGATATCTTTGATGAAACGGGCGATTTTTTGTCCCCATTTTTTGCCGAAATCAATGGCTTCCAGCATTTTTTCTTCGGTCACTTCGTTGGCTCCCGCTTCAATCATGATCACATGATTGGAATCACTGGAAACGATTAAATCCAGGTCAGAACGGGTTCTGGCTTCCGCTGTAGGATTCAGTACAAATTCTCCGTTGATCAGGCCCACGCGTACGGTGGCTGTGGGTCCTTCAAAGGGAATGTCAGAAATGCTGAGGGCAATCGAACCGGCAATCGTGGCGATCATGTCGTGTTCGTTCTCACGGTCGTAAGAAAGGGTGGTGAGCATAACCTGAATGTCATTGTGAAAGCCTTTTGGAAAAAGCGGGCGGTAGGTTCGGTCTGCCACGCGGGCCATCAGGACTTTATCGTCGCTGGGTCTTGTTTCACGCTTAACAAAGCGGCTTGATTTAATGAGGCCGCTGGCGTACATCTTTTCCTGATAGTTCACCATCAGGGGCAGGAAATCCACGCCTTCACGGGGTTCTTTGCTCATGACCGCGGTTCCCAGAATGACCGTGTCACCGTAACGTACAGTGCAGCTTCCGTTGGCCAGCTGAGCCAGCTTTCCGGTTTCCACAATAAATTCCTTGTTTCCAAGGGGTAAGGTATATGTTTTAGGTTCCATAATATAATAGGACTAAGTGATAAGGACTGAGGACTAAGCCTCAGTGGTTTTATATTCTGGAACCTATGAAAGTTTCAAGTGGCTGATTCCCGCTGAGCGGGACGTCAATCATTTGAAACTTTCTTTCATGGTTCCAGCGAATTTCGAAAGAACGAGTCCCGTTTAGCGGTGACTTATTTGCGAAGTTCAAGTCCTTTGATTACCTCTTCGTACACTTCAGGTTTAGAGTTTTTAAGGTAATTCAGGAGTTTTCGCCTTTTACCCACCATTAAAAGCAGGCCGCGACGGGAATGGTTATCTTTTTTATGCCCTTTTAAGTGATCCGTAAGCTCATTGATACGTTTTGTCAGGATGGCGACCTGAACCGGCGCGGAGCCGGTATCTTTGTCGTGTTTGGCATAGGAAGCGATCACTTTTTTTTTGGTTTCTCGTTTAGTAGAAGTGACTTTCTTTTGAGCCTTTTTAGTCGGCATTGGGAAGGGAAATTAAAAGATAACAGAGTAATTTTAGCAGAAATCTGTTTACCTCGCAAGTTAAAGTAGTTTTAAAGCCAGTTTTTCCACTTAAAGACAGCGAATAGACTGATTCCGACAATGGCCATAATGGCTAAAATTGACCAAAAGTGCTCAATGTGAAGCTGTGCATCCAGAAAGGGTAATTTAACATTCATTCCAAAAAGACCTGTTAAAAAAGTCAGGGGCAGCATGATGGCCGAAAACACCGTAAGGGTGCGCATCGTCAGGTTGATGTTATGAGACAGCAGAGATTCATTCGTATCTTCCAGGGATTCGATGATTTCCTTCTGAGTGCCTAAAATGTTCCAGAGACTTTCAATCTGGTCTACTACGTCGTCGAAGTAGATGACCAGATCTTCCGGCAGGAAACGTTTCTGCTTGTGTTCCAGGGCTGCCACAACGGTTCTTTGGGGCAACAGTATTTTTCTCAGAGTGATGACGTTTTTTTTCAGCATCATGATATTGAAAAGTTCGTCTTTGGGCTTGAGAGACTCAAAAATTTCCCCTTCAATTGATTTAATGGAAGCCTGGATATTGTCGGTGATCGGGAAGATTGCGTCAAACAGTTCACTGATAATCTCGTAAAGCAGATAGCCGGTTCCCTGCTTTTCACCAAAAAACTGTTTGCGTGCTTTAAGGGATTTCTGGCAGAGTTCGGCAATGTTGTTAAGCGCCCGAAGCCGCCCCTGATGCACTGTAATCAGGTAATCCGGACCGATAAAGATGTTCAGCTGTTCGGTATCGAAACGATGATACTGTTTAAGATAAACTGGAAACTGCAAAATGATAAAAAGATATTTCTCATATTCATCGATTTTGGGTCGTTCAGTCAGTTCCAGGCAGTCTTCCAGATCCAGTTCATGAAAATGGTATTTTTTAGTAAGTGCGGCCAGTTCTTCACGGGTCGGTTCTGCTAGATTGAGCCATTTATTTTTCTTGAACTTGATTACCTGCATAGTAAGGACTAAGGACTAAGTAGTAAGGACTCACCAAGCTTCCTACTTTTTTTTGGGGAGGTATTTGCGTCTGACTTGATTCTTTTTAGCCCGGGAAGCGCGCTTTAGGTATTCCCTCCTGTATTTCAGTGCCAATCCGGCAAATGTATAAAGGAAAAAAGCCAGTAATATAAACCACCAGATGCGCATGGAAAGATAGGGGATACCCTGTTCCCGCACGATTAAAAGCAAGAGCAACAAAAAACCGTATAATCTGAGTCTGCCGGGGTATATTTTAAGAATTTTTTTGGCGATGGGATCTTTTAGGTATTTCTTTCGGTAGATACCAAAGGCTATGCCGCACAAGATCAGTAATAAACCAATCAAAAGCGTCAGTTTGGTAAACTGAAAGTTGGGATCAGGGAGGGGGATGAAATAATACTTCAGGCTTAGAAAGCGATCCATGGTCTATGACGGTTAAGATTTCTTGGAGTGGCCTTTTATTTTTTTGTCCTTATATTCATTACCACAAAAAGGGCAGATACTCCAAACATTTGGGAAAGATTTTTTGCAGTTGGGGCAGGATTTCTTTAAACTTTCACCGCAGTTCGGGCAGTAGCTGTAATCTTTATCGGTAGGTGTCAGGCATTTATCGCAGGTATTTTTTTCGCCGGCTGTGTCGCCTTCGAGCATATTTCTTTCCAGTTCCTCGTAGTAACGTTCCATGCGTGTTTTACTGGGTCTGATAATCAGGTAAAGCAGAATGCCCAATATGGGAATAGCGATATTGAGCAGGATGGCAATAGCCTGAAAGATGATGCTGTTACTTCTCTGAAGAACGTCTTTTGTTACCCAGATAATAATCGCGATCCATAGCAGGGCAAAGTAGATCAAAATGGCCGTTTTTAGGGTTCCAAAGGTATCCTGGCCAATGAGATCAACCGTGTCGGTGAGCGAAAGGGGCATATTTTATGAGTGGTTAGTGATATGTGTTTTGTGGGAGCAGTGAATATAAGCAATAAAAGCCAGTGCAGCCATAGAGGCATAAGTGATTTTAATGTAAATAGAGGGGGAGCCGTGTAAGAAATCAATCCCCATCATTCCAAGGGCGTAAATCATGAGCGCTTTACTGCCGACCACTCCTGAAAGATGGATGCGTTTACTGGTTTTAACGCTGTAGGTGAGCAAAAGCAAAGCGAGCAGGGCCGCATAGAGCTGAGTGGGGTGGATGGGGGAAACGAAAGGAATGTGATTGGCCTGCAGAGCAATTCCCCACGGAAGGTCTGTCGGAAGTCCGTATTCCTTTCCGGCGAAAAAATAACCCAGGTGCACAAAAATCAGCATGGCCAGGGACGACAGAAAGAAAGCATCAAACCAAAGCCAAAAATCTTCTTTATTTTTGCGCGCGGCCAGAAAGATGGTAAACAGTGCACCTACCATCATTCCGAAAAAACTGAACTTTAAGTCCCAGATATAAAGGACAGAAATCCAGTGATACTGAAATTCAGGCAGGTTGCTCAGCAAATAAACAATCCTTCCCCCCAGTAAAGCGGCAATGATAACATAAGCAAAATACTGGGTTACAAAAGCAAAATTCATTTTGTGCCGGTTTATGTAGCGAATCAAAAAAGTGCCGGTAAACAAAAAGCCCAGCGCGAGCAGGATGTTTAATGTGCGAATCGTTACGAAGGAGTTCTGAAAAAGAATTTCAAGCATAAGAAAGAGTGGTGAGTGCAAAATTTTGGAGTAAAGGGGGGAATTAGCGGATTTCCTGCGTGCTAGTCAAACCGCCCTTACTGCTGAAGCCCGGAGGAACGGGCCGATTGTCTCTTTCAATGAAGAAAGCATCGAGTGATTGGGAATCAGGATCAATCACAGTGAGATTGGGTGGCGTTCCGGCCATCAATTCGACGGTGGTCGCTAAAATCGGACCAGCCGTACAGTTGATAGGTCCTATTACGCATGAGCCGCCGCCGCTGAAGAGAACACTGGCTGGAGCATAAGTATCACCGGTATCCTGATCTTCAATAGTGGTGAAACGTCTGGTGAAGTCAAGGTCGTAAGCCTGGCTGCAGGCAGCCTGGGAGTCCCAGCGGCTGCAATCAGCGTTTTCCGGAGTGACCAGTGTTGAAGCACCGCCAATAGTGTTCTTGGAAGCGATACTGCCTTGCCATAAAAGTTGATTCCCCAGAGCGCTGGCATCCGGACCGCCTGTGCTGTAATAAAAGCTGGTACCTGCATCCGGAGTGGAGAGGAGAGGCCCTTCGGCGTAAAGCAAGCCAACGATATTGGTTGGAGCGGGGTCGAGGAAGACACTGCCGCCAAAGCCATCAGAGTTCTGTATCACTATCATGCCGAAGGAGGTGTTTGGGTCAGCCGGATACACTAGGTTGCTTTCGATGTTCAGGTTGATGGCATCTAAAATTAACGTGTATCGGTAACCGTTAGGAATTTCGATGTCATCAGTGCCGTTACCCAGAGTGAGCACATCACCCGGCTCGTCCGAATAGAAAGCGACGATGGTTTTATTTTGAGTATCGACAGTTACACAATCACCGGTGAGGGGCAGAGAATCAAGGGTGTTGGCCGGGCATGGAGTCATGTTCCTGGTGAGAACGGCCACATTCCTTCTGATTTCGCGGCGGAGATCCGCACTGGATGTGGTGGTAATGGTGGCCAGGTCACGGCCGGCAATGCTGTCATAAACTTGTGAGCCGCTCACGGTGCCGCTCGTTTCTAATCCGATGGCTCGGACCGGAACTTTTTCGATACGTGTTTGAGCGGGATAGATGGCGTGTTGAGAGAAAATAGGTTCGAATGCGGGAGAATGGTAAGAGAGGTACTGTTCGATATCAAAGAGTATCTGTCCGGCGCTGGCGCCCAGGAAGCGGGTCGGCGTGAAATTGAAAGCAAAAGAATCCGGTGTTGAAGGAGTAAGAGGACTAGTGAACAAATCACTGCGGTCAATGGTGATCGAAGGACAGCTGCTATCCTCGAGACAAGGATCACCAGGGGGGACAAAAGCATTGCCGCTGATTTCGTAGATTCCGTCGTCGTCGGTGAGATTTTCAAAGGTAAAGCCCGGACCGATGGCTGGCTGGTGGTAATGGGTTTCGTTGCTGTGGAATTGATTGGCCCCTGCATTATCTGTATTTGAACTGCTGTACACCAGTCCGTATCGGGAATCGGGGCCGTTTGGATCGGTGCGGCCGGTGGGATCGAAGCTGCCGACCAGGTTGATATTCTGCACCTCGAGCAGCTCGGCACCGGCACCGGCATCATAGAAGTCTAAAATGTTGTCAAGGCTGTATTCTGCAAGGGAGTCGGTACTGTTATTAATAAATTCGTAGTTTGCTTCCGCGGGTTGGTTGATCGATAAGAAATCGACATTCAGATCGCCGGCCGTGACCTCAAGGGCAGGTTCAAAGTAATAATTGAAATTTAAGGCCGGTGTGTTGGAGCTTGTTAGAGCGATGGGCAGCGTACTTGCCGGCCAGGATCCCTGTCTTGCTGAAATGGCCGGCAGAAGCTTGTCGTTGGTATTAAAGTCGATTCGGCTGAGTTCCAGGTGATTGCCAATGGTGGTGGTTGGAGCATATCCCGTCAGTTCCATTAAATAACCGCCTGTTGTGAGATTCAGGTCGCCCAATCCGTTCTGAGGATATTTAAGGAGATCAGAGTGAGTGTAAGCAAGTCCTTCAATGATCACCGGCAGGGGATAAAACGGACTGATGGCGATTTCTCTGAGCCAGTTGATGCTGTCAAAGGTATACTGGCTGCTGTCCAAATCATACAAAAAGTCCACATTTCTTACCCAGTCGTCTGAATTGGCAGTGATGTTTCCGTCCAGATCCCCTTTGACTGAAACGATCGTATTTCCTGCAATGTCAACCGGATTGAATCTGATTTGGACGGAATTATTTCCATCCGCCACAAGGTTGTTGGCTGAAGGATATAAATTAGTAATTGAATTAGTTCTAATGGAACCGGCTCTTACAGAGATCGTAATGGGGTCGGTAGTGTAAGTGTGCGGTTCAGCGGAGGTGGGATTACTGATGTTAACTCCGTCGGCCACTGCCTGGGCCAGGCCTTCGGGGCCAAAATAGTATCCGATTTGTGAGGCGTTATAAAGCACGCCGCTCAGGGTGTACTGACAAAAACCATTGGGCGGAGTTACAGGAAAATCACCGATATAGCGAATTGCCAAATTGACTTCTTTGTCCAATCCATAACTGATGATTACATTTCCAATGGTGCCTGCGCCAATCGGGTAGGCTCCTGGGGCTGGCGGGTTCGGACAGCCGGTAAAATCAGAACCGCTGTCTACACGGGTGGCTTTGATCCAGCTGGTACGCAGGTTCACAAAAGATTCATTTTCATCCGCAAAACCGTTCCAGAAAATAGCACCAATACTACTCTGATTGGGAATCCAGGCATGCATCCCTGGAATGTAAGCAAGAACGATAGGGTCAGGCGGAGTCAGGTCGGGGATCCACTGCGTAAAAGCTCCGCTGAATTCAGTATCCGTTCCGGTTGGGCCAAACTTGATCCAACCCAGGTACTGACTCCAGGCGTAACCGCCAAGCGGATTTCCGTCAGGGCTGTGGACTGCATCGTAGGTGCATACATTATCACCCGCGTCCCAGTTACAGTGTGCGTTTGATTCAGGCGATTCACAGGTGGCCTGGGTTGTATGATCCATACAGAAATCAATATAAATACCCCAATCACCTTCATCCTGATCTGTGACCATGGGAAGGCGGGTGTCTTTGCTGATTTCACAGAAATTATTACTGGTCCATTCACAATAAGGTCTTGAAGTGCAGGCCGTATTATCAAGTCCGTTACAAACCGAAAGACTGATCCAGCCATATTTTTCACCCCAGATGTAACCGCCGATATTTCCGTTGAAGGCTGCTTTCGCGATGTATTCATCGGGAAAATTGCCGGAACCGCCCAATTCATCCTGAATTTCAGCTCCGTCCCAGAAGGTCCAGCCAACGATATCAGACCAGGAAAGCCCTTTAAGAGGGCAAGTAGTATTGCCGCCATCACAGTCTTCACTCGCTGCGACATCATCAATGGTTACGGCGTAGTTATAGGGCTGGAAATAGCTATTGATGCCGTTTCCATTCAAATCCATCAGGCGAAAGACTTCGCCATAAATATCGCCTGTAATATCGTAGGTTGCGTAAGCAGTACTTGCGCCGGTGAGCACAATTAGCAGCGTGATGATGGCTGATTTCAGTCTCATGAAAGTGACAATAAATTTAAGAGTTCTGACAAATCTTTTTCAATTCTTCATCCGTGATCTCATTGCATAAGGCTTTGTTCTGAGTGGCGATGGCCTGTCTTAAAAAATAGGTGTTGATTCTTTCCCCCTGTTCTTCCTTACATTTATCGGCTTCAGGCTCATTGCTGATCATGTCACAGTAACTCAGGTCTTTTTTATCAAAAGCAAGCTGCGGGTAAACCGCGTTTTTACACAGTATTTCTTTGGTTTCATTCAGGCCATCACAGAGTTCCAGAATTTCCTGTGATGATTTGACCACGGTCATGCTCTGGGCGGCTTGTTTACTCTGTTCCATCACAGACACATTCTTGGCAACGGTTTGTTTACATTGTTCTGCCAATTTCGGGTCGGAAATATTATTGCAACCTTCCGTGCTGAGTTCCCGTGCGCTGCTTTTTAGATAGTAATTGTCCTCACATTGTTTCCTGAGGGTTTCTGAACTTATGCCGGCACAATCATCTGCGCTTTTTGCACTGTGGGCCAGTAACATTGTTACCTGATCCAGACACATTTGTCTGAGTTCCGGATCTGAAATTTTCTTACAGAGCTCAGCGTCGTTCTGATCGACGGCAGACGACATGTAGATTTTGTCGTAACACTTAATTCTGAGTTCTTTATCATATAGCGTGTCACACGCAGACTCATCACCTCTTTTCGATATAGCAGCGTAATTCAGACTGTCTTCACATTGTTTTCTCAGCTCTTCATCCCAGGTAATTTTGGCACAATCCGCAAGGTTACCTGAATCAAGTGCTGCGAGCATGGCTTCTGAATCGGATTCCGCTTTTTTCTGAGGACTCGGTTCAACTGGTTTTGCGAATCCTTTCGGTTTTTTAGTTTCTATTTCGACTTCCATCACGCCGTCTTTTGGAACGGGAGGTTTTTTCCCCGGAAGCTGTCCTCTGAAATAAAAGATGGCTCCTAAGGCCAGAAGCACAATAATTCCCGGGATGAGCCAGACACGCAATCGGTTCATAGTCTTGATTAATCTAACGGATGAATAATATTCTTATAAATCTTAGCAAAGGCGGTATTTAAAATGAATTGACAGTAGGGGTATAGGTTGCCTTAGAAATTAACAATAATTAAGGTATAAAGTCCGAAGCAGAAAAAGAGGAGAAAGAGGGAGCCTAGAAAATTTGATCTGAATAAGCGAATTTTAAGGGTGAAAGCCAGATGGGCGATGACCAGGAAAATACTGATGTTTACGATCAGCGGAGTCGTCAGTGTTTTCAGTACCAGTTCTTTGGAAAGTCCCACATTTTTTTCAATGGCGAAACTGACTAAAAAGAAATAAGCAATATAAAAGAAAAGAAGCCAACCGATAAAACTGTCGATTTCCATAAAAAAGCCTGAAAAATCTTTTTTTGGTTTTTCAGGAACGATTCCTTCAGGGGGGAAGCTCTCGGCAGCTTTTTCCGCTGGGGTCGCTTTTTTTTGTTCTTTTGCCTGCTTTCTTGCTTCTTTCCATGCGGCATAGGTTTTAAGCAGTTCCTGTTTTCTGGCACGGCGCAAGATCGTATTCGAAGCGCTTGCATAAGCAAAGAATTTGGAGACCAACAGAAAAAATGTCGGTCTTTCTTCGCCTGCCGTTTTGAGACTTTTAGTCAATTGTGAGAGCCAGTGCGCCCGGCGTTTTTTAATTTTCGTGGCATATTTTTTTTCAATTTCTTCAGCTTTTCCCCGGTGTAAAAATGTGCTGATTTTAGCCATCAGCGTCTGAAGCTTTTCAAAGCGCTGGAGTTTTTTCTGCAGACCGTGTAACTGCACAAATTTAAAGCTGTTGGTGATAAACCCGCTTTTTTTCAAACTGGATATTGTATTTTGGTAATCTTCATTAGGCGTGGCGCCTTCGGTTTCTATTTTGTCCGGATTCGATATCAGTTCATAAAGTTCATTGCATAATTTGGTGATATGCTTCAGGTTGTTACTGGCCCGGATGCGTTCCAGCTCGCCCAGTGTATTTTGAATTTCCATCAAAAACCGATCGGAATACTGTGTGCTGTACTGACTGATCACTTTTTTGGTATTGATGATGAAATGATCGATTTCAGATACGACTTCGGCACTCATTTCTTCACCTTCCTCATCCAGATCACTTTTTTTTCTGAATGCCTTTTGAGTGAGGTCAATACCTTCAGCCTTTAGCCCTTCGTTCCACTCTTCAAACTGTGGTTTTAAACTGGCGGCAGCCGGATCAGGAGCATCCTGCGGATACAGATCCAGCACCTTAAATTGGTATTCAGTAAGCAATCTGCGATAGGCGGTACTGGGATCCCTTGCGTCGATGGTCCCGTTTACTTCTTTACCTTGTGTGTTCAGCGCCACAAAATAATAGGTGACAATACCTGCTTCTTTTGCTGTCGGACTTCCCCTTTGTGCTTCTATGGCTGATGCTTCTTCGACCGATATCTCTTCAATACCGACAATCGACAACCCCATTTTATGAAGCTGATCACGGGCAAGATCAAGAGACTCAGCCTCCAAAACTCCTTCGAGTTTTTGGTTACTTGCTCCGAGTGCGGTATACTTAAACTTCATTTTTGTCTCTGTTTGAAAAAATTTTAACACAGCTGGAGCTGTTTATGCAACAAGAGTAATGTTAAAACACATGAAATTTGCGAAAGTCAGTATTTTAAAAAAACCGGGCGAGTTTGATCAGCTTTTAACCTACAAAATACCGGCTTCTCTAAGCCAAAAATGTAAGGTAGGGCAGGGGGTTGTCATTGAACTTCGGAATAAAAGAACCAGAGGGGTGGTGGTCTCTTTGGAATCAGAACTGACCGAAGATATTAAAGATTTGCGGGAAGTGCAGGAATTTTTGCCGGAGTTATTCCTGGAACCCGAAACGATTCAGCTGGCCCAAAGGATTGCTGATTATTATCGGTGTTCTTTTTTAAGAGCGCTCAAACTTTTTGTGCCTAAGGCTTTGTGGCGGGGGGAAGGGAAACGCGTTCTTCAGCAAATTGAAAAGGCGGACTATAAAAAAGACAATCCCAAAAAATTTCCTTTGGCACCTTTTGAATACAGCCTGACAAAAGAACAGCAGACTGCTTTAAAAAGCATTCCGTCAGAAAAGAAGCCGATACTTCTGCATGGTATAACGGGTTCAGGAAAAACCGAGGTCTATCTGCGGGTGATTTTGGAGGCTGTTAACAAGGACAAACAGGCCATTTTACTGGTGCCTGAGATTGCCATCACACCGCAGATGATCGCTTATTTTGAAAAATATTTTGGTCCGCATCTGGCTTTATTCCATTCGAAATTATCGGATGGTCAGCGTCTGCATGAATGGTTCAAAGTGAAAAATGGCTATGCCCCTTTAGTCATCGGTTCCCGTTCGGCTATTTTTGCGCCGGTAAAGAATTTGGGGGTGCTTATTGTGGACGAAGAGCATGAATGGACGTATAAACAGGAATCCTCGCCTTATTACGAAACGCATCGGCTGGCCGAGATGATTAAAGAAATGACGGACTGCACGTTGATTTTTGGAACAGCCACGCCACGACTTGAAACATTTTATAAAGCCAGGCAAGGGGATTATGCACTTATTAAGCTTGAAAATCGGATTAACTCTTTTGCATTACCGAAAATACAAGTAGTCGATTTGCGTGAAGAATTCAAAAAAAGAAATTTCAGCATATTTTCGGAAGTACTTTTTTCCCGCATTCAGGACCGGCTGAAGAAACGTGAGCAGATCATTCTTTTTATCAATCAGCGGGGTATGGCACGGGCGGTAGTCTGCCGCGATTGCGGATTACCTCTCACTTGTCCCGCCTGTGAAGTCAGTTTGAAACTACACGGCGGTTCGTATGAAACTAAGCAATATTTGCTTTGTCATTACTGTTCTTATAAAACGGCACTTCTTTTAAACTGTCCGCACTGCCATTCGGTCAATATTCGGCATGCAGGTCTTGGAACCGAGCGTGTGGAAGAGGAGCTTTTTAAGTCTTTTCCTGAAGCGCGTGTGATTCGCGCTGACAAAGATACCACGTCTGACAAATTAGGATTTGAGCCGATCTATCAGGCTTTTAAAAAAGGGCAGTATGATATACTCGTGGGTACTCAGATGGTGGCCAAGGGGCTGGATTTTCCCAATGTTACCCTGATTGGTATTATGCTGGCAGATATCGGCCTTCATATTCCGGATTTCCGCAGTCATGAAAGACTATTCCATCTGATCACTCAGGTGTCCGGACGGGCGGGACGGGGAAGGTCGGAAGGGGAAGTTATTCTTCAGACCTATCAGCCCAATCATCACGCCATTCGTATGGCGGCGAGTTATGCGTATGAGGCATTTGCAGAGCAGGAGCTTCATTTCAGAGAGCGTCTGAAATATCCGCCTTTTTCGCATCTGATTAAATTCATTGTCACCGGATCAAGCGAGGAACAGCTCAAAAAACAGGTGTTTCAGGAAAAGGAACTTTTAGAGGACATTTTTAAAGTGAATGCGCTTCCTGTGACGATTACGGTTGCTCCTGCCATGATTCCGAAAATCGGGTCGAGGTATTATTACCACGTTCTTTTAAAAAGTGAGGAGCCGCATTTAGTATTCCGGTATTGGAAGCTGCCCAAGGGGTGGAGAGTCGATGTTGACCCGGTACATACTACTTCTTGACACTGATACGTGATGCGATGTTGTTTAAGATGCGCTGAAATTTGGCTTCGTCGATGGTATCGAACATGGCTCCGATAATAAGGTCGATCCGCTCGTAGATCTGGTCAATGTCTTCGATATCCGCTATTTGTGGTGTCAGGGCCGGATAATACTTTTGGAGGTGCTCACGCGCCTGGATAGCCATTTGTTCTTTGATTTCTTTGCTTCTGGCTTCATGGCCTGTAATGATTTCGAAGAAGGGACGATCAATTTCCAAAAGGAACGATTTTGCCATGTCGCGATGGAACTGCAGGTTTTCGCCTTTATGATGACCGACGCCTGATTCGCGGGGAACGTCTTTATTCATGGCGTCATTGGCCCGGGTGTTGATATCTTTACTTGATTCCTTGAAGGCAGAACCATCGAGCATGCCCTCCGACATGGCGATCCAGCCGGCAATGCGGGCGAAATTCTTTTTGTTGGCAAATTGAGGATTTCTCGAATTTTCTTCGAGCCATTGAACGGCGCCCACATAAGCGTTACCTACCGCAGTTGTTTTGGTTTCCTCCTGCCCTGAACGGCCGGAGAGGAAACGTTTGGCGGTATTGGAGTCACCCAAGCATGCGATACTGCGTCCCCAGTCATGATCCCAGCCTCGTTCACTGACTGATTTTTTTACCCGTTCAACGACCCGGTTATTGTTCTGAATCGTGGTCCAGAAGAAGTTCTTAAAGTCATCCCCGCAACCTGTGGCGGTGATGCTTCCTCTCAAAAAATCTTTGGGGAAGTAATCCATGCAGAGCTTCTTCCAGTCAGCCTGACTCATAGGCGGGCTGAAGGTTGAAAACCAGTCTACGGCTGGCCAGGTGTTCAGGTGATCTCCGAGCGCCAGACCACGGTCGGGTGCGAGTAAACCGGTCGCCATGCCGGCAATCAGGTGAAACATGACATTTTCTGCATAGGATTTCCCTTTTTTGATACAGTATTCCATGATCGATTCATACAGAATCGGATCCACCTGTTCACCCGCTTTATGCTGTGCCAGCAGTTCATCCAGACGGCCGGTTAGTTTGTCCTGCATACGGCTGTGCAGGGTATCATATTTACCCTTGCTGCTTTGGTATGAACTTTCATTGGTTCGTTCCAGATTTGGAAATTCGTCATAATCGTAGATTTCACCAAGTGCGGTATGCAGTCTTTGACGGAGTAAGATCGGATTGTGAAGCAAAAGCTGATCACCGGGTTTTAAGACGACTGCTGACTGCAGTTTATTCAATACCGTCCATAAATTTTCATCGCGCCAGTCAATTCTTCCTTTATCGGCCAGAATACGCAGAATGGCTTTTAGCTGATCCTGATTGGGGGCGATACTATTCGCAATTCCTTTCATTTCATTTATCAGCTGCCAGGCGTCCATATTTTCATAGCGGCTTTTCCATTCGTTTACCTCTTCCATTTCTGCTTTCTGCTGTCTGGCACGGGCTTCCCGGCCTAAGTCTGTTCCACTGAAAAGAGCCATGCCCAGTTTGGCTGCGTGATCCGCCACTTTTCGTTTGTGTCTTCGTGAAAAGAACTCGTAGGCGTCTATTCCCGCTTGCACGAAATCCTGCATGCAAAGAAAGGAGGTATTGACCCAGAGTCTGCGCATCAGGCCCATTTCGGTATTGGGTGCCTTGCGGGCGGCTTTTCCAATTTTGTCTTCCACATCGGTCAGATCTTTTTCCATTGTTTCGACTCTTTCAGTAACTGCGCTTGCAAGGACTTCGCTTGTCGGATCTTTTTTCAGATCATCATTGAGACCATTGGTGGATTCGTTGTAATCGGCAATGGCGGCAATAAGTTCAGAAGCTCCGGGTACTTTGCCGATATATTCAGATTTTTTGATTTCATCAATTCGTTTTCTGATTTGATCGACTCTTTCTTTATTGGTCTCAAAGACAGCTTGTGTTTTTGTCATGCCTGCGGTTTGTTCCAGAGACAGTCGGCCGACATCAGCTGGAACTTTGGTTCCTTCCTCGATACCTTCCTCGTAACCACGCTTGATGTTTTCAGCTGTTACTTTTGCCCCTTCCTTGTAATTCAGTGTTTTTGCGGTTATATCACCCATGGCGGCGGCTGCTCCAATGCCGGTCAGCAAATTATTTAATCGTTCCTTGGCGGAGTTTCCGGTGGCCCAGGTGCGGCCCATCTCACTTTGCATCGCGAAGAGTTCACTGAGAATGTTATTGTCGGTCCAGAGCTCGTCGAAGCGTTCTTTGAATTTGCTTTTGGGCCTTATCTGACTGTCGGCTTCTGTCCAGCCGGGTGGATATTTTTTGGGATCTTCCCAGGCCATTTCGAGGTACGTCTCTCGGATGGCTTTCCACTTTTTAGGATCCGCTTCGACTAACTCTTCGCGAACGCGTTTTTGAATTCGTTCACTTTTTTCAAATTCAACATGCAGAAGTTCGTGCGTGACCTGCATTTTCAGTTTTTTAAGCGCTTTTTGATCGGCAAAGGCACTTTCATCGATAACCACCATCCATTGGCCGCCCCTTTCCCGAAGCATCATATAGCCTTCTGTAACGCCTTCGCTTTCTTTTTTAAATGCTGCGTGCGGTAAGTATTCCAGATGCTCTGCGCCCAGATTCGTATCCAAAATATGCCGAATATCTTCAGGTGTTTCAGCCCGTTCAAGTTCCTGAATCGTTTGATGGGCCAGTTTGGCATCCTGATTTTCTGTGCTGAGCGCTTCTTCCAGATCGGCGTTTAAATTCTTAAGATGGTCGATTTTTTGTTTAAAGGTGTTGAGATCCTGACTGAGCAAAAGAAGTTCTTCCGGGGACATTTCGGAGATATTTTTCAGACGAGCTTCAAATTCGGTCATGACGGCGTTTTTTTGAACGCGTTTGCTGACCTCACGTGTTTTATCATCTCTGATTTCGATAGTTACGTTCTCGCCGGCCAGGGTTTCGATTCCCCGCAGCCCTTTTTGTGCGATTTTTGAGTTTTCTGAAATACCTTTCTGTCTTAATTCTTCCAGGTAATGCTTTTTAAGTTCCTGAATTTTTTCCGGTGAAAGGTTTTCCAGCACCGCTTTCATTTCCGCGTAATCAGCCTGAACCTGCTTTTCAAGCTCCGGTCTGTTTTCCCTGGCTGCTTTCAGTTCACTCGCACTGGTGGCGAGCCTTTTTTTGGCATTGGAAAAATTATCTGCCAGTTTTCGAAGAACTTTTGGATTGCTGATTCTTTCTTTGGATATTTCTTCTTTTGCTTCAGTGAGTTCTGCTTCGATGTTTGCTACGGTTTCCGGGCTGAAGAATTTTTTTCGTTTGATTCTGCTGAATTGATCTTCGAGTTTTTCGAGTTCTTCTGACAAATAGGTCTGTACTCTTTCTGCGCGAATTCCCTGAACTTCTGTGATCAGGAGTTTTACTTTGTCCAGTGTTTCCAGTTTCACACTGCCCAGGATGTCATTTGAAGATAAGCCTATTTCAGTTAGTGTTCTCTGGCGATGGGACCACGCAGAGCGTTCATCACTGAGTTCTGCCTGGCAGTGATGCAGGGCACCCTCAATTTCGCTAAGCCTGAGTCTGTAACGTTGTCTTTCTTGTGTATTTGATTTAGGGATTTTACTCAGTATCTCATTTCGTTCTGATTCAAGTTCCTGAATGGTCTGCTGAGTTTCTTTTTTAAATTTAAGCCATTCCCGGTCCGCTTCCTCAAAGATTTCCTCTTTTGTTTTACTTGTTACAACTTTAGCGCTGTCATTAGTGATCATTTGCCCCGTGGCAATCTTAATCGCTCCTCCGAATTCATAGTCAATAAAGGCCAGCATATCTGAAGTCGCAAAAAGATAGAGATCGACTTCATCTATTTTGTTATCACTGAGTGCATCCAAAAGACGCTGATCACTCTGAATCTGATCGACGGCGTCGTTTAATTCATCTGCATTGGTCACTGGTTTCTGACGTGCTTTAAGTATGTCCAGGTATTCACGTTGTCTTGCTTTCAAAAGTTCGCGTTTATCCAGATCTTTTTCTCTTTCTAACTGACGGTCAATGTCATCAATGTTGTTTTGAAGGCCATTGAGCAAAAGTGTGTTAGCTGGGGGTTGCTCCGTGCTTTCAAGACTTTTGATTTCGGCTTTGGTCTTTTCGATTTTTGCACGTGTGGCATCTTTATCCAGGTTTTTCGGATCCTCTAATTCCTGTTCATATAATTTCAGGTCCAGTTTGAGGGCCCGGATCTGGTTCTGAATGTTTTTCTCAATTGTTTCAGATACCAGTTTTTCTTCCATTAGGGGGTTTCCCGAATAGATTTCTCGATACAGGTGTCCAATACTGGATTTTCCGAAATTCATAGAGTTATAAGATTATCTATATATTATACATCAAATCGGGCCGCTTTTCAAGGGGCTTTTGGCTTTCTGAAGCTAAAAATTTATATAAAGAAAGCCCGCGCCTGAGCGGGGGGATGATGATGAACGGCCGAGTCGCATAATTTAAGAATCACTAGCTCACAGCCATAGGGGAGTATATCACTCTATGAATTTTTGTCAAGTTTTTTCTGAATATGATAGTCAGTCCGGCTTTTTTGGCTGATCTGTAAGGGGTATTTTAATATATTGACAATTTAACTAATATATAATATAGTATCTTCCTAAATAACTTGCCCTTTTTATGCGTTTGAAAACTGAACAATTTGCAGATGGTCATCATGAACTACCAATATCCGGTCCTATTTCACGTGCGAGAAATCTTTTATCTGTGGTTTTATCCAGTGGGCTCATTTCCGGTTCAGCAGGTTGTACGACTAAGGTTATTTACCAAAAACCGACTCCTGCTCAGCTAACCATAGAGCCTTCAGTATGTGATCAAAATGAAACCAAAGAAGAACCTGTACAAAGTGAAGAACCGGAACTGCCTCCTGATACCTATGAGGTCACTCTGCGCTGTGATTTTGATGAAGCGCTTGAAGCGGGGAATTATGAAAGGATTGCTTATCCTTTTTCTGAAGTATCAAAGAAGATCGAGCCTCCTGAAGCGGAGTGTGTTGAAGGAGAAAAGAAACAAGTAAGATTGCTTGTTTTTGATGCTGAGTTAACAAATCAGGAAGCTATTTCTAAAATCGATGAGGCAGGATACCAGCCTGCTGCATGGACAGAGCTGCTGGCTCTAGGAGCGCAGTATCCAGATCTCCAAAAGGATTTTGCAATTTATGCATTAGGTTCCGTTTGGGAGGAATTTCCTGATGGATTTAAGCGTTATCCCTATCTTGTTACACCACTGTATGTATCACCCTATCATTTTTCAGAACGTTTTACCGCAATTAAATCATGGGCAGATAAGCGTACATTTAATGTAAGTGCCCATTGTAATGACTATTCGGATTTAAGTTCTTCAGGTTGGGTGTGTTCAATGGAGGATGGGAAATTTGAAAAGCGAACAAGATACCTTGCTGTTCCTAAAAAGAAATAAGTATTTCTTTCTAAATATAGTCTGTCCAACTCTTTAGCTTCTCCTGTTTTTCTATTAACGCATTCTGAATCGTTATTAAGCTTAAAAGAGCACATTTACTTCTTCTTAGGCTGATTTCAATACCCAGCATTTCATAAATGTCCTCCTTTTTTAAGGCAAGGATTTCATCAGTGGTCATATCATGAATCAGATCACCAAGCATGTCGGCGGAAGCCATGCTGATCGCACAGCCGGCTCCGGCAAATGAGTAACCGATAGCTTTGTCGCCTTCTATTTTTAAATTAATTTCAATGCTGTCGCCACATGAGTGGTTGGCTTCTTTTCGGCTTGCGGTGGCATCGAGTTTTTTGTCCTTATGCAAGGGATTTTTATAGCGATCGAGAATGTTCTGGGCGTAGATGTCCAAGGACTAAGTAATAAGTAGTAAGGACTAAGTAAAGTATTTGTGGACTTCTTCAAGGGTTTTTACTGTTTGGTCGATATCATTTTTAGTATTGTAGAAGGCCAGACTGATGCGGGCGGTGGCTGGAAGGCCCCAGGCGTCCATCAGAACCTGGCCGCAGTGGTGGCCGGCACGGATACAGATATCCTTTTGGGAAAGGCCTTCGGCGATGTCATGGGGATGCACGCCCTGCATGGTGAAAGAGATAACAGGACCGCGGTTTTCGGCTTTTTTGGGGCCGATGAAGGTGAGGTCGGGGAGACGGCTGAGTTTTTCGAGGGCGTAGGTCGTGAGTTCGTTTTCGATCTTCTGAATTTCATCAAAGCTGATTTGTCTGATGTAATCGATGGCTGCTTTAAAGGCAACGACTCCCGCTATATTCGGGGTACCGGCTTCGAATTTATGGGGAATGTCGGCCGGGGTGAAACTTTGCTCAAAAACCTCCTGAATCATTTCGCCGCCGCCCAGGAAGGGGGGTATTTTTTTCAGAAGTCCTTCTTTGCCGTAAAGCACGCCGACACCGGTGGGACCGTATAGTTTGTGAGCGGAGAAGACGAGAAAATCGGCATCCAGTTGCTGTACATCAATGGACTGATGAACCGCCAGCTGGCAGGCGTCGATCAATATCTTCGCTCCTTTTGTGTGGGCGGCGGCAATGATCGGTTTCAGGTTGGGGATCGAGCCCAGAATATTCGACATGCCCGTGAGTGAAACAAATTTCGTTTTATCAGTAACCTGTGAACCATCAAAAATAAATTGACCGTTTTCATCAATATCCAAATATTGGATGACGATGCCGATTTTTTCTTTAAGCTGCAGCCAGGGAACGATATTACTGTGATGTTCCATTTTGCTCAGCAATACTTCATCACCTTTCTTCAAAAACGTTTCACCAAAGCTGCGGGCCACCAGGTTGATGCCTTCGGTGGCATTGCGGGTGAAAATAATTTCGTGTTTTTGGGCACCAATAAAATCAGCTACCGTTTGTCTGGTCGCTTCGTAGGCGAGTGTTGCTTCTTCGGCTAAAAAGTGGGCAGAGCGGTGAATATTGCTGTTCAGTTTTTCGTAGTACGTATTTTCCGCCTCTAAAACTATTTGCGGCTTCTGGCTGGTTGCCGCGCTGTCCAGGTAAACTAATTCAGGCCGCTGCTTAAATATCGGGAAGTCCCTTTTAAAGTCCATGCAGGCGGATTATATCAGTTTCCTGACTTCTTCATAAGCCGTTTTGTGCTTTTTAATCTTCTTCAGTTCTTTTTCGAGAAAGCCGGTAATTAGGAGTTTTTTTGCTGTCTCTTTTTCGATGCCCCGGGTACCGAAGTAATAAAGGTCTTCTTCGTTCAGGTTGCGTATGGCGGCACTGTGACCGGCTTTGACGTCGTTGGTGTCGATCTTAAGGGCTGGTACGGCTCGTACTGTAGTATCTGGACTCAGGTTCAAAGTTTCCTGTTTCAGGTAGCCGGCAGAGCCTCCGCCAGTTTTTTTGATATTCACCAGGCCATCAAAATTGAGCATGGCACTGCCTTGGGCAATACCTTTCATCACGATTTCTCCGCTGCCTTGTTTTTCGGCGAATTCATGAGTGCAGTCAAAGCTGAGGTCACGGTCGTCCGTTACCTTGGCGATGATGTCCGTGTTGATCTCAGCGCCTTTTCCTGAGGTTTTTTGAATGAGTCTGCTGGTTAGCTTTTTATTGCCGAAGTGATAGGTAAAAATATGGCATTTAGCGTCGCTGGCGATATTGGATACTCTTTTTTCGGTCATTTTTGTCTGATGCGAATTGCCGTTAAGGACCACGTAAGTCAGATTCGAATTAGCCTGGCAGGTGATATGGTTTACAAAGTTTATTTCAGGTACTTTGATGTCACCGCTCCAGTCTTCGATAATAACGGCGGAGCTGCCTTCCTGAAGCTCGATGCCGAGGCTGAGCGAAAGAGGAGTGTCAGAAGCTCTGAACTTTATATGAATGGCTTTTTCGAGCTGTTTTCCTGTAGGAATGGTGAGTTTGTAACACTCCTGTTTCGTTTCATAACATTTGGCGATGATAAAATCATCTTTGTCGGGATATTCGATGATGAAAGGTAATCTGAATTCGTTCATGTTTAACCGATAGAGTTTTCCATTTCCAGCTCGATCAGACGATTCATTTCCACAGCGTATTCGAGTGGTAATTCGCGCACAATGGGATTGATGAAACCGTTCACGATCATGGCTTCTGCCTGCGCCTGCGGAATACCGCGGGAAGTGAGATAAAAAATATCTTCTTCATTTAATCGGCCCACGCGTGCTTCATGGCTGATGGTGGCGGAATTGTTATCCACTTTGATGTTGGGATACGTGTCTGATATGGAGACGGGATCGAGGATGAGAGCATCGCATTCCACCTGGCTCATGGCATTTTTGGCAGATTTGGCGATACGAAGGTCACCCCGGTAAATCGATCGGCCGCCCCCTTTGCTGATGGATTTCATCGTGAGTCTGGAACTGGTATTTTCGCCCAGATGAAAAATCTTAGCACCGGTATCCTGGATTTGTCCGCTGTTGGCAAAGGCGATGCCCAGATGGTCGGCGCGGGCATTCCGGCCTTTTAATATGCTGCAGGGGTAGAGCATGGTGACCCCTGATCCCATATTACCGCCGACCCATTCCATGGTGGCGCTTTCTTCCACGATGGCGCGTTTGGTGTTCAGGTTGTAGGTGTCTTTTGACCAATTTTCGACGCTGGAGTAGCGGAATTTAGCGCTTTTTCCCACGAAGATCTCCACACATCCGGCATGCAGGGCGTTAGAACCATACTTGGGGGCGCTGCAGCCTTCTATGTAATGAGCTTCGGCTCCTTCTTCGATGATGATCAGAGTGTGTTCGAACTGGCCCATATTCATGGCATTCATGCGGAAGTAAGCCTGCAGAGGTTTTTCAATTTTGACGCCTTTAGGAACATACAAAAAAGTCCCACCCGACCAGACCGCGCCATGCAGGGCGGCGAACTTGTGGTCATTGGCGGGTACACACTTCATAAAGTATTTCTGAACCAGTTCAGGATGACGATGTACGGCGACGTCCATGTCCAGAAACAGTACACCCTGCGTCGCGAGTTCTTTTTCGAGTGAGTGGTAAACGACTTCTGATTCATATTGTGCTCCCACGCCGGCCAGAACCTTTTTCTCTGCCTCAGGAATTCCCAGGCGGTCAAAGGTATTTTTGATATAAGCCGGTACCTGTTCCCAGTTTTCATAGCCTCCTTTTTTATCCGCTGCTTTGGCAAAGAAGCAGATCTCATCAAAATCCAGCGCTTCGAGGCCGGGACCGAAATCAGGCATCGGAATACGAGTGAAATATTCGTAGGCCTTGAACCGCTGGTGGAGCATCCATTCCGGTTCGTCTTTATCCTTCGAAATGGCCGCTATCAACTGCGAAGAGATACCTTTCTTAAACTTTTTCATATACTCCGAGGGGTCGAAGTAATCGAAGGTATCCCGATTGAGTCCCGCAAAGATATTGGTGGGGGGCTTTTTCTGAACCTTTGATTTCGACTGAGGGGTAGACATATGTTTTTTTAAGTTATTAACCTGTTAATAACGGGTTAATAATCTATTAATAACAAAACAAAAAGTATTTATAGTTGCTCGTATCCTTTTTCTTCGAGTTCATGAGCCAGCTTCGGACCACCGGATTTGATAATACGACCGTCTTTCATGACGTGTACGAAGTCAGGCTTCAGGTGTTTTAAAATGCGCTGGTAGTGCGTGACCAGAAGAACGCCCGTGTTTTTTTTGCGCATGACTTTATCGATGTTTACGGTAATCGTTTTGAGGGCGTCGACGTCCAGGCCGGAATCGGTTTCGTCCAATACGGCGAGTATCGGCTCTAAAACAGCCATTTGAAGTGCTTCGGCTTTCTTTTTCTCACCACCGGAAAATCCCTGATTTAAAAAACGTTCCGAAAAATCTTCGGGCATTTTGAATTCTTTCATTATTTCATGAAGCATCTTTTTAAAGCGGAAAACCAGAACCGGCGGTTTTGTGGGTTCATTGTAGGCTTGTTTGGCACGATAAGCAGCCAATAAAAATTCTTCAAGAGTAACTCCGGCGATCTCTTTAGGGTATTGAAAGGCTAGAAATATTCCAATTAAGGCACGTTGGTAGGGTTCCATTTTTAAAATACTCTTTCCCTGGTATAAGATATCGCCTTTCGTTACTCTGTATTTAGGGTGGCCCATAATCGTGTTGGAAAGCGTGCTTTTGCCGGAGCCATTGGGTCCCATTAGGGTATGGACCTCACCTTCGTTGATCACTAAATTCACGCCTTTAAGAACGGCTTTACTGTTGATAGCTACATGAAGATTCTTTAATTCAAGAAGTGCGGACATGAAGAGTGATTAGTCGTGCTATTTTCTGTGTTTAGTGGCAAAAGGCTGGTTTTGCTTTGGTATTTGAGGCATTGCCTTGGCAAGTCTGTGCTCCCCGCTAACCGTATTTGGTTTTGGAGGGGGGTTTTTGGCGATGGTTTCTGCAAATCTTTCGCGGATTTTTTTAAATATGGGGCCTGCTTTTTTATGCTCAAATCCGAATTCACGTACCAGATAGGCATAGATTTCACCTAAATTGACTGAATTACTGTCTGGACCTGTAAAACGGTCCATGTCCCGATCCATTTGAGCCATTTGGTCAGGAGATAAGCCTGACTCTATGAGAGTTTCTCTGAGTTCAGCTCTTTCTATTTTCGCTCGTATGATAGAGGCGGGGGTTGAGGGTCGTGTAGAAGCTTCTTTTTCACCGAATTTTTCTGCGCTCATGATTTTTTGATTAAGTATGGCTAATACTAGAGGAAAATAAGCCTTATTGTAAAGTAAAAAAACGTTAAATGGAGCCACCTGGCGGGATTGAACCGCCGACCTACGCGTTACGAATGCGTCGCTCTACCAACTGAGCTAAGGTGGCCCGATGGTCGGGGTGACAGGACTTGAACCTGCGACCTCACGCACCCCATGGTCGCCT
>JAFGTE010000008.1 GCA_016934215.1 Candidatus Peregrinibacteria bacterium | reverse complement strand
ATTTAATCCTATTATGTGTCGTAATCACAAAACTTTTCAGTTATAATTTCCTCATGAAAACAGTCATCAAGCCACCGGTCGCCATTTTGGGCTTTGGAGTCGAAGGTCAGTATGCTCTCGATTTTTTGAAGACCCAAAAAATTTCTGACATCACCATTTGTGATGAAAACGAATCGGTCGAAATTCCCAAAAACGCAAAATCGCAGCTCGGATCAAAAGCGTTTAAAGACCTGAAAGCGTTCCGGACCATCATCCGAAGCCCCGGCGTGCACTATCGCCTGCCAGGCATTCTGGAGGCCAGAAAAGCCGGATGCACGGTCACTTCAATGACTGAACTCACGCTGGAACAGGCGGCGAACCGAATGACCGCCATCACCGGCAGCAACGGAAAAACAACCACCGTCGCCATGCTTGATAAAATACTGACCGCTCACTACAAAGGGAAAATTATTGTCGGCGGCAACGATCGCACTCCTGTTCTGCAGGAAGCCATCAAACGACCAAATGAACTCATTTTGATGGAAGTTTCCAGCTTTCAGTTCGCAGATATCAAAATGTCTCCTCACATTGCAGCTGTCCTGAACATCACCCCAAACCATTTGGACTGGCATGAGAATCTGGAGGAATATGCAAACGCCAAGAGTAATCTGATCGCCCACCAGAGTTACCTGGACTGGTGCATACTGAACAGAAACGATGAAAACAGTTCAAGACTCGGCAAAAAAACACCCGGCAAAATATTCTGGTTGGGAACAGATGAGGGCAACGATTGGGCTACCTGGAAGGGAGATAAGCTCGTGGCTAAATTTGAAGATAAGGAGGCCACCATTCTTAGCAAAAAAGATATTACCATTAAAACTCATCCGGACAATATTTTATGTGCCATCGCAGTAAGTCTTATTCACCGGGTCACTCCCACGCTGATCAAAGAACAGCTGGCTAAATTTGTAGGAGCTGAACATCGTCTGGAATTTGTGAAGGAAGTGGAAGGCGTGAAGTTTTACAATGACTCCGCGTGTACCACTCCGGAATCCACCAAAGTAGCCATCAATGAATTTCCGGAAGGAAAGTTGATCCTGCTTTTGGGAGGGAGTTCAAAAAACGCCGATTTTTCATTCCTTGCCCATGACATTATTGAACATCGGGTCCGCCCCTACCTGTATGGAAAAGAAGGTCCGCGTATTCAGGAAGCTATTAAAGCAGAAGATGAGTATTACCCCATCATGATGCTGGATGAATCAGACGACTTTCCGGCCATCGTGATACGCGCTTTGGAAATGGCCCAGCCCGGCGATAACATTGTGCTGTCCCCCGCCTGCGCCAGCTTTGATATGTTTAAAAATGCCAAAGACAGAGGAAAACAGTTTAAAGAAATCGTAAAAAATCTGGATTAGCGTCGTGTAATCATTTTGAATTCAGAGATTTTCAGTAAACGCGCCGCCAGAAAATAGCTGAGCATACCGACCAGCGTAAGGAGTGCCAGAGCGCCCATTCGGTCGATCAGTCTTTCACCGTAACTGACATAAGCACTCGTCAGATAAAGAGCGCCGTACATAACCGCCCCAGCCACCAGCATTTTGAGAACGTTCAGCCAGTCAAAGATGTCTGTACCGCACTTTTTGACCATAAAACGATACAACAGAGCAAAATTAAAGATATTCCCCGCCGAATAAGCCACACCAATTCCTAATACCCCCATGCCTATCTGGATAGCGAGCAGATAACTGCCGCCCACACTGACTACTGCACCCACAATGGCTGTGATGACAGGTGTTTTTGTGTTGTGATAAGCGTAAAACCCACGGCTGAACAAAGGGATGAGCGACTGCGCGAAAAGTGAGATAAGCAAAAAAGCCAGTACGGCCTGCAGAATAGCCGCATCCCCTGCAGTGAACTTACCGGCCACCAAGATGACATCAATGATGCGGTCCCGCAAAAACAGCATTCCCAATGTGGCGGGAACGATCAAAAACAGTACCTGCTGACCCACGCGTTTGATTTCGGACACAAAAGCATCAGAAGATTTTTCCATCGCCAGTTCAGAAAGTGTGGCAAAAGAAGTGATAGCAAAGGAGATGCCGATGATTCCCAAAGGCACCGCCTGCAAGTTATCGGCAAAATAGAAGATAGTGATGGAACCGGTCATCAGAAAGCTGGCGATCAGAGTATTGAATACCAAAGTGATTTGTGTGAGTGAAAGTCCAGCTACGCGGGGAATAATAAGGCGGATCGCTTTGCGCACATCTGCGCGATGAAAATCAGCCTGCCACACATGCCGGTAACCGATGGTGCGAAGGGCGGGCATTTGGACTAAAAGCTGTAATAGCGCCCCAATAATGACGCCCCAGGTTACTCCCACCACACCAAAATCCTGAGCAAAATAAAGAATACCGAAAATAATTCCCAGATTATAAAAAAGCGGCGCGGCACTCCTCCAGAAAAAAACTTTGAAGCTGTCTTGCAGACTGATGAAGATGGCGGAAAAAGTAAAAATAATCGGCGAAAGCAGCATAATGCGCATTAACCGGACCGTCAGGCTGAAAGCCTCACCTTCAAAACCGCCGGCGACCAGATGAGCGAACTGAGGGGCGAATAAATAAACCACAGCCGACACCAGCAAAATAAAAATTAAGAGAATATGCAACATATTGCTGGCAAACTCCCAGCCTTTTCTGAGCTCACCCGATTTTTTGTATTGCGTGAAAATGGGGATGATAGCTGCCGAGATCGCCCCAAAGATAAGCAGGTTGTAAAGCAGGTCGGGAATGCGGAAAGCAGCATAATAAGCATCGAGATTATAGATACCTTCACCACTGCTCGCCCCGAAAGTACGGGCCAGCAAGTGATCGCGCACAAGCCCGAGCAAACGGCTCAGAAGCGCCGATACAGCCAAGATTAATGTTGCCGGTATCCGAAAACGCATGTTATAATATAAAAAACAAAAATAATTTCACGCCATGCTCGAAATCTATTCTACACCATTGGACATCCTGTATCTCATTCTCTCGATTGCCATCGGCCTGTTGGCACTTTTTCTTATCATCGCCCTGTATCACCTGATCAGAATCCTTTCAAACGTGAACAAAGTGACTTCTAAGGCGAAAGACACAATGGATTTAATCAATCATTATCTGTGGCAACCGATTAAAATTGCCATGATGATTATTGAAAAAAGCAAAGAAGTCGCCCGAAAGAGCAGAAGAAAAAGCGAAGATTAATCAATGAGACTTTGACCCGTCATTTCCTCAGGCTGCGATAAGCCGAGAATTTTTAGCAACGTCGGAGCCACATCAGCCAGCCCTCCGTCGCGCACTTTTTTGATCTTTTTTTCAGGATCGGCAATCAGCAGAATGACCGGATTCATGGAATGCGCCGGTTTTTGACTGCCATCAGGATAAAGCATGTCATCCGCATTGCCGTGATCCCCTGTAAGCATAAACGTATAACCAGTTTCCATGGCCTTTTGATGAATCTGACCGACACAGCCATCAAGCACTTCAACGGCTTTAATGGTCGCCTTCAGATCACCGGAATGTCCGACTAAATCACAGTTCGCAAAATTCATAATAATTACCTCGTGTTCACCGGACTCCAGGGCATTTAAAATGGTATGAGTAATTTTTGGCGCTGACATTTCGGGTTTTTCAGCATAACTGGGCACTTTGGGTGAATCAATGAGAATACGGTCTTCGTTCTTTGCTTCATGTTCCATCTGAGAATTGAAAAAGAAGGTGACATGTGCGTATTTTTCGGTCTCTGCGACCCGGAGCTGTTTGATGCCATGATCAGCCAGCCAGTTAGCGAGATTGTTCTTAATTTCCGGTACACTGTAAGCAACCGGCGCATAATCAGAGTAAGGCCCCATGCAGACAAACCATACTTTACCGATCAGTTTCTTGAAGCCCACGAACGTGGGGTGCACAAAAGCGGCCGTGAGCTGGCGAGTGCGGTCGGTGCGATAGTTAAAAAAGATAACAGCATCCCCTTCTTTGATCAGCCCTTCTTTATTGATCAGAATAGCCGGTAAATAATAATCAGTTAACTTAGGGTCCTCTTTATAAAAGTGATCGATGGCGGTCATCGGATCATCGAATTTATTTCCTTCACCTTGGGTCAGGAGCCTGTATCCCACCTCCGTGCGATCCCAGTTTTTATCACGATCCATAGAATAATAACGACCGATGATCGTAGCAATTTTCCCCACACCCAATTCAGCCATTTTATTTTGTAATTGCTGAAGATAAGTTTTAATACTTCGTTCCTCTACATCCCGACCATCCCCAATGCAATGCACGTAAACATTGCTAAGCCCTTCTTTTTTGGCCCATTCCAGTAAAGCAAAAAGATGATTGATATGAGAATGCACTCCTTTATCGGAGATCATGCCCATCAGATGCAGTGTTTTCTTTTTGGTTTTGGCATAATCAAATGCCCCCTTCAGTGCTTCATTTTCAAAAAACTGACCGCTTTTGATATCGCGGTTGATGGCCAGCAGAAACTGAGGGACGATGCGCCCTGCTCCCATCGTAAAATGACCCACTTCCGATCCGCCCATACCGCCCTCGGTGAGGCCAACCGCTTCGCCGCTGGCCTGTAAAATACCAAAAGGATATTCTCCGCGTAAGCGGTCAAAATTAGGCGTATTGGCTGTTGTAATAGCATTTCCGGGACCATCAGGACCTTCGCCAAACCCATCCAGAATCGTAAGGATAACTTTGTTCATTAATCAAATTTTATTTGTCTTTATTCTACGCATAAATTTGCCAAAAAACCAGTTATTTAGTAATATATAAGGCACTCCTTAACGAATTTTCCCTGAAAAAAACCACGATCAATGACATTATTAAAGGCGCTAAAAAATATCTTCCCCAAGTAAACGAGGAACGGATTTTAAAGGCCTACGAATTTGCTAAAAAAGCTCATGAAGGCACAACGCGTTATAGCGGAGATCCTTACATTCAGCACCCCCTTGAAACAGCCAACATTCTGCTTGAGCTCCGACCTGACGAAGACTCTATTATTGCCGCTCTTCTGCATGATGTATTGGAAGACACTCACACTACCGCCGATGACATCCGGGAACATTTTGACGAACGCATCACGCCTTTGCTAAAGGGACTGGAAAAACTGGGAAAAATTTATTATCAGGGCCGGGAAAGGCAGGTGGAAAATTTGCGCAAAATGTTCTTAGCCATGGCTAAGGATATTCGTGTCATCTTAATAAAATTATGTGACCGCCTTCACAACATGCGTACGCTGGAATATATCCAGCCGGAAAAACGAAAACGCATTGCCGAGGAAACCATGTCAATTTATTCTCCGATTGCAGGGCGTCTGGGTATCTATCACATTAAAAACGAATTAGACGATCTGTGTTTCAAATATATCCACTCCGAAGATTACCAACGTATTCACAAAGAAATGAAAGAGGCGACCGGCCTCCGGAAAAATATCATCAAGAAAGGAACCGCTATTTTAAAAAAAGTACTGAGAAAAAACAATCTGAACGCAGAAATTGAGGGAAGGGTAAAACATTATTACAGCATTTACCGGAAGCTGAAGAGAAAAAATAAAAACTATATTTCAGAAATTTATGACATTTTTGCTTTACGCATTATCGTAAACTCAGAAGCCGAATGCTACCAGGCCTTAGGAATTATTCATAAAAACTGGACCCCCTTAACCAGACGTTTCAAAGATTACATTGCCAACAAAAAGAGTAATGACTATCAGAGTCTGCACACCACGATTATGGGGCTGGTTCCTGATCTCAACGACCAACCTGTAGAAATTCAAATCCGCACCCATGAAATGGACCATGTGGCTAAATATGGTATCGCCGCCCACTGGGAATACAAGGAAAAGAAAGGTTACTCAATCGCGGTACCGGAAGATAAATTAAGCTGGGTACAAAACCTGGTTGCTTTGCACGAAAGTCTGAAAAGTAACACGGAGTTCATCGAAAACCTGAACATGGACATGTTTCACGACCGCATTTTTGTGGTGACTCCTAAAGGAGATGTAAAAGATTTACCCCGCGATGCAACCCCCGTTGATTTTGCCTATGCCATTCATACGGATATAGGAAATAAATGCAGAGGGGCTAAAGTTGACGGCAAAATCGTGCCTCTGGATTATAAATTGCAGAATAATCAGGTCGTGGAAATCATTACCGGCAATACGCCGGCACCAAACCGTTACTGGCTTTCTTTTGTAACGACTGCGCACGCCAAAACAAGTATCAAACAGTGGTTCAATGCCCAGGAAAGGGAAAATCTGGTGAAAATCGGTAAAGAACTGCTCAACAAACACTTAAAACGTTTGGGCCACGCTCCCCTGGGAGGAGATTTGGGACTATTAAAACATGTTTCAGACAAAAAACTGACTATAAAAGACCGCGAAGAAATCCTGGAAAAGGTAGGTAATGGATCTGTGGAAGCCATCAGCATAATAAAAAAGATTTTACCTAAAGACGCTTTAGCGGGGCATGAAGTCGCATCGAAAGTTAGTAATAAAGTACTGGCTGATACAGTGAAGCTTGAAAAAAAGAGTGAAGTACTGATCACGGGCCAGAAAGGCTACAAGACGCAATTGGCCACATGCTGCAACCCTACTGTAGAAGATGAAATTATTGGTTATATCACCCGGGGGCGGGGGGTCACAATTCACAAGGCCAATTGTAAAGTGCTGGTAGGCCACGAAAAAGCCCGGCTCGTTAAAGCATCCTGGGGGGTAAAAGCCAAACCCACCTACGACGTAAGGCTCAATATTGAAAAACATTCACGCATTGGCTTACTAAGGGACATTGCGGAAGTATTTACCAAAAACCAATTAGCTATTACCAGTCTGAACATTGGAGAAACACTGACGATAGACACTATGGTTGATAGCGTAGACACCCTGGACAAACTGATTAATGAACTGGAAAGTATTGACGATATTTACAAAGTCAAAGAAATCCGAAAATAACTATTCCGCAACAAACATATTGATCAGTTTGTCTGCAGACATGTTATTTTTAAGTCCGCGATAAGCTTCTGAACCTTTTTTGTAATGTTCCAGTACTTTGCCCCTTTGTTCTTCAGGATACATGCCTGCAATTTCCTGAATCCGCTTTTCAACGTCTGCATCAGGAACATCTATTTTTTCCTCCTGAATGATTTTATTTACTCCCAGACGGGCTAATAGTCTTTCTTCGGCCGGTTTACGGTGATCTTTTGCAAAATCCTCATCGGTTTTTTTAATATGCTGAAGATACTGTTCCCAGGTAAGACCCTGCCGGGTGACGGCATACTTGCGTTCCTCTTTGAGAAGATTAATCTCCTCATCAATCAGAGCATCCGGAAGCTCCGCTTTCGTGATTTTGATGATTTCCTGAACGACTTTATTATCAACATCCGCCTGAACCCGCTGCTCCATTTCGCGTTCTAAATCCTGAGCTACTTTTTGTTTAAATGCTTCAACTGATTGTTTTTGACCAGTGGCCTTCTCAATCAGAGGCTCATCAAGTTCCTGACTGAGCTTTTCTTCCACCCTATTTACTTTAGCCTTAAAAGTGACTTTTTTACCCTGCATTTCTTTGGCGTGATACGCCTGAGGGAAATCAATCGTAAATTCCTTTGTATCACCGGTTTTCACACCCCTAAGGGCTTCTTCAAAGCCCGGTACCATGGTTTTAGCGCCAAGGACAATGGGGTGATTTTTGCTGGCCGTCTTAGGAACCGATTTTCCCTCCTGATCAAATCCTTCAAAATCAATCTCTATCCGGTCACCTTCTTTGGACGGACGCCCCGCGTCTTTCCACTCAGCAAAACGATTAATGATCATTTCCAGTGTTTCGTTGACTTCTTTATCAGTGACATTCACTTTCTCCTTCTTTACTTTAATCTTTTTATAATTACCGAGTTTTACTTCCGGCATGACGGCAACGATAGCCACATACATTAAATCATCCCCTTCTTTTGTTACAGGACTTTTGATGTCCACTTTGGGCTGGGAAATGACCTGAACATTGTTTTCCTTCACAGCAGCGCTGTAACTGATGGGAATGATTTGCTCCAGAGTAGCCGACTGAATGGCAGCAGGACCTGCTTTTTCACGAATAATATTTTCAGGAATCTGACCTTCGCGAAAGCCATCGACTTTTATTTCTTTTCCGAGAAGTTCAATCGCTTTTTTTTCAGCCTTGGCATAATCTGCGTAAGGCACAGTAATAGTGATTTCAACCTGAGATTTTGGGAGTTGTTTAACAACAGCGTTCATGATTTCAGTAAAATAGAAAATAAGCCTAGTCAGAGTACCCCAAAAGTGACAAAATTACAAACCACTTTACAATTTACTTTACAATTAAAAAGAAATACTTTACAATTAACTTGACAATAAATTTAAAAACAATGAATCTGGCAAATGAAATTATCAGACTGGCAACCTTAAAGAAACGCATCACGACGGCGGAAATCGCTGAAAAATACAAAGTATCCAGACAATATGCCCACATGATCATCAGGAAATTAACAGATGAAAAAAAACTTCTGAAAATCGGCTCCACCCGCTCTGCTATTTACATCCTGCCCGGGTATATCGACCTTATCAGCAATACCGTTAAAAAACGTCTGCGAAACAAAGGACTTGAAGAACATAAAGTGCTCGCCGATCTGGAAGAAGAAAGCAGTGTCCTACACCGGACCAGCGATGATCTGAAAAGCATATATCAGTACACCTTTTCTGAAATGCTGAATAACGCAATCGAACACTCAAAATCGGCCAACATCGAAGTAGACATCGGCGAACGGAACGGCGACCTGATCTTCCACGTAAATGACTTTGGAATCGGCGTATTCAGGAACGTGATGCAAAAAAGGAAACTCAATTCAGAGTTGGAAGCTATTCAGGACCTGCTGAAAGGAAAAACAACCACCCAGCCGCAGTCTCATTCGGGGGAAGGTATCTTTTTTACCTCAAAAACAGCCGATATTTTTATTCTGGAAAGCTTCGGTTACAGTCTGACTATCGAGAATAGGGCGCAGGATATTTTTGTCGAAGAAATCAAATCCAAAAGTAAAGGCACCAAAGTGACTTTTATCATTTCAATGAAATCCAAAAAGCACCTGAACGATGTTTTCAGAAAATATCAGACCGACCCCGAAGCGCTAACATTTGATAAAACCGAAATACAAATCAGACTGTACACCATGGGAACTATCCATATTTCACGCTCTCAGGCAAGGAGAGTAATGACAGGACTGGAAAAATTCAACATCATCACACTGGACTTTGATAAGGTACCAACCGTGGGACAAGCGTTCTGCGATGAGATTTTCAGAGTATTCAGGAATAAACACCCTAATATTCAGATCATTCCTATTAATATGAATGGAGCTGTGAATTTTATGGTAAAACGAGCTATTGTTACTTAGCTGTTTTTTCAGCTTCCCGCAGTTTTTTGATGGCCTGCTGGGTCTGCTTGTCGGTCTTGCTGAATTCCAGCTGCCAGGCATTGAAATATTTTTCAGCATTTTTACGATCGCCCGCATGAATATAAGCCCAGGTAATATCGTAAAGGTAATCGTGATCAAAATATTCGTCATTGATACGCTGGTACATTTCGATGGCCTTATCGTATTGCTCGGTTTTTTCGTAGAGCTTACCGAGGTTATTCAGAATAGCTTTTGTCTTATAGCCATCGGTTACTACGTCTTCATACACATCAATCGCTTTACCGAGCTCGCCCAGTTGTTCATAAGCTCTGGAAAGATCGATGATTTCCACCCAGGGAATTTCTGCGCCATTTTCTTCGGGAGCAAACTCCCCGATGGCCACTTTAAGATCCTTGATTCGGTTCTCGATTTCCTGCATTTTAGTTTTTTCAAGATTGACTTCTACTTTATAAGAATTACAACCCATTAAAAGAAGTGCTGAAAATCCTATGATGAATAGCTTTGCGAGCCTCATATTTTTAATTCTTAGAGCATTATTTTAGCAATTCTCCGAACCTAATCAAGAAAATAACTGATGCGGTCTAAAGCTTTACCGAGGGCAGGACAGTAATTGGCCGGTTCAGCTGCTGAGATACAGTTATCTTCATAACGCATTTCCGGCCATTGACGCCTTGAGGCCATTAACTCCAGGTCGCGGTCGGTTAAAGTGAGCCCGGGCAGTCTGGGAGTGCCGCTGACATCGGAAGCGTATATAAGGTCGATACGGGCCCACAGACAGGCACTGTTGTTTTCGGGCACCGCCACCCCCGACGGCATGCATTTGATCTGATAACGGACCTTGTAATAGTTCAGAAGGCGGGTCATTTCCGCGACTTCATCTTCAGACACGTCGACCGGTTCAGTAGGTTCTTCAGCAGGTTCTTCCGGTTCTGCCGGTTCTTCTGCAGGCTCTTCAGTCGGCACGGTAAAATCAATGAATACTTCCACCGGCTTGCTTCCGTTCCCAGCCTGATCTTTGGCTATAATAAAATAAGTAGCTGATGTCACACCATCAAGGTCGTCATCGGTAAAAGTGGTCGCGTAATCCTTATATACTGTTGCCAGCTGAGAAAAACCGTTTTTAATGCGGTCGCGATCGATAACAGTTTTTTCGTAATCATAATCAACCGGTTTATCCCAGTTAAACGTGACACTGCCGTCATCATTTATTTCATGGGTCAGATTCCGGACCGGATAAGGCTTAACGCCATCTGTCCTGACATCTCTGCCAACGGAATATTGATTGATATCCAAAACGTCAGCCGCCATATCGCCGTTCAGATCCATTCCGAGCTTTTCAGGGTCAAATCGTTCATCGTAAGCCCGCACATAAAGCTTAACCAAATTCAGCCATTCCGTGGCTTCAAAATCTTCTTTGACCGGTATAAAAACGGATTTGTAGTCATCCGAAAATTCCACCCGGACATTTAAATCCACCTTGCCATTATTTTTGGCCGTTCCTGTAATAGCGGGCTGAGTGTCATCCCAGAGGATTTTTTCATCCGGCGCCAGCATAATGCGTATTCCGTGCTCCGCCGTGATATCACCGTCACTGGTTGACGTGATAAGAATCGGGGCAAACTCCTGTAATTCATACTTATCAGCCACCGTTTCATAATCAGACACAAGTGTGGCCGCCTGCACTCCCGGCACTAATAAGGTGAACAAAAGGAGAAAAAGTATCGTTTTTTTCATAATGACTGAAATTTATTAACTTTAAATAACACCCTTATTCTAACAGAAATCATTGAAAAAACCCACGCACCAAAAAACCCCCGCCGGGCGGGGGTTCGTTGGGGTCTTGAACTAAATTCAAGTCTTCCAAAAAGCTAGTGATTAGTTCTTTGAAAGGGTATGAGGTTCAAGTTCGGTGATATCTAAGAGATATCCGTTTGTCCAGTCGTAAGGACCTTCGTTACTGGCGTTCCAGTCAGAAGCGGAAACCGGAGCGGTAACCGTGCCGGCTGTAATAGCTGGGTAAGCGTGGTTCTTAGCGGACTTATCAGACCAGATAATGTTACGGTTAGCGGTATTCGTATCAGAGAATTCAGTAGCGCTTGCCGTGAACAGAGCTTCGTTGGCTGCTGTTTCATAGATCTGACCTGTATTAGCGTTACCGGTAGAACATGGTTTGTCGTTAGCATTACCGCAAACGGCTGTTCCAAGAATACCAGCAACCGGAGTAGCTTCATCACCCGTAACAATTGTCGTTGTAACACTGTCATCAGAATCAGCACCACTGACAAGCGCTTTCAGACTGTACGTCTGACTTGAGCCTGCATTGACTGATTCTTCTGAATTGAAGGAAACAATAACGTCCTCATTCTGGTCAGCAGCAGCACCACCAAGACTGGCAGCAGAAAGATCTCCGACAGAATCATAGATGTTGACAGTACTTAACAGACTGGAACCCCGATACAGCTGATAATTAGCAGTATTGAGACTGGCATCGTCGCTATCAGCCTGATCGACATTGAGAACAATACGACCAAAACTGACCGGACCAGCGCTGTCAGCAGTGACGCTGAAGCTCATCAGGGTCTTGATACCGTTTGCCAGACTTTCAGAAGCGCTTACGTTAGCAAACGTAGGTACCGTCTTACGGACAACAAAGGTACTGATATCAGTGTAGTTGGAAATTTTGGTTGTTTCACCGAGAGCTCCGCCGGTATCACCAAAATTCAGGTTGGTAGAAGATGACTGACCGATAGCCTCGAACGTAGTGATGTCATTGTTGATATTCTGGATACCCAGTCTGAAAGACTGACCGGACAATGCCTCACCGACTGCAGCAGCCGTGTTTACGTTAGCGTAAACCTCCAGGAAGGCGTCTTCACCGGCAGGAACATAGAAATCCATACCGGCAAACTTAGCCGTGCCACCAGACAGAGGATTGGTCTTGGTCTGAGTCACACCGTTCACATCAGGATATTTAAGGGTAATGCTGGCAACAGCGGGACCTGTATCAAGGTCATTGCCGAACACAGCATTGGTAGCTGCATTATCATTAGCAATGGTCAGCTTTTTGACCTGGAAGTCTTCGTCGTTAGCACGGAAACGATACTTAGCGACGAGCTGTTCACTGGCACCGGCAACAAGAATATCAGCATCAGGGTTACCTTCTGCGTAAGCCTGCAGACCACCGGAAGTCAGGATGGTGATAAGTGGATTTGGCGCAGAAGCGTAATTGAGCTGACCACCGGAAGCGACAATGGTATTAGCATCATCATCTTCAGCGATGATATCAGCAGATGGATTGACATCAAGTGCCAGATACATCTGAGCGGTAGCCGTGTTCAGAAGGTTGACTTTAGCCGTCAGAGTCTTGGTAGCACCGGCATCGATCATGATGTCAAGATCATCGAACTGAGCACGGTAGTAATCACCGGTTTCAGCAACAAATCCGGCTGCGCCGGTATCAACCAGGTTCAGACTTTCTGGACCTGCGACAACATCGTTGCCGTCATAAAGGGTAATACTGGAAACAAGAGTGTCAGCGGCAATATCACCAGAAGGAGTCGTAGCACCAATATCATCCATAACACCATCGTCGTCAGCGTAAATACGTACACTCAGGCGTTTTAGAAGAATATCACCGGCATCACCGGCAGCCAGAGCTATACCGATCGTTGGAACGTTGGTGTCACCCTTCACATAACTTTGTGAAGTTGGCGTAGCGGCCTTAGAAACAGCCAGGCTGTTACTGGCAGTGATCATAAAGTCACCGGCAAGTGCCGTAGCACCAGCACCGATAACATTAGAAGTGGTCACGAACTCATTAGCAGCCAGATCTTTGATGTAAGAAGAAGCGCTTACGCCATCAGAGTAGCGTACCTGAGCACGCACCTGGTAACCGGAAGCCATGTTCTGGTCAAGGTCAGCCTGTACAGAAAGATGACTGGTATCACTACCGGTGAGTTCGTAATCTTCGCTGTGAACCTTGTTATAAGAATCAGGAACACCTGCACCACCCTCAACGAGAGTTGCGCCAGCGTTGGCATCGGTCATAGGACCAGCCAAGGTGCTTCCTGAATCAAGATCAACCAACTTGACGTTCTTAACGTAGTCGTATGGGTTGACTTCGTTAATAGCGGCACCGTTAGCAATGGTGGAACCGGTGGTAGAGTTCGTAGTGATCTCATCATCAGTACCGGCAGCACAAGGAGCACCAGCACCAGAGTTATTTAAATCAATAGCTGAAATAATAGCGTACTCTGTACCGGCAGCAGTTGCAATCTGGAGCATATCACCAACAACGAAACCTGTGTCATCAACAACACAGAAGTTGCCTGCTGTATTGATAGCAGCACCAGTGATAGCAGCAGTATCAGTACCGATAGTAGTTACATCAGGTCCTGTGCCACTAGCCTGATCCTGAATATCGATCTGAATGAAGGTGTCGCGGACCGTGAGGTCACGGGCAGCCGTCATAGAGAAGTTCAGAAGCTCGATGTTGGTAGCGTTCTGCGCGATCTGAGAAGCGGCAGGACCGTTATCAACAACCGTTACATCACCGCCCTCAAGCGCGACTATGTTAGCCAAAGCCTGAGTGAAGTTATTAGTAACAGCAGCACCGAAACCATATTGCTGGTCAACAGCAATCACATCGGTGTCTTCATCGAGATAAAGGATAATAGTGTCGGAAGAACGACCACCGTCGATATCAGCGTTAACGTAGAAAGTTTTTGTCTGACCTTCGTCGATGACATAAGGAGTGTCGAGGACGAAAGTAACAACGTCACCTACAAAACCGTCAGCCGTAGCGACTTCGTCGGTACCGCGGAGCAGGCGGAGGTTAACGAGTTTTTCAGAAGAAAGGCTTCCTCCGTTGGTCAGAGCGAGCTGATGAAGAGCAATGTCGTTTTGAGCGCCAGCGGTTAATTTAACACTGGCAATTTCAGCATCAGCTGCACCAATAGTGACCTTAGAAGGAGCGGTTCCGGGAGCCGTCGTAACGGTGTTAACAGAAACGCTACCCATGGTGAAGGTGTTACCGGCAACCGGGAAGTCACCGCTGACAGACTGAGCGTTACTCGTCACGTTAGCGGCAGAAGCAATATAGAAATAGTGCTGGTTAGAACCAAGAGCGGTAGCGGAAACATCACCAACTAAAGTAAGGGTGGTAGTCGTACCAGCCTCAACTGTTAATTTAAGAGGGAAGGTAGCGGTGTTGGTGTCGTTGTTAACGGTTCGACCCGTGGTTAAACGTTGTGCACCGTCGTAAAGATAAAGGTTTGCCCAGTCATCAGCCTGACCGACACCACCACGGGTGACAACCAGCTGAGAAACATAAACGTCATCCTGATCAGCAGTAACGTCGAAGGAAGCAAGCGCTACACCGTTAGCACTAAGAGGAAGAGTAGAAGAAGCGGCTGTGTCATCGTTCAGAGATACTTCAATATCTCCTTCTGATTCACCTACGCCTTCGCCTTCGCCCTCACCCTCACCGGAAACAGCCCTTTCTACAGGGTTCTGAGAGTTAACGACAAGCTTTGCAACCTGAGCACGAGTCACAGCGTCAGCTGGTCCGAAGTAACCATTGTCATAACCGTCTAAAACACTCTGGTTGTAAGCGGTAATAACATAGTCATGGAACCAGTCGCCGGATTTTACATCTGGGAATACACTGCCTGGATCAAGATCAGTTGGAACGCTGAAAGCGTTGACCAGGATCTTGGTAGCGGCAGCACGGTTTACCGTGTCGCCAGGACCAAAGTAACCGGTAAGGTTACCGCTGGCATCGGTATAACCGTTGACGATTCCGAGCTGGACAGCAGCTTCGACATAGTCGAAGAACCATGCGTCAGCAGGGACGTCGTCAAAAGTTGGGGTGGCAGGAGCTTCATAGCCAGCCAGCCCGTCGATTGCCGTGATAGCAATCTTTACTAGTTCGGCACGATTGAGTGCGTCAGCAGGACGATAATTGTCCGCAACATCAATCACTCCATCGTCGACTAGTTGTTCAACGTAATCGTAATACCAAGCATCGGTAGGTACGTCGTTGAACGTCTGAGCGATAGCAACACCAGCAGAAGACACAAAAAGTGCGCCAGCTGCCAACGTAGCCACAGCTCGTTTCAACTTAAGAGCAATATCCATAATTTGTATGGGTATTAGTTAATAAAAAGGTCGCGAAGTTTAATTACTAATAAATGGCGTTCGATTGCCTTAAACAAAAGAGCCTGAATTTCTTCGCAATATAAAAATAGGTATAGAGCGCGCCGAGACTGCGCCGCCCTATGCGGCCAATAAATATAATGGCCGAAATTGTAATCCCGCAAAGCGGGATCTCGATTAGTTTAGATAGACATTAGATCCCGTGTCTACCTCCTATGTTGTTAAGGATCAGCGCCTCTTGCACAGCATGACGCGCAGGCACGACGCCACCTTTTTTAAGATGAAGTCATGTCTACTTTCCATGCCTGCGGGGCTTATACTAAGCCTTTCCCGGATTTTTAACTATTCTCCGACAGGTTATCAGAATTCCCTTATGTTCGCCATATATAACTGTTTATTTAGACATTTGTTTCATATTTTTGCTTGCGAAAAAAGACAAATATGTCAAAAATGACCCTTTGTCTAAATAAAGGGCTTAATGTGTCAAGTTGTCGGGTTCAAATTAGCACCTAAACATCCTGTCCATTATAGTCATCTTAGACGTAAAAAATTCGATCGCCTACATCCTTATCCCCTGTTGACCTGCGGACACCTTCAGGGCCATCGATAAGAACTTTAAATCTGTTTCGGGTCTCTTCAAAAGCTTCCTGATATTTTCTTACAAAAAATGCCACGCCACCATTGCGAAGAGTAAGGGTCACCATAGCTCCATCATTAGTGGGTGAATCAGCAATAGCCACTCTTACTTTACGTTTCATTTTTTCTTCTAAATCTCGTAGCATGACCCCCTTGACACCACCAAGGATCGGCAGCTTCCAAAAATTCTGCCCCATTTTTCCATAATCATTGCGCACCAGTTTAGAAGCAAGAATCGGACTTTTTCCATCACAATCCTGATCAAGAAGGCCCTTATAATAGGGGGAGGCTTCTATAGCAGCTTCCGCAATATCTTTCAGATTTGTAGTGACAATACGAACCGGCACTCCATTACCATGATCAAAAAGATTCTGAATAATGTGTCGGGTTCCTTCAACAACTACAATTTGTTTGTCGTATCTTAGGGGTTCCAAATCATGTTCGCTTATTCGTTGTTCAGCAACTGCGTCATTTTTTGGATATACTTTTAGATCTACATAACGACCTCCATTTTCATGGGAGCGCATAGCAGCAGTAGTGATTTGTGTTACCATCCAGGGATTATGCTCTACGAAAAAACGGGTGCGACTAAGGATCTGGCCATCATTCCCGATCATAAAAACCTGTTCCATTTCCATGCCCATTCGATCCAGCTCAAGCATCTTACGGGCAAATTCATTGACTAAGGGGTTCTCAATGGTAAGGCGTTTTCTTTTTACCGCATAAATAGCCTTATAAAGATCAATACAATCATCCCTCAATTTTACATAAATTTCGGCTTGTTCTCTGGAAATATCTTTCACCTGACCGGCAAGAGCCATTTTCAAAATCACTTGATAACTATCAGGCGTGAGAAGTCTGGCAAACTCACCCGGATCTTTCACCCACCCCTGAGGCTGAGATAATTGCTCCAAAAAAACGTGAATCCCCAGATCATTGTAGAACATCGAACCATCCATGTCGGAAGCTACTATTCCATCTTTCTTAATATCAGGCAGATAACGGGCCTGAATTTCATCCAGGGAATAAGTCGGGTAATCTTCACCTTCCTGACGATAAACGCTGTTGTGACTGTAGAAACGAGGTTCTGACATTAAAGATAAATTAATAAAACAAGGAAGAATATTATATACTTATATTATCATTTGTCAATATCACAAACCGCTGGTCTGGATATATTAAATTCCAAAGTAAAAACTGATGTACCAACTTTATACCAATTTGATACCGCCCGTTAACCATAGATGTAAATCGCTGCAAAGTACAAAAAAACATATCCCACAGGAAAGGTGCTTCTTTTTGGACATCCAGAGAAAAAAATTGGCATCTCATACACTATGAACCGCATCCTGCTCGCTCAGAAGCTATGTGTAGAGAAAGGGAGCTGAAAAGCGGAAAGGGTCGTGATGAACTAAAAAGAAAAGGCATTATTTAGTTGATTTAAAACAACAAATCCGTATAATGCCTCGTGCGGGGTAGAGCAGTGGTAGCTCGTCGGGCTCATAACCCGGAGGTCACAGGTTCAAATCCTGTCCCCGCAACCACTAAATTTCTGCCGGGGAACCCGCAGGGACTGTTTCTTCGATCTCAAAAAAACGATTGGGGATATTCCCTGAACCGGAATTAACGGATAAAGTATTGCCAAAAAAGTATTCCCACCATTGCTGATTATTCGGCTTATTTAAAACCGAATCGGGTGAAAGAATATCCGTCATGAGTTCAACCGGCCCCTGCTCCACTACCTGATCCGGATCAGGAAGGATGATGACCTTTTCTCCGGGATTTAAAAGTCCCAGATTTTCCTTGGCATATCGGTCTTTATATTCCTCTGACTGAAGATATTTAAGGTCAGATGGTTTTTGATTAGTCCGTTCCGCCAGATCTTCAATTTCACCTTTAAAAACTTCGATTTCAGTTTCTAATTTATAATCACGATAAATAGAGGTGGCCAGTGAAAAAAACATATAGAAAAAGAAGAAAAATCCTCCCATGATAAGCACCTGAAATGTGAATGACTTTCGTTGCATCATAGTGCTAACATGTTACCTGAACTTGAAATGCTAGACAATTTTAGACACATCCATTTCATCGGCATCGGAGGGAGCGGAATCAGTGCGTTGGCTTATCTGGCTATGGCTCACGGACTCAAAGTGAGTGGCTCTGACATAGCCGAAAATCCCACCACTGAGAACCTGAAAAAAGAGGGAGCCATAATCAGTATCGGACATAAAAAAGAAAATCTGAGTCCGCTGGCTGAACTCGTGATTTATTCTGAAGCCATTAATAAAGATACGAATCCCGAATATCTGGAAGCGCAGAAAAAACAGATGCCGACACTGAGTTATTTTAAAGCTCTGGGCCAGCTTTCGGAACATAAAAAGACGATTGTGGTGGCAGGCACACACGGAAAAACCACCACCACCGCCATGCTGGGCCAAGCCCTGATTTCCGCCAAAGAAGATCCGACCGTGGTGGTGGGAAGCCGGGTACCCGCTTTCGATAACCGGAACATCCGCATGGGTCATAGCCAGTTACTGGTAGCCGAGGGCTGTGAATATCGCCGTTCTTTCCTGAATTTTAAGCCTTTTGGGGTGGTACTTTTAAACTGTGAACTGGAGCACATTGACTACTACAAAAACGAAAAAGATTACGTATCAGCCTACCGGGAACTGGTGGAGAAAATCCCAAAAAAAGGCTTTCTGGTTTTTAATGCGGATGATCCGAACTGCGTAGCGGTCAGCCAGTCCTGCGCCGGTAAAAAGATGGCTGTCAGCGCAACAAAAAGCGAAAAATTAAATTTAAAAATCCCCGGCAAATTCAATCAGCTCAACGCCAGCCATGCTTTAAAAGCGGCCGAACAGGTAACTGAAAACATGAATCTGGCACGCCGGGGAATCGAAAATTTCACCGGCACCGCCCGCCGTATGGAAGTAAAAGGAGAAAAAGACGGAGTGCTTATTATTGATGATTACGGTCATCATCCGACAGAAATAAAAGCAACGCTAAAGGCTCTCAAAGAAAAATACAACGGACGACGGCTGATCTGCGTCTTCCAGCCCCATCAGTATTCCCGTACCCATGAACTTTTGGGACACTTTACCCAGGCATTTACCGATGCTGATTTAGTGATTATTCCCAATATCTTCGAGGCCCGCGACACAGACGAAGATAAAACGAAAATATCCGCGGAAAAACTGGTGGAAAGTATCGGCAAAAACCACCCTGACTGCCGCTGGGGAAAAGACTTTGGCACCACCGGGGAAATGCTCAAAAAAGAAGCGCAATCCGGCGATCTGATTGTGACCATGGGCGCAGGAGATGTTTATCAGATTGGCGAGAGGTTTCGGTTTTCCTAGTATCCGAATTCACTAGCCCTCCTTGCAATCGCCTCTCTGAGCGCTTGTCTGTCTTTTTCAAATTCCTCTTTGTGATCTGTCGCCCATTGTTCACAATAACTTATATCCGGCATCTCATCTTTTTGAGCATAATTCATATCATTTGAATGCGGAGCCACAACCACATAACTAACATTTCTTTCCTCCATCTCTTTCATTGCCGCAGTAACATGAGCCGTACCAGCGATGACAAAAACAAAGGGGCTCTTGTGTGCCACACCTCGCCTTATCTCAGATACAGCGGATCTTTTACGACGACTGAGAGATAAATCCCTGACTGAATTCAGGAGAATCACAAGATACGTACACTGACAGGCAATGAGTTCAGGGGGCATTGCTTCAGTAGCCTCTTGATCAAGCGCGGAATCGATGCCCATTCTTGCTTCAGGGACACCGATTGCACTGCACGGTTCATTTTGGTTCCGAACGTTTATAAGGAATTGATTCAACATCCGCTTATGAAAATCCTGCTGAAATTCCACCTCAGTTTGATTAGCTACAGGTTCAATTTCATCTTGATACACAGCGGCAAGCGATGAACCGGCAGACCCTCTTCCTTGCTGAATATGCTCAAGAATCATTTTCTTACGCTTCCCGATATCGGGCTCAGAAGCGATTGTAGTCAGTCTTTCCTCTTTGATATTACGTCGAAAATTGTCCTCAGGTTCATCAAAATAGTCAGTCCAGTTTTCTATCACCACCGGAACCTTCCCGTATTTTTGAATTGCATCTTCTATTATGACAAAAATCTGCTCCTGAACCGGCCAATCCTCAGAATTGTTCTTTAGTTTATGAATATCCGGAATATAAACGATAGATTTATCAGATGATTCACTAAAATGTGTCTTCCAAATACGGCCGGCTTTTGGAGGCTGATAGGTCCGCAGGTCAAATTTTTCGACTTGTTCCGGTTTAACAGGGTCGGGCTGAAGCCATGTAGATACTGCTTCATTTGGGCTATCCTGCACATTGAATCGGTTATGAGTCAGATAAAAAGCAGCAACAGAAAGACCACCAGCTAATAATACAGTCTTGACCCTGCTTCTTGAGTCAAAAACACGTTCAGGGGCTTTACCTTGGTGAACAGGCTGATTTGATTCTAAAGTTTCTGACGACTGGGATGTTCCGCGCTCATGTTTATTCTCACCCATAAACCAACATTAATGTTTCCTGCGAATGACAGCCAGCCCAATCAGCATAGAAGGAATCAGCGCAAGCATGGCTGAAGGGCCTGTCTGAGCCAGACTGAGAGGTAATATCAACGATGTTTCTTCCGGAACTTCAGGATTAAAAGTGGTCGGGGGCGTTTCAAAGGTTGGCACATTCGAGTTAACAGCTGTGGGAGCCATATTAAAATCCGGTACTTCACGGTAAGACAGAGGATCAATCACAGAAACGGTTGGGGTTGTATTTTCCTCTTCAACGACTTCTTCTTCAGTGTCTTCAGTTTGGCAGGAAGGAGTCCAGTAACGGACACAGGATTCACTGCGTTCACACCATACATATTGCTGAGTGGAATTACAGCCATGAACATCATAAACATCAGGCTCCGTTGGCTCAGAATCGTTTGCTGAAATAACCTGTGGTGTTGGCGGATGTCCTTCGGCAATAAGCTTTTCTTCTTCGGTTTCAAAATACTGGACATTAAAAGTAACTGTATCACCACTGTCCAGGTATTGAGGATTATCTGAATGAATCAGGTAATAAGGATGATTAACAGGAACCGCTCTTACTTCAAGAAAATAGGAGCCCGTATCGACCTGAAAGCTTTCACTGCCGCTTCCGTTCCGCACCAGAAACCCATGGATGGTCGTACCGCGATGCAAATACCAGTTACCAATAAAACTATCACCGTTTTCATCCTGAACGCTGATGGCAATGGCCCCCGTTTCAGCCGCTAAAGTTCCAAATGGAACATAAATAATAGTGAGGAGTGCAACAAATAAAGACAGGCTAATCTTTTTTATGAATGACATAATAGGTGCGATTACAGCTGTAAATAAACCTTAAGGAGGGTGATTATTATATAAAAAGAAGACTGAGTCAAAGAAGTATACTTGACTTTTTATATATTATATTTTATAATAAAACATTAACAGAGATAAACTTTACAAAAAAATTATCTAGTATAAAGTAAACTACCTCTCAACTCCTATTATGGATCCCACTCTCAAAGATCAAACCCTGAACCTCATCGATAAGAGTCAAAGCATTTTACTTCTCACTCATGCAAAAGCAGATTGTGACGGACTGGGTGCTATGATCGCGATGTATCTTACCCTGCAGAGCCTGGGCAAAGAAGTCGTGGCCGCCACTAACGATCCGGCACCGGAAAATCTGAGTTTTTTGCCCTCTATAAATATAGTGCAACATTCTATCGCTTCCAGAAATTTTGTCATTACGCTCGACCTCAGCCACACTCCTCTTAATAAAATTAAATATAAACTGGCAGAAGACCACAAGAGTGTGAACATTGTGGTGACCCCCTCTGAAGGACGTTTTAAGCCCGAAGATGTCAGTTTTGATCATGAAGCCGGAAGCTTTGATCTGATCATTACTTTTGACACCGGCAATCTGGAACACTTGGGGCCCATTTACGACCAAAATTCTGAACTTTTCTTCAAAGTGCCGGTCATCAACATCGATCATCATGCCAGTAACACAGATTTCGGCAAAATCAATCTGGTCGACGTTGTGGCCGCGAGTACCACTGAGGTGGTATTGGGTCTGCTGGAAGCAATGGAGAAGAAATATAATAAAAAATTCCTGGACGCAGATACCGCCACGTTACTTTTGGCCGGACTTATTACCGACACCGGCAGCTTTCAGCATGCCAATACATCGCCCCAATCGATGGAAACAGCCGCCAGACTGCTGGACATGGGAGCCAGGCAACAGGAAATCATTAAAAACATTTATAAGACTAAAAAACTCAGCACCTTAAAACTGTGGGGAAGTGTGCTTTCAAAAGTGGAAACAGACCCTATATATAAGTTGGTATGGTCTACCATCACCAAACATGACCTTGAAGAATCCGGAGCCGCTTCCGCAGAAAGTGAAAGCATTATCGATGACCTTCTTTCTAACGCCCCCGGCGCGGAACTGATCATGCTTTTTAAATATAACGATGAAGGCTATGTGTCGGTCAGCATGCGTTCTACCACAAATAGTGTGGATGTTGGAAAAATCTGCCAGGAAATGGGAGGTGGCGGTCACGTACGCGCTGCCGGCTTTAAACGCCGCGACAACGATAATCTGGAACAGCTGATTAACGATACACTGATTAAAGTCAGGGAATATCAGGGAAAAAGACTGAACATCCACCCCGACGACGCTAAAGAAATCGCTGAAAAACAAAGGGAAAAAGAATTGGCAAAAACGCAGCCCGAACAGGCACCCGAAGCAACACCTAAAAAAGAAGCTGAAGACTCCGCAAAAGCACCGACAACAGTACAATATTTGGATTTTAAAGCCCGGCCGGCCCCAGCCCCTAAACCAGAAACACCCGCCAACGAACCACCAGCCGCCCCCCAACCCGGATCAAAACCAAAACGAAAAAGATCACGGAAGCCAAAACCTAAAACCACTGCTGAACCAGTCGCAGCAACTGCAGTGAAACCGGAAGCCCCCAAAGAAATTCCACCAGCCTCAACAACCCCCGCCCCACCACTTCAGGCACCACCATCCCCACCTGAAGAAAACAAAAACCCAAATAACCCAACCGATAATGTTCAGCCAACTTCTTAGCATTCTTGTTGGATGCGAAGACTAAAAAAATAAAAATGACTACATCAAATCAACCCGTTCCAAGGAGCGAAGAAGAAGCTGCCAAACAAGCAGTGCTAAAACACATCCAAGGCCGGTTCCCGAATATGAGCGATGATATGGCCGGTCTTTACGCCAGACTAATCGAAGCTGAAAAAAGAGAGGGAAGCAGGGGAGAAGTCTCACAGGGCCTGCAAGACGCTATGGAAAAAGCCCGAATTGATTTTAAAGCAACTCTGGATGCAAAAACGCCCAAAGACCTGCCAGAAAAAAAACGGGCCCTGCAGGACTTGCTGGCTAATTTCGCTGCAAAGCCCAACGCAGATGAACTCGAAGAATTAGCAGCTTACTTTAATAAAAACAGAGAAAATATTCCCCAGGAACATCATGAGGAAATATATAACTGGGCTGAAGATGCATGGGAGGTAATTTTCAGGCAGCGGCCTGCTCTTATTCCGATTTTACTCAATACTCTGGGCACCAATCCTGGAGGCATTCCTATTGTCAATTTCGATAATTTTATAGAAAATTCACTAACAGGTCTGATTGAACAGGGCAAACTACAAAATGCACAACAATGGTCAGTAACAATCAACCGATGCAAAGCAAATGGATTTCGGGGGGAATCCTATCTTGGAAATTTTCAACTACTGGATTATTTTCCGGAATCTATGCAGACAGGATACAGGAAATGCCTTGAGGCCAATGATGGAATGGCCGCCCTTACCTACTTAACAGAAGCAGAAAAGAGCGGTGTCACCCTGACGGAGAAAGACATAGAAACACAACTCGATATTGCAGCGCTAAAACGCGGGGAAATTCCTTTTGCCGCATAAATCAGGGCCGGTCAATTCCCCCTTCCGACCAGGGATTACAGCGCAGTACCCGGCCAATTCCTTTAACTGTACCCCTAAAAAATCCATACTTTTTAAGGGCTTTTTTAGTGTATTCACTGCAAGTTGGATAGTACTTGCAATAACCATTGATATGAATCACCTTTGCCCAGAAGCTATGATCGGGCGACAGTAATTTTTGATACAGCCAAAGCAGACCTACCAAAAGATTTCGCGGAAGGTGCCAGATGAATTTCAGAATTTTTTTTAATTCCTTATGCAAAATTATGAATCTTGAATTAGAAAAAGTTCATCGGATTGTATTTGACGCCATTAATACGTACTTCAAAATGAAGATGAATTCCTGTAGGTCCATACACACGGCCGGAACGTCCCATCCAGGCAATGGTTTGCCCCTGGTCCACATATTGTCCTTCTGTTACGTACAGTTTTTCATTATGGGCATATAGTGTCTGCATACCATTACCATGATCAATAATGACATGATTGCCGTAACCGCCACCCCAGCCATAAGACGCCTTGACTACACGGCCTGCTGCCGCGGCAAAAATAGGTCCTTTGGCACGGTTACCGATATCGATCGCATAATGGCCGCTATGAAAACCCTGAGTTATTTTAGCGGCGCCCAACGTTGGCCAAATCAAACGGCCGGTACCGCCACCGGAATAACTGTAAGCAATAGCAGTAGCAGGAGCACTGTTGTTATAAATAGCGGGAACGGTGATACTTTTTTTGCCGCCAGGAATGATCAGTGCCGAATCCGCCAAAAGCGTTTCCCCTTCTTCTAATTGATTTTGACGAATGATGTCTGCTGCTTCGACCTCGTATTTTTTGGCAATCTTATCAACAGTATCCCCTTTCTTAACCACATGGGAAACACCATCCACAGGCAGAATTTTAAGAACCATACCTGTTTTTAGTTGATTGGTATTCCATAAATCATTCTCCATGGCAATTGTTTCTTTTTTGATACCGAAACGTTGGGCCAAAGAAGAAATCGTATCGCCCGGCTCCACTTCGTAGGCAAAAATTTCATTCGCCGTGCTGCGATCACCTTCCGTGGAATTAAGAGCGGGTTTCAGAATAAAGCCATCTTCGGTCATAATATCCTTCAAAATACTGTCCGTGGCCTCACTGGCAAAATCAATAAAACTGTATTCTTCAAAATAACCGTAATTTCCTTCCGTCAGGTTATACATGGGACCGAAGGAACTAAGTACAAAAAAGACCACGCTGATAGCGACCATTTTGCGGATTAACCGGGAAATTCCGGAGTTTTCCGAACCAACACCAATAAGCTTCTGCAACTTCTCGATCAGCCAGGAAAAAAACGATTTCCGTACTGGCGTTATGGGGACGGAATGATGGACAGTATTTTGAGTTTCTAACTTGGCATGTCGAGCGTGTTGGGCCTCAATATTTACTTTATTCCTATTTATGAGAGAAGGACAAAGAATAAACCTGCGTTTCCCGCTAGGGGATGAAATCATAGGGATTTTGCCACTTTTTGAGTACTCTTGCAAGGAACTATAATTGACCCAAAAAGCAGAATATGGTAGAATATAAAGATGAACTTGGCCCCAGCAGTACAAACATTGGCAGAGATGGAAAGGTTGTATAAGTCAACCATGGAACTTTATGAAAGCTATTTTGAAATGCTAAAAGTGGCAGCGCAGAACACACCTGATTCTGAAGTAAACAAAATGGCTCTGCTGAACCAGCTGGTTGAAGAGGCAACCGAAGCACTGCAAACTGATTTAAATAGTTTCGAAAAAGCCATCGCTACAGATGCCGAATCACTGGCCGGTTTAAAAGATCAGCTTAAAATTCAGGATATTTATAAAAAATTACAAAAATAATGGGCGTTATAAAAGCCATCAACACAGCAAGAGAAACAGGTCAGGAAATTGCAAACAAAATTCCGAATACGGCCGAAGCCAGAAATAGAATAGTGAACGCCTGTAACTCCGCCATCCAAACCTGTAAAGGTAGTACATCTGTTATGCAGGAATTGCGGAACGCAAGAGACGCTGTGATCGACTTACCTGTAGGCATAGCCTCTAACACCCTAAAAGCCTGCACAGAACTTGTAACTGGTCACCCTGTGAACGCCGTTTGTGATGCTGCTAAAATTTTAACAGACTCCTGTAAAAACGCGGGCAGGATTATTGTTTCTCCGGTCGCTATGAGCGCGACGGCCATCAGGAAAACCGCCAATACAGCAGCCGAAGGAGTCAGAACATCATTCAGAGCAGTGGATACGGTAAAAAATGGCGTTCTTTCAGTCACTGATGAAATTCTTGGCGGCACTCCCTCAGCCACAGCTGGCGCTGCTGCACCGAGCGCCGCAAAACCGCCGCCACAGCCGCCAGCCACAGCCGCTTAAAAGGTTCTAATCGTTTACCATTCATAACTGCGAAACGCCCAGTCGATCATACTTTTATTCTCCTGAAAACGGGCCGGACTATTTAAAAGTACCGCAATGATTTCATGTTCCCCGTTATTACGAGCCAAATTAATCAGACTGGCCCCCGCCCCATCTGTGGTGCCTGTCTTTACCCCCAGAATATCAAGATAACTGTTCAAAAGAAAATTAGTGGATTCAAAGGAGTGCTGAAATTTACCATCTACAGATGAAATCGTAGCTTCATCGAGCCGGACGATACTTCGGAAAGCCGGCATATGAAGAGCATATTTACAAAGAATAGCTAAATCAAAAACCGAAGCATAATGACCTTCTTCATCGAGTCCGATAGGATTCATAAAATGAGTATCTACCAGATTCAGTTCGCCGGCTCGCTCATTCATTGCTTTTACAAAAGCCTCCACACTGCCGCTATGATAATCCGCCAGTGCAACGGCGGCATCACCGGCCGACGGAATAAGGAGCGCCTTTAAAAGATCCCCGACGGTGATCTTTTCGTACTGCCGAAGCCAGACGCGCACACCCAGCTCTCCGCTGAAATCAGAATCCACCGTGACTATTTCACTTAAGTCATGATTCTCCAGAATCAGAATGGCTGTCATGATTTTCGTCAGGCTCGCCATCGGCAGTCTTTTGTGAATATCTTTCTCATACAACAGCAGTCCTGTGTCGTAATCCATAATGAGGGCCGCTTTGGCCTCAATATCAGGCTGGAGCGCCTCATGTTTTAAGACTGGGATAGGACTTAGCTCCAACAGGCTGGTGGCATCAAAAACAGCGGGAGTTGTTTCTTCATAAAAAATCCCGCTGCCGGGGGCAGTGATACTGGTAAACATAAGGATGCCAATCAAACTTCTCAGCATATGGGTTATCGGTCACATTGAGCTCCGCGAGGACAATAGATTATCTTTTCTTTGACCCTTAGGTCAATATATGCAAGATCCTCTTTATCGAGTTCGGCCACTTTATAAATAGTATGAAGTTTATCAATTTGCTCTTTATACCCCTTTTCAATACTGAGCCAGAGCACTAAATTACCTTCCGTGGTTAAATGAATTTCTCTGGCAACAGGCAGATAATGAATCGATTTTATTTCCATCTGCATCACATTGGTAAAATATTTGATGCAATTCGAAATGATATCCATATACGGGGTCGGAATAACAATCGCACGATCTTCCAAAGGCTGTGAGAGACCATCAATGGTGATGGTCATCAGCTGAAGATCTTCTTCCCGATCAAAAATAGCCTGGCCAATTCGATTGAGCAGTGCTTTTTGTTCAATAGGTACCACTTGTTCTTTTTCATCAGTCTTTACTTCGGCCTCCAAATCAAAAGCTGTTTTTAAAGCTTCCGTAATCTCTAACATCTTTTCTTCTTCCTCCGTCAATTCAGGCTCAACTTTAGGAAGGACATAATAAGCTTTGATATTGGCGACGATTTCATGTGTTTCCAATTCAACTTTTATTGTGTTGGGCAGTAACTTTTTGATTTCGACCCGGGCAAATTCCGGATAAGCTTCTTTAATTTGATTGCTGACTTTCGTTTTGGAAAAGGTAAAAATACTATTGCCCTTATAAGGCGCAAGCATGTTACTGACAACGGAACTATCGATATGCAGATCCGCTCTGGCAATTTCGATTTTACTGATCGTAAAACGGCTGGAAAAAAACAGAAAAAGGAGCAGCCCGATAAATATTACGCCGATAACGATATAAAGCAGAAAATTCTTAAGAAAATGAGTCACATGGGTCCGGATATTATGCGAAAAAATCTTGCGGGAAGTTCGCACACTTAAGCGTTCCTTCCGGGGCTTGCGGTACCAGCTGGATCGCGTGGGGTAATAGAGCCGTTTTGGTCTTTTTCTTCTAAAAATCATGCGATATCAATTTACCAATGACCAATGACTGATGTCCAACGATTTGCCGCAAAAATTATTTTAAATCCGAAAGCTCAAAAATGTCTTTTAACCTCGGTCCGATTATTGTCACACGTCCACCGCGCATTTTCTCAAACTGCTTTTTATCCATCCAGCGGTTAAAAAGCTGCGCCAGATCGCCATCACCGATGTAAAAACCGACTCCTCTCTGGGTGCACATTGCTTTTAAAAAAACTTTGACTAAAGTAGCCAGCGGAAGGCCAAGCTTACTCGCTTTCCATTTCGCCTGTTCATAAAATGAGACCTCTATGCGAACGGTAAATTGTTTATACTTTTTCATAATATATCGTGGGTTATTAGGATATGCGTGAAAAGCTCATTATACACACTGATGTCTACACGTGAAAAACTATGTATACATATTGATGTCTCTGTAATGTTAATTTTCTCATAAAAAAAACTTTATATGGCTTAATTAAGCCATATCCAAAAAACCCCTTATACAAATAGACATTTAAAAGACATTAATTTGTATACTGCTCTGAAAGGGAGGGGGGTGACAGATCAAGCGTTGGTCATTCAACAAGGAGTGTAGTAAAATAACGCCACCTACTAAGGTAATTTAAACAAATGAAAAAAGTACTTGTCACAGGCGGCGCCGGATTTATCGGTTCCAACTTCTGTAATCTGTGCAAAGACAAATATGAAGTGATCGCACTTGATAACTTATTTTTAGGTGACGAAGCAAATCTGGACAAAGGTATTAAGTTTATTAAAGGAGATGCCTGCAAAACAGAAGACCTGGATAAAGCGGGACCCGTCGATTTTGTAGTACATCTGGCCGGTACTTCCAGCGCTCCGATGTTTATGGGTAATGGCCTGGTGAAAGGCTATGTGAATTCGGTGGAATCTTTTCTGACCGTTCTGGAATGGGCCCGTAAAAACGGGACGAAGAAAGTCATTTATGCCTCAACCAGTTCACTGTATGGAAATAACCCCCTGCCTCTGACAGAAGACCAGCACGTCACTCCTCTCAATCATTATGCGGTTACCAAAGAATTGTACGAACACGCCGGTGCCTGCTATAACAAAGTTTATCCCGAAATGGATATCATCGGCTTTCGGTTTATGAGTGTGTACGGACCCCATGAAGAAGCTAAGGGTGAATTTGCCAATCTGATCAGCCAGTTTTGCTGGGATATGGCCAGAGGCCTTCAGCCGGTAATTTATGGGGATGGCGAGCAAACCCGCGACTTCACCAATGTGCGTGACGTGGTACAAGGCATTACTTTAGCCATTGAAACCAACAAAAAATTTGGCGCTGATGTTTTCAATATCGGCACCGGCCGCGCCACCTCATTAAATGAAATCGCTGAAGCCCTGGAAAAAGCTTTCGGAAATGGCATCCAAGCCAAGTACATCGAAAATCCGGTAAAAGAAGGCTATGTCAAAGGCCAATGGGCGGACATCAGCAAAATCAAAGAAGTGCTGGGCTATGAACCGAAAATTAAACTGGAAGACGGCATCAAAGAACAAGTGGAAAACGTAAAAATAGACCGAATTCGTCAAACAAGCTCGGATAAACTGCGATAGCACATCAGCTACTGAAGAGTGTGACCCACACTAAGTTTTTCATCATGTGCTACTGCAATGAGTTGTTTCATGCGTTCACCCTGCACTTCGAGCTCACCCATATAAGTCACAATCTCAGCTGGATCAGGAAAAGATTGTTCAGCTATATCAGGCATAGATTCCAATAGTTCAGGTTGAATCTTCCATGCAGTATAATTCCCATTATTTACTTCCTCTTGGTTTGCCCCATTAAAGAGCTGAATACATTGCCTTCTGTGCAAAATAGAAACCCTCTCAATGACACCCATCCAACTAGTTTCAGTTCCTACAGGATGCAAATTCCGATCTGTTACCGGCACTTTATCACCAACAGGTTCGATTTGTCTTATAGTCAAACCACGTTTTAAAGTCATAATTTTAGCCCTCGTAGCCACGGCTTGTCTTTCCAGTTCTACAAATTCTCTTGAAAAAAACAACATTAACAGACCCTCAATCCCCTTGTTTTTTGAAATAGGCGCTATCTTAAATCGACCGGGAACTGTATTTCCTTTCGAGTCCACCGCACCAGTAATTCGGCCAGCATTAGCCATTAAGCTCTCAAAAAACTTAGCTCGCTTTTCTTCGGGGCTACTATTATCAACTGTAACTACTAGCCCCCTGAGAGTATCTCTTAAATTTGGCACTCCACCACCCACTCTATTCAAGTCGAACATCATACTTTGATAGTCTGCTTCTAAAGAACGAATTCTTTTTGCTTTTCCCTTAGACATATTGACGTGGATTTATTGGCAACTAAAAAAGGTGCTGATAATACAATAAGAACAAATTGTGCGCAAGCATTTCCTACCCTCATTTTTCGTGGTAAATTAGAGGCACTATATTCTAAAACCAAATGTCATGTCTCCATTTATGATCCTAACAGTTGCCATTATCGTCGTTGTCGTTTTTACGGTAAGTATTTACAACAAACTGGTCAAAATGCGGAACCACGCTGACGAAGCCTGGTCTGATATTGATGTACAGTTAAAAAGAAGATACAACTTAATTCCGAACATCGTTGAAACCGTAAAGGGTTACGCGGAACACGAAGAGGGAGTTTTTACTAAAGTAACCGAAGCCCGCAGTAATGCCATCAATGCCGGAAACCTGAAAGAGCAGGCCAAGGCCGAAGACATGCTGAGCGGCGCTTTAAAATCTTTGTTTGCCGTGGCTGAAAATTATCCGGAACTGAAAGCCAATGAGAACTTTATGCAGCTTCAGAACGAATTGGTTGATACCGAAGATAAAATTCAGGCCGCCAGACGTTTTTACAACGGCACAGTCCGCGATTACAACACCAAACTCCAGCAATTCCCCAACAATATTGTGGCCGGCATGTTCAAGTTTGAAGTTAAGGAATTCTTTGAAGTAGAAGATGAAAAGCAGAAGGAGGTCGTGAAGGTTTCTTTTGAGAAAAAAGAGCCCGTTCCTGTTGCTGCCCCTGCTGCACCTGTTGAAGAAGCTCCGAAGAAAGAAGAGGAGAAAAAGGAAGAAGAAACACCCTCACTCCCAATAGAAGAAGCTCCCGCACCTACAGCACCGGTGGAGGAACCCAAAAAAGAAGAAAAGCCGGCAGAGGAGGAAGAAAAGAAAGCAGAACAATAAAACTACCGCAATAAATCATTAACCCTCTTTTTTATGTTTGTCGATACTAAAGACATGTTTAAAAAAGCCTATGAAGGCGGCTATGCCATTGGAGCTTTTAACGTAAATAACATGGAGATCGTGCAGGGCATCATGCAGGCCTGTAACGAAAAAAGATCTCCTGTCATCCTGCAGATTTCAAAAGGCGCCCGCGAATACGCGAATCCGCTTTATCTGACCAGACTGATTGAAGCGGCTATGGAAGAATTTCCGGATATTCCTGTTGCCATGCATCTGGACCATGGACCGGACTTTGAACTTTGCAAAGCAGCCATCGATGGAGGCTATACTTCCGTTATGATCGATGCCTCTCATGATCCTTATGAAGAAAACATCCGTAAAACCAAAGAGGTAGTGGATTACGCACACGCCAAAGGAGTGGTGGTGGAAGCTGAACTTGGCCAATTAATCGGTGAACAGTTTGACGAAGGAGAAGGCGGCAAGATGGGTGAGGGAATTTATACCGACCCCAAACAGGCCGTGGAATTTGTGGAACGTACCGGTTGCGATTCCCTGGCGGTTGCCATTGGAACCAGTCATGGCGCCTACAAATTCACCAAAGGCGAACCCAAACTAGACTTTGAAAGACTGGAAGAGATCACCAAAGCGCTGGCCGGCTACCCGCTTGTTCTGCACGGCGCCTCCAGCGTGATTCCTGAATTTGTGGAGATGTGCAATCAGTACGGCGGACACCTGCCCAACGCCAAAGGCGTGCCGGAAGAAATGATCAGCCGGGCTGCCAAAATGGGTGTGTGTAAGGTTAATATCGATTCTGATATCCGTCTGGCTATGACCGGCGTCATCCGAAAAGCCTTTGCTGAAAAACCTGAGAACTTTGATCCCCGCAAATATCTGGGCCCGGCCCGCGAAGCTGTCAGACAGATGGTGATACACAAGCTGGAAATTCTGGGGAATGTGAATCATATTTAATTAAATAACCCTCCAACCCATATGATCAAAATTGGTCTTAACGGTTACGGCCGTATCGGACGCATTGTCCACCGCCTCCTGCTCGCCCGGAAGAACGGAATGGAAGTCGTAGCCATCAACGCACGCAGCGAAGACAACAAAATGCGTGCGCATCTTTTAAAATACGACTCACTTCACGGGAATCTGACAAATGACATTAGTTACGACGAAGAAAATATTATTGTGGATGGCAAAAAAGTCCGTTGCTATGCCATCAAAGATGCCAGCGAAATACCGTGGAAAGAACAAAAAATAGATTTGGTTCTGGAATGTACGGGGAAAGCCAAAAAATATGATATTGCCGCCAGACATCTGGAGGCAGGTGTGGGAAAAGTCCTAGTGTCCGCCCCCATGAAAGACGATACTCCCACTTTTGTAATCGGCGTGAACGAAAAAGATCTCAAACCAGAATACCAAGTCATTTCCAACGCCAGCTGTACCACGAACTGTATTGCTCCGCCCATCAAACTGATTCATGAGAAGTGGGGCATTTTAAATGCTTCTGTTTCGAGTATTCATTCTTTTACCCATTCTCAGAACCTGCTGGATAATTCCGGTCGTGATCTGCGTAGATGCCGCAGCGCCGTACAGTCAGTGATTCCCACCACCACCGGCGCCGTGAAAGCCACCGCCCAGATCATTCCTGAACTAAAAGGAAAACTGGACGGCATGGCTTATCGCGTGCCCATTGCTACCAGCAGTGTCTGCGACATTGTGATGCACCTCGAAAAAAAGGTGACCGAAAATGAGATCAATGATTTTTTTCGTCAGATAGCCCGGGATCCTTATTATGAATCCATTATTGATTACTGTGATGAACCGCTCGTTTCCATCGACTTCAAGACGAACCCGCATTCCTGCATTATTGACACGGAGCTTACCAAAGTCGTGGATGACCACTATCTGAAACTCATTACCTGGTACGATAACGAATGGGGTTATGCCAACCGACTGGTGGATATGATGGAATTAATGACCAAATAACTTAATTAGCATGGCAGAACCAAAGACAGTCGCAATTTTATGCAGCGGGGGCCCGGCTCCCGGAATCAATTCCGTCATCAGCTCGATTGCCAAGTCTTTCTTAAAAGAAGACTGGCGCGTTATCGGTTTTAACGAGGGCACAAAGACGATCTTCACCGACAATCCTGAGTTCGTTGAGTTCGATTTTAAATATGCGGATTACATTTACAACCGTGGAGGAAGTGTGCTTCGCATGAGCCGTTACAAGCCCAAGGATTCTGAATTTAATACGAACTTTTTTGAAAAGCACAATGTCAAACTGCTGGTGACCATTGGCGGCGACGATACCGCTTCCACCGCTAACCGCATCACTAAATTTTTGAATGAACACAAAGTCGATATCAAGAACATCCACGTGCCGAAAACAATTGATAACGACCTGCCCCTGCCTGACAGACTGCCAACCTTTGGCTACGAAACAGCTAAAAATGAGGGAACTATGATCGCCCAGACAGTGTACGAAGACGCACGCAGCAGCGGCAACTGGTTTGTGGTATCGATTATGGGCCGTGAAGCGGGACATTTAGCCTACGGCATAGGAACCGCCTGTCACTATCCTCTGGTGATCATTCCTGAAATGTTCCGTGGCAAGAAAATCACGTTCAAAAAAATCATCCATATGATGATCGGCTCCATTTTGGTCAGAAAAACCATCAACGTAAACCATGGAGCCATCATGGTGAGCGAGGGGGTATTCCATTACATGGAAGAAGATGAAATCAAGAACTGTGGCATCCAGTTTACCTACGACGAACATGGCCATCCGGAACTCGGCACCGTATCGAAAGCCCATATTTTTAACATTTTACTTCAGAAGAAACTGAAAGAAATCGGGCTCGCGGTTAAAAGCCGGCCTGTGGAGTTGGGTTACGAAATCCGTTCCTGCCACCCCACCGCCTTTGACATGAATTACTGCACTATGCTGGGTATGGGGGTGAAAAAACTATACGATGACGGCCACACTGGCTGTATTGTCGTCGCTAAAGCTAACGGGGAATTCCAACCCCTGTATCTGAAAGACATCGAGGATCCGAAAACAGGAAAAGTAAAAATCCGGCTAGTCGACGTGAATGCTCAGGACTATCAGCTGGCCTTCGAAAATCTGCATTACCTCAAACCCAAACACTACGAAGCCGCCAGAAAATACGTGAAAAATCCGGAGGTATATGATCTGGAAAAGATTCTGGCTACAGACTAACGTTTGCCCCACCCGCCTCCCTTTCTATCGAGCAATGAGT
>JAFGTE010000001.1 GCA_016934215.1 Candidatus Peregrinibacteria bacterium | reverse complement strand
TGTTTACCAACGACAGCAGACTTCTTCAATTCAATCGTTGAGGAGTAGTTTGACTTTTTCAAAAAACGGGCATAACATCTAATCTTTAATAATATGTCTATGTCTAGAATGCTTAAATTAGTTATATGGAAAGAAGGAGATAAATATGTTGCATGGTGCCTTAATAATGGTGTATCGAGTTTTGGAAATACGAAAAATGATGCCATAGAAAGCTTAAAAGAAGCCTTACATCTGTATTTTGAAGATGTTCCATTGGAAAATGTGACTAAAGTTGAGCGTCCAGCCATAGAGTCTTTCAGTTTTAAATATGCCTAGACCCATAGCATTAAGAACGGTAATTAGGATTTTGGTGAATCAAGGGTTTGAATTAGTTTCCCAGCATGGTAGTCATGCAAAATACCGCAATGACAGAAAAACTGTTATCGTGAAAACAACATGCAAAGAAATTCCACATGGAACTTTCCAATCTATCCTTCTTCAATCTGGATTAAGTGAGGCAGATTTTAGGAAGAAATAGTAATCTTTTCATTCTTCTCATCCACTTTCATTGTCTTGCCTTCAGCCAGCTTGCCATCTAGTAGCATCAGGGCTAATGGATTCTCGATGTGGTTCTGAATATAGCGCTTCAGTGGCCGGGCGCCAAAGCTTGGGTCAAAACCATGTTTGGCTAAATGTTTTTTGGCCGCATCAGTTACTTTAATGGTTATCTTCTTCTCATCCAGGCGTTTCTGTAAGTCGGCGATCTGAATGTCCACGATTTTGGTAATTTCTTCAATTGTCAGACTCTCAAAAATAATGATGTCATCCACCCGATTCAGGAATTCCGGTTTAAAGGCCTTTTTAAGCACCTGATTTACTTCCGCCACCATTTTTTCGCGGGTGGCTTTGTAAGCTGCCTTCTTTTTACTGTCATCTTTTTCCAGCTTAGCCACCATCATCTCTTCGCTGGCGGTGTCATTGGCGTACTTCTGGATCACATCGCCAGCCAGATTGCTGGTCATGATGATGATCGTATTTTTAAAGTTCACCACGCGGCCTTTACTATCCGTCAGGCGTCCGTCATCGAGTACTTGAAGAAGCACATTGAACACTTCAGGGTGAGCCTTTTCGATTTCATCAAAGAGCACCACACTGTAGGGTTTTCGACGCACGGCCTCGGTCAGCTGTCCGCCTTCATCGTAGCCAATATAACCTGGAGGAGCTCCGATTAAACGCGACACGGCATGCTTTTCCATATATTCGCTCATATCGATGCGGATGATGGATTTTTCATCGTTGAACATGAATTCCGCCAGCGCTTTGGCCAGTTCGGTCTTCCCGACGCCCGTTGGCCCCATAAAAATAAAAGAGCCAATGGGTTTATTAGGATTGCCGATACCTGCACGGGCACGCCGCACAGCATTACTCACCGCTTCAATGGCCTTCTTTTGGCCGATCACCCGCTTCTGAATCACTTTTTCCATCTCGGCCAGCTTTTTACTTTCGTCTTTCAGCATTTTTTCCACCGGAATCCCCGTCCAGCGACTCACCACGGCCGCGATATCTTCGGCTGTCACTTCTTCCTTCAGCAGCGTGGACTCACCCACTTTGATCTTTTGGTCGATTTCCTTCACCTTTTTCTCCAGTTCGGGAATACGGCCATAACGAATTTCAGCGACTTTACTGAGATCACCACTTCGCTCCAATTTGCCCGCTTCCATTTTTAGCTGATCCAGTTCGGTGGCAGCCTGTCTCAGTTCATCGACTTTTCCTTTTTCCTCCTTCCATTTCAGCTCCATGCCTTTGGCTTTTTCAGCGAGCTCCTCAATTTCTTTTGTTATGTTTTTCAGGCGCTCTTTCGAATCCTCATCTTTTTCTTTTTTCAGGGCTTCCCGTTCAATTTCCAGCTGGGTCAGTTTGCGATGAAGCTTATCCAGTTCCACCGGCTTGCTTTCCAGCTGCATCTTCAGACCGCTGGTCGCTTCATCAATTAAATCGATGGCTTTGTCGGGCAGAAAACGGTCGCCGATATAGCGGGTTGATAGGTTCACCGCCTCCACAATCGCGCCGTCGGTAATCCGAACGCCGTGATGCACCTCATATTTTTCTTTGATCCCGCGCAAAATGGCAATCGTGTCTTCAGGCGAGGGTTCATCCACCATCACCGGCTGAAAACGGCGCTCTAAAGCGGCATCTTTTTCGATGTACTTACGATATTCTTTCAGCGTGGTGGCGCCAATGGCATGCAGTTGTCCGCGGGCCAGAGCGGGCTTGAGCAGATTCGCCGCGTCCATGGCCCCTTCCGTGGCACCGGCACCCACCAGGGTATGCAGTTCATCAATAAACAGGATGATCTGGCCGGCGCTGTCTTCAATTTCTTTTAAAACCGCTTTCAGACGGTCCTCGAATTCGCCGCGGAATTTGGAGCCGGCGACAAGCGCCCCCAGATCCAAAGCCAGCACATTTTTATCTTTCAGGGTATCCGGTACATCGCCGGCCACAATCCGCTGGGCCAGTCCTTCTGCAATGGCGGTCTTTCCGGTTCCCGGTTCACCCACCAGCACCGGGTTGTTTTTGGTTCGGCGCGATAAAATCTGCATGGTTCGGCGTATCTCATCATCCCGGCCAATAATCGGATCCAGTTTACCGGCCCGTGCCTGCTCCGTCAGATCAATCGTGTATTTCTGCAGGCTCTGATACTTGCTTTCCGGATCCTGATCGACCACCCGGTGTGAACCGCGCAGGTCTTTCATGGTCTTTAGCACATCTGAATGGGATACGGGCAGAAGTTTGGTATCCTCAGCAATCGCCAGAAGCAGGTGTTCGGTCGAAACAAATTCATCCTGCAGATCTTTAGCCTGTTTTTCAGCCGTCCTAAGTACTTTAGCCAGTTCATTGCTGATGACGATCCGTGGATTCGTCACTTTGGGCAGTTTCTGAAGATCGCTGTACAGATTCTCTTCAAAAGCAGGTAAATCAACGCCTAATTTTTGCAGCAGGGGGCGCACGATACCTTCTTTCTGGTGGATCATGGCCAGAAGGAGGTGCCCGGTCTCGATCTGAGACTGATTCCAGTCCTGCACCATGTTTTGGGCTGCCTGCAGAGCTTCCGTGGATTTAATGGTGAAGTTATTTAGATTCATTTTTCCATAATTAACTAGCACTCTAGAGTTTAGAGTGCTAATCAGTTAGAGTCAATGTAAAATGCTTCTGTCTTCGGTATTTTCCCGCATCAACGGCTAAGCAGCCTGAGGAGGCTTTTCATCAATCGTCGTTAAGCGGTCAAGAATTTCTTTACGGCCTGCTAATATTTCATTAGCATTCGCTCTGCAGAATTCAACGGCTCCTTTTACCCTCTCATTACCTTTGATTTCATAAAGCTCCCCTGCGTTAAAAACCTCTGTAATAAGAGCCCCGTTCTCTTTCCATACCACTCTGAATTCGGAGTCATTAGTCCATTCAATCAATCTTCCCTCTACCGGAAAACCATTACTGTCATACACCCTGACAGGAATACCTTTCCTGTTAGCGTATTCTTCAGCAAGCTGCATTTCTATGGGAGCTTTGCGCTGAGCGATGCTGGTGAATTCAAAGTTTGTCTCTTCGGGCGTGTTGGCATGCATTAGACTAGTCATCTCAATAATATCTCCGGGTTCGGTAGCTGGTTTTGCGCGAACTTGTGAATCAGGATGGCCGAAAGGTTGATCAAGCTTACTTAAGTTGGCAGCAGTGTTGGTGTTTGGATCAGCCATATTTTTGTTTTTATTTTCTAAATCCTCTAATTATACCAAAAAAAAAGCCAAAAAGCAAGACTAAAGGGCGTTGATAAGCCTAAATCAACTAATCTATAATCTGCATTGTGTTTCCTTCCGTCCGGCCCAGCACCAAAGGCTCAAAAATAACCTGAACCGTAGCAGGAAGATGCAAATAAGTGCCGCCCAAAACGGCTCTTAGTTCGGTGCTCACTTTATAAACACCCGCCGGTACATGAGGGGCAAAATAAGTGATCTGACTATTTTTCAGGTCGTATTGGGTAAACCATTCACTTTTGCCAACACTGCCTGATAAAACTTTCATCCCGGCCGGAATCGTATCTGTCAGAGCAACCAGTGAATAATCTTTAGGAATAATCACTTCAAGTTCACTCAGATAGTGATGGCCTTTTTTAAAAGCAGTGACCGGAATTTTCTTACCATCCTCCGTTATTTCATAAAGCTTTCTTACCACAATCATGCCCTCTTCTACACGGGTTGCCTGAGACGGATCCAGATAGGAAAACAGACGGGCGTCAAAATAAAGGGGGCCAGAACCTTTCTTTTTTATGAAAATATCATTAATGCCTTCCGTATTTAATTGACTGGCCGGCACACTCTTCTCGAAAACCTGATCGACACTGTTACCGGTCACGGATTGATCCAGAATGAGTCCTCCGTTGATCTTTACCTGAGCGATGTAGTTGATACCAGAAACAGCAGCCTGAGCCAGATAACTCCTGAAAGCTAAAGTAGTCCACAGCATTTCTTCGGGATCCAGTTGATTTAAATGATTCGGATCCTGAGCAGCCAAATAAGACACCATGCCATCGAGGAGTTTACTGTCGGCACCAAGTCGGCTCATAGCGTAAAGTAAAATAGCAGTTGTTTTATCAGGAGCGTCAAAATAAACCATATCCACTTCTTCAATGGCTTCATCAATCAATTCAGCCTTCAGGACATCACGAGCGGAAGCCATACTGCTTTGGCCGGCTTGCACTAACTGATCCAGATTCAGTAACAAAAAGGCCCGGCCTTTTAGCTTCATGGTTTCCCGATCCTGAAAATAACGAAGAGATCGTTCCGTATCCAGCTGCCCGGCTTCACCAAGCGTCCACAGGACAAAAGCCTGATCATCCATATTCAGACTCGTTTGATCCAAAGCTTTCCAAAGAAAGTCAATCAGGCGGTTGAATTGAATGGAGTCAATATGAACACCTTGCTCTGTTGCTTCTGAGTAAGCCAGTAATACTAAAGCTGAAAGCGTTGAGTTAACTGATGTTTCATTCCAGAATCGATAACCCCCATTTTCATCTGCCCGCGCAAGTAACTGAGAAACCAGATTTTGGGATGAATCAAAATCTTCCTCCAAAAGAAGCTTGAGTGCCAGTAAATAAGTAAAATCATATTCATAATAATCAAGCCCGTTAATAAAACCTCTTACAAAAACCAGGGGGCTGGCGCCCATGGCCATTTCAAGCATGCCCAGACCACGGTAGGCATCTTTGGGCAGTTTCACCCGGCCCGTCCAGATATCACTCAAAAGACCCGTATCCGCAATTTTTTGACTGGTCATATAATGTTTTAAAGGAATGGTTTCTTCTGCTTGATCATTTCCCGATCTGAATCCGACACGTACTTCATTTTTTTCAAGGGTTGTATCAATAAATACATTGAATGCCATTTCTGTTTGTTGGCCGGGCTGTAGCGTTAAATGGCGGGTCAAATCACCTTTAGGTGCAAGGTCAGGACTGTAAAATTCAAGGCGGGACTGAACTTCATGATCTGATATATTCTTAACCGTTGCCGCAAGAATTGTCTGATCACCGGGCACTAAAACACTGGGCAGTACCGGTTCGATGACAAGCTCTTTGTTCACACGCAGCACCGCCGAAGCTTCACCGAACTGCCCGGCATTCTTTGTGGCGATGGCATGGATAAACAAATCAGTTCGTTTTTCAGGCATTTTAACGGTTATCGCAGCTTCACCGGCTGAATTGGTCGTGATAAGAGGCTCAAAATAAACAGATTCAAATGAATCCGGAAAGAAAGGGGACATCGCTTCCTCATAGTCAGGCACCGTGCTGATCAGATGACCTGGGCTGATATTTGTCGCTGTTCTGGAAGGCAGGATTTCCTTCGGAAAAAAGCTGGCATAAGAAAATTCCGGAATATCAGTCGCTTGATTGAATAGATGGAGAGTGACCACTGAATCCAGCGGACGATTTTGAAAATCATAAGTTTTCAGCCTGAAGATAACCTCATCACCTGGTTGTGGCTGAGCCGGTTCAAAGCTCAGATTGATAAAGATTTGAGACGCATCATTGCCCACATCAACCGTACGGGAAACCGAGCTGAAAGAAGGGGTGACCCCCCGGTTAAAACGCGTGAGTTTCATCTCAAAATGAGGCATCATATTTTCCTTAATCGGCACGGCAAACCGCGTAATGGGCTGAGTGAGTTCCAGCATTTTATAGCCGAGCAGTCCATTCCGTTCATAGGTCAGTAACACCGGAACAGGATTGTCCTCCGAAGCAGTGGATTCATTGATTAAAAGATGCGCCCGGCCCCCGATAAAATATTTCGTTTGATCCAAAGCCAGTAAAAGCTCATCATCAATTTTTTGCAACGGATTGATACTAATATAAATCAATTGTTCGGCGCTGACTTCATTCCGCTTTTCATCCAGGCTTTTTGCCTGCAGTACATAGACACCGTCTTCCATCGTCGGAGCGACAGCGATAGAAGTAGTGACGGGCCTGGAATCAGTATCGATATTTTCTTCAAAGACCTTTTTTTGTTCCTTGGATGAAATAAGCGTCAATTTTACCTTTTTTCCAGGCAGCATTTTGCCTTCATGGCTCAGGGCAAGCACACTGACTTCAATCGGTTCATCCATATCGAGCAAAGCATGTTTTGTGCCAAGGCCCAGATCATAATAACCCTGATGTACCTTAAAAGACTGATGGAGACGAACCGGTTCACTGCCCGGTAAAGAAGCTTCAATCTGTAAATCATAATCATAACCGGGGGCAGGAAATTTATCTTTTTGGTCAGATAAAATAAGTTTTATTTTGCCCTCCGGATCAAATTCAAAATCCTTCGTCAGTACCAGTGTTTGATCCTGACAATTTACAGTGCAGGCAGTTTCCAGAGTATCAAAAATATAGTTGATGGCACCTTCCTCATACTGGAGCTTAGAAGGGCGTCGATAGAGCAAATACTTCCCCTTTACATTGCCGGCAGGAATTCCGTTTTTATAGCGTGCTTTTGCTGTAAAGACGGGTGCTATGCCATACGCATAATCACTTTCAGCTTCCACCCATTCCAATTTCAGATCAGCAGCACTGTCTTTTATCTGAATCGGTACGGGGGCTGAAAGCCGCTGATAATTAAGATCAACCACACTTACAAAATAAGGTCCGGGGGTCAGATCACCCGGAATGGCAATAACACCGTCAAATGAACCATTGCGTCGCATCGGAATACGCTTGGAAACAATGAAATTATGCCGAGGGTCTTCAATGGTCACCGTTACCTGAGTGGCCGTGGGCAAAGTCAGTACACCCTCTTCCAGATTTCTCCAAATGCCTTTGATCTGAATACTGTCACCGGCAGAAAAAATACGTTGGTTCAGAAGAAGATAAATACCTGAGTTCTCATCAGCAGTTGATTCATTGGCTGAATCCAGAATCCAGCGATCCGCAACCAGTCCAAATCGATTGATTCCCTCATTGTCTTCCAATTTGGCTCGCACATAAATGCCTTCATCAAGCGGTTCATGAAGACTGAAAAGGCCCATTTCATCGGTCTCTCCCTGATCGATCAATTCGCCGTCATACGATATTACTTCAATTCCCATTTCCGGAATGGGCCTGCCGGATTTTACATCCAGCGCCCAAATCAGAAGGTCGGCTTCGGAACGCTTCATAAGCAACGTCGTGTCTTCAATCAAAAAATGCCTGATAATTCGATCATCACCGATCTTAATCGAAGCATAATAGATACCGGTCACCCAATTAAGATTAAAGTAATCATCCAGATTGATTATCAATTCATCCTCTTTTTGAGACGGATTAATGACAACTGGGTCGGTGTCTTGACACCGGTAATTATTCCAGCCACTGGCGGCGGTGACCCGAATATATTCATTGCTGGAAACGGGACAAACAGAGAGCAGAACCGGTTCACTGAGCGGCTCATCTAATTGTAATCGCGGGTTTTCTCCCCGAATAAAATACTGCATCAGATGATCTTCCTGAATGACAGATTTCGTTTTTACTTCAGGGGCTTCCTTTGCTGTTTCTTCTTCCTTTTCTTCCGGAGCTTCCTCGGTTTCTTCAGCAGTACCCAAGGTTGAAAACTGAAGTTCATAATCTTCTTCCAGATGCAGATCTTTATCACTTTTTAAAACAAAGCGGTAATTTTCACCCGGCTGATAATCGAAAGTGGGGGTAAATACCAAAGTGTCCTTCATCGGTTCACCTGATTGATCGGCCTCATAGGTCACTTCTGTATTAAAAAATCCATCCATTTTGCGGGTGACATCGGCATCCAGGTCATTAGATGGATAGAGCAGTGCGTTAAGTCCTGGCTTGATCGCTTCTAAGGAGACCTCAGCATCAAAATAGACTTTAATAGACCGGTCCAGATCAATCTCTTGAGCGCCCCCCACAGGGTCACTTTTTTCTATGGCAAGATCAGAGGTGGTAACAATCCAGGAATAATCTTCCGCGGTTTCACCCCCGTCGATTGCTTCCAGGTCTGCCGGAATCGTAATTTCATACGTCTGAGCCGCTTTCAGTTTTTCAGGAAAAAACTGAAAAGCGCTCAAACCAAAGTACTCAATATGTCCGGAAAGCGGCGGATTACTTCGAATTAAATCACTCTCATTTTTGCTGTCAAAATCCATGGGCCGGTCAAACATCACCGTAATGGCTTCTCCTTTCTTAATTACTTCTCCTGCCTGGGGATCCGTAAAAAGCACAAAAGGAGGCCCCGTGACCAGATAATCGATCACTGCATCATATCCAATCCCTTTCAGCCAGATGCTTTTGGCATCACTTTGAATCACAATGCGATATTTGTCTCCAATCGTCAGTGGCTCATCCGGAATAAATTCCAGAGTCCAGAAGTCCTTCCATCTGAAACGGCCCTCAGTCTTTGGCAGAATCATAAAAGCATCCTCCACAGAGCGGCGCTGCATGATATGACTAAAATGCACAGTAAACGGAGCATTGTAAGTCACTTTACTTTGCTGTTCGGCGGGATCCGACTGAATGACCGTAGGCGAAGAAAAAGAAGCGAAAAGAATCACCACGAGAAGAGAAAGTCCTACAAACCACGGAAAAAGCTTATACTTCAACGAATACAAGTTTAAAAAAGCCTGCAAATTGTAACACAAAAGCTCTATCAGATACAGCAGAGCCTTTTTGGAATATTTTTAGTTGACTTTCATGAAAATTTTGATAAAATATTTTTTAAATATCAAATTAATTTTAAAGTCATGGCGGACTTACCACTCTATTTAACATACGATGACGTCCTACTCCTTCCGCAGTACTCCGAAATACTGCCACGGGACGTGGATACTAAAACTCAGCTGACCCGGCAGATCAGACTGAATGCTCCCATTTTGAGCGCCGCCATGGACACCGTAACCGAGCATGAACTGGCTATCAAAATGGCCCTGTACGGCGGAATTGGAATCATTCACAAAAATATGACGCCTGATCAGCAGGCTGAGGAGGTGAACCGGGTCAAACGTTTTGAGAATGGTTTTATCCGAAATCCCATTTGTGCCAAACCCACGGACCGCATTCAGGATGTGTATGAAATCCGCAACAAATATGGCTACAAAGCCGTGCCGATTACAGAAAACGGAAAGCCGAACAGCAAACTGGTTGGGCTGGTTACAGCCAACGATTATTTCATTCACAAACATGCGAGCCTGAAGGTAAAGGACCGCATGACCAAAGCGGCTAATTTACTGACGGCTCAGGACGGTATTTCTTTAACTCAGGCCAATGACATTCTGGAAGAATCCAAACATTCCAAACTGATTATTGTGGATAAAAAAGGCAACTTAAAAGCTATGGTCACCCGCCGGGATATTGAAAAAAACAAACTCTATCCCGATTCCTGTAAAGATGCCGATAAAAGACTTCGCGTGGGAGCGGCTGTCGGCCCCGCTAAAAATATGGAGGAACGGGTTGAAAAACTCGTCAAAGCTGGTGTTGATGTACTCGTAGTCGACACGGCTCACGGACATTCCAAAGGAGTGATCGATACCATCAAATATATCAAAAAACATTATAAAAAAGTGGATGTCATTGGTGGAAACATCGCTACCGCTGAAGCGGTTCAGGCTCTGGTTAAAGCCGGTGCCGATGCCGTAAAAGTCGGTATCGGTCCTGGTTCTATTTGTACCACCCGTGTGGTCACCGGGGTCGGTGCTCCTCAGTTTTCAGCCGTGGCTGAATGTGTTAAGGAAGCCAGAAAAACAGGTACTCCCGTTATTGCTGATGGGGGAATCAAGCTATCCGGCGACTTTGCCAAAGCAATCGCTGTCGGTGCCAGCACCGTCATGATCGGCTCTCTTTTTGCCGGCACCAAAGAAAGCCCCGGCGATTTGATTTACCACGAAGGAAAAACATTTAAAGCGTATCGCGGTATGGGCAGCATGGGAGCCATGGCTGGAGGCGGAAAAGAACGCTATGGCCAAGCCGATGTACAGGAAGAAGCCAAATATGTTCCGGAAGGTATTGAAGGGCAAATCATCTACAAAGGCCCCGTGGCTCACGAAATTTTTCAATTACTCGGTGGTCTTCGTTCCAGTATGGGGTATGTTGGCGCTAAAGATATTCCGACTTTCCATAAAAAAGCGAAGTTTGTTCAAATCACCAATGCCGGCCTGAAAGAAAGTCACCCGCACGACGTGGTAGTGACCAAAGATGCACCAAATTATAAGACCAAATAAGTTTAAAGCTGAGAAGGAAAAGCGAAGTTCACAAAAACCACAGCACCAAAGAGCATCAGACAAACCACCAGGATCACCAAAATCCATGGCGAAATACCGGCTTCAGGATCTCTTCCCGTATTAATCTGCAGAGCTAAGGTACTGAAACCATACAAAAGTGAAACAAAGGCAAAGGGAATGTCCAGTATCCGCATAATGGCCAAAAAGAAATCGGCCATAAAATTATTCCGAAAAGCCAGCACCATAGCGATGTAAGTTAAAGCCAGTACAAAGAAGAAGAAGGAACTGACGTCGTGCAAGCTTTTGATTTTGTCCATTTGCGTTTTTTCAGTTAAAATCATTTTATCAAAAACGTCTATTAAAGTACAACGATGAAGCTGACAAGTGATGAAGTAAAACATATAGCCAAACTAGCGAGGCTTGAGCTTTCTGATGAAGAAGTCAAAAAATTCGGTGAACAACTTTCCGGCATTTTGAGTAAAGCCAAAATGTTGGAAGAAATTGATACTTCAAAAGTCGAGCCTATTGCTCAGATCACAGGACTTAAAAATGTGACTTATAAAGATGAAGTTCAATCTTGTGATTTGGCTGACAAACTTCTGGAGCAATCACCCATGCCCATTCAGGATCATATGATTAAAGTTAAAAACGTTTTCAATGATTGATTTGACGATCACCCAATCAAAAGCGGGTTTGAAAGAAAAAAAATTTAGTGCGACTGAACTGACGCGGGCTTATTTTGATCGAATCAGGGCGACGGATGACAAATTACATGCCTACATTACAGTCACTGAAAAACAAGCACTTGAACAGGCAAAAGCAATCGATAAAAAAGGGGATTACAAGGGCCTTTTAGAAGGTATCCCTATGAATTTGAAAGACTGTATCTGTACGGCGGGCATCCGGACAACCGCTTGTTCCAGAATTCTGGAAAACTTTATCCCCCCTTACAATGCCCATATGTATGACCGCTTGCTAAATGCAGGCGTCATTCTTTTAGGAAAGACCAATACCGACGAATTCACCATGGGGGCCAGTTCGGAAAACAGTTTTTTTGGCGTGACCGCTAACCCCTGGAACACAGCGTGTGTTTCCGGCGGTTCTTCGGGCGGACCGGCCGCCAGCGTGGCTGCTGACCAGTGTGCCTTTTCCATCGGCACTGACACCGGCGGTTCCATCCGTCAGCCAGCCAGTCTGTGCAGTGTCGTCGGCCTCAAAGTCACCTATGGCCGGGTGCCCCGTTACGGCTGCATTCCCTATGCCTCTTCATTCGACACGGTGGGCCCCATTACCAAAACCGTTGAAGACGCCGCTCTCGTTTTACAGGTAATGGCCGGACGCTCCGAAAAAGATGCCACCACCCCCGATGAACCGGTGCCGGATTACAGTACATTTCTGAAAGAGGATTTGAAGGGTTTGACGCTAGGGTTACCCAAGGAATATTTTGGACAAGGTGTCGATAAAGAAGTCAGTGACACCGTGATGGCAGGGGTGGAAGTGATGAAAAAATTGGGAGCCAAAATCATCGAAATCAGCCTGCCACTCACCAAATATGCCATTCCTACCTATTATATTCTGGTTAAATCCGAAGCCAGCACCAATATGGCCCGTTACGATGGCATCAAATACGGCCATACCACCGATGATGCCAAAGAATTACAGGAAATCTACATGAAATCCCGCTCCGAAGGATTTGGAGACGAAGTGAAACGAACCATCATGATGGGTACTTATGCTCTTTCGGCCGGTTACTATGACGCTTACTACTTAAAGGCTGCTAAAGTCCGCGCCCTGATGAAAAAAGAGTTTGAAGACGCCTTTGAACAATGCGACGCCCTCATAACCCCTACTTCTCCCACACCCGCCTTTAGAATCGGCGAAAAAGTCGATGATCCGCTGGCCATGTACATGTGCGATATTCTGACAACCCCCATCAATTTAGCCGGTATTTGTGGTATGTCAGTTCCCGCCGGCTTCAGCAAAAAAGGTTTGCCCATTGGCCTGCAGGTCCTTGCCGGACAATATAAAGAAGGCAACCTGTTTCACGTGGGGCACGCTTTTGAAAAGGCCACCGAGTGGCACAAAAAGAAGCCTAACGTTTAATAAGTCTTTTAGTTACAGTATCAAATATCACTTTCCGAAAACCGCGAATCACCCGATGTGCTCTTCCGGGAATTTCCTGTTCTATTAATTCTGCTGCTTTGTAGCCGTTTATTGGATACTTTTTGCCTCCCACAGGTTGATCAAGCATCCCTTTTATTCTGTAAGCTGCCGCTTCAGAAATCTTCTGGCCTTCCTCAGAGGTATAACTGTAACCTTTTATGAAGCTTTTTAAAATACCCACAAAAAAGAAACAACGTAACGATTTAGGTAAGTCATTTTATGATATACATCTGAAAAGTCAACGACATTACTGAAATTAGACTTCTCCTTCTCCTTTTCCCTTTTGCTGCTTTCCTCTGGCCAGTCTCGTATCAAAAAACGAAAATCTACGCTGGATGTCATTTATTGTATCAAAAAACGAATCAAATTCCTGGTTATTTCTATAGGCCATAGCTCTGACTAATTGTGTGTGAAGAGACTTTGCCACATTATCTGCTCCTATAGTCTGAAGATCAGCCATATATTCATTCGCCGCCTGAACTATTAGTGGAAATTCAGTTGCTATGGTGAGCCTTGAAGGATCAACCGAAATACGAGATCTCTCAGCTGTAGTGAGCGGTCTGATAGTTACAGGTCTTATCTCAGCAAAACCTCGCTCTGCTCTGGCTGCAACTGCAGCAGGCCTCTTTGGTGCTGTTTTCGTATATTTTTCAGATCCTTTGTCGCCAGGGATTTTTTCCTTTCCTTTGGCGGTATAAGCAGTACCTTCACCAATTACAGCTACGCCGCGTGGTTTTGGCTTTTTATCAGCCTTTTTTTGGGCGCCTGCCCGATCCAAGGCGGCAGTAATTTTTCGATAAGCTTCCTCCTGTGTTTCATGCCACTGCTGCTCAAAGGTTTTATTTTTTATCTGTTTAGCCATTAACCCTTTATCAATTGGCTGATCAGGGCCTTTCGGAGCGGGTGTCGGACCACCGCGAAAAACAAGTCTTTTTGGGCTGAAAAATGAATTATTGTAATTCATGATTTTTTATTTATTTCTAATATTTAATTATACCAAAAAACCGCCCTTTTTTCAAGAGATTGTCGATAAGAAGCGGACTTTATAAACTTAATGCCACACCAAGCGTGGTAGCCAGCCGGAAAGATTCCTTTTGTGATTCTGCCGGTTTTTTGATGTCCATAGCAGAGAAAAAAGGACTTTCTTCACGTTCCACAATATAAACCTGAGCAGACTCAGGAGCGGAACGCGCGGCCAGTAATTCGCCCGGATTAACCAGCCGGGAATTCAAAAATAAGCCCTGATGGTTCAGCACAAAATGCAGTCTCTGCATGGCTGAGAGCTTATTCCAGTACGAAACACCCTTTATTTCCAATGTTTTGTTGGTTTGGAGCTTCATTTTGATGTTCGTTTTTGTTTTTGTAACTGAATTTTAGCATATGTCAAAAAAATTGCAAGCCCCTTCTGATAGCGACTACTTAAAAACCGCCCATAAGGCGGCTTTTAATTTCTCTCTATGTAATTGGGCAGCGACTTCCTTTTTCAGATGAATGCTGGTGAACAGTGGCTGATCTTCCCTGCCCACAATATATTCCCAGTCTGATTCAGGCATGCCGGTCACCAGAGCAAGCTCACTTCTCGCGATGAGTCCGTACTCCAGGAACTTATCAGCAAAGTTCATAATCAGTTTCAGGCGTTCCATAAAATCCATGCCGTCCCATTTAGCGGCAATTTTGTTCCCCGATGATGTACGGGGTGTTTCTTTCATATTTATCATATAATTATAGCATTTTTAGATTAAAAAATCAAGGCGCTAGGGCCTGAATCTCGTGTTAAATTGGGTGCATGGATTACTATCGGGAATCAATAAAGCTGCACTCCGCAAATCGCGGAAAAATCGAAGTTATTTCAAAAGTGCCTATAAAAACAAAAAAGGACCTCAGTTTAGCTTATACACCGGGAGTTGCTGGCCCCTGCCGGGAAATCCACAAGAATCCCGAAGATGTATATAAATACACCAGTAAAGGCAATATGGTGGCCGTGGTGACCGATGGTTCCGCCGTACTGGGTCTCGGGAATATCGGTCCCGTCGCCGGCATGCCGGTCATGGAAGGCAAATGCATTTTATTTAAAGAATTCGGTGGAATCGACGCTTTTCCAATTTGCCTGGCCACTCAGAAAATCGATGAAATCGTGGAAACGGTGAAGCACATTGCTCCAAGTTTTGGAGGCATCAATCTGGAAGATATTTCGGCTCCTCGCTGTTTTGAAATAGAAAAACGACTGATTCAATCCCTGGATATTCCGGTTTTTCATGACGACCAGCACGGAACGGCCGTTGTTGTTCTGGCTGGTCTCATTAATGCCTTAAAACTGACCCATCGAAAATTTGAAAAAGTAAAGATTGTCATAAGCGGTGTGGGGGCAGCCGGTGTAGCCGTCACCAAATTACTGATTACGTATGGAGTGAACTCCGGAAACATTTTGCTTTGTGACAGCAAAGGAGTCATTCATAAGGGTCGTGAGAATCTGAATAGCGTGAAAGAAGATTTAGCACATATCACAAATACTGCATGCCATTGGGGAACCGGTTACCCCAATTGCAGAACGGGCGGGCTGGCTGAAATTATGAAAGGAGCAGACGTGTTTATCGGCGTTTCCAAGGCGGGTCTGGTCACCGAAAGTATGATACGCAGTATGGCCAGGAACCCGATTGTGTTTGCCATGGCCAACCCTGAACCCGAAATCATGCCGGATAAGGCTAAAAAAGCCGGAGCGGCTATTGTCGCTACCGGCCGTTCCGATTTTCCCAATCAAATCAATAACGTACTCGGCTTCCCGGGTATCTTTCGGGGGGTGCTTGATGCCGGGATCAAAATTATTGATGATAAAATCAAAATTACCGCGGCTGAAGCCATCGCTTCTTACATCAAAAAGCCCGCGCCTGAAAAAATCGTTCCCAGCGCGCTGGATAAAGGAGTGGCAATGGCGGTGGCTGATGCCATCAAAAAACTAAAAAATTAATCTTTTTTTGCAGAATCCGGTTCAGTCTGAGGTGCTTCCGGCTTAGATTCAGTTTCAGGTTCAGCCTTAGGTTCAGGCCATTGCAAGGTAACTCTTAACTCTTTGGCTACATCCTCAATCATCTTAGGTCTGAAATGCAGAAGATGAATTATAGTACCGTCCAAATCCGACTTTTTACCCTTAGATGCGTTGATGTCACTGATCTGCTTTTCCACAAAGGCCACCCATTCAGGATTGACGCTGGCTAATTCACGGGCTAGCTCCTGTTTTGCGGGCCAATCGAGTTTCGCGATGGCAGTTTCAAGCTGTCCTGTTAGTTTTGTAAGAAGATCCGAAATAATATAAGCCTTATCGGCCAGTGAGCCGGTTACAGCGCTGGCTTCAAGTTCGGCGTCCCGTTGTTTCTTAGCTGCTGCCTCTTCTTCCTCTTTTTTCTTAGCTTCCGCTTCCTCTTTTTTCTTAGCTTCATCTTCTTTTTCATCTGCTTCGTCCTCTTTGACACTGCCCCCCTCGTATTCATGAATTTCTTCAACATCACTCAATTTTTCAGGATCAACTTCTGCGCCTTTGCAGTAGGTATCTTCACTTTTGCCAAGATTTTCATCACACTTAAATCCTAAAGCAATAGCGTTTCCATCAATTCTCATCGTGATCTGGCCGTCCGGTTCAATCACTAACTTAGTCCAGGGGCTGGCCTCTGCAGGAAGATCATAAACACGTGTGTGATCTGCCTTTTCATGCAGGGGGGAATACTCTGAAATATCAAGCAAGGCCTGAATTTTACTGCGGCATTCTTTCAGTTTTTGCCTTTCAATAATGATGATAGCGTCAATTTCTGTAGCATGAATAATCTTGTTATCATCGGCTTCAACGGCTTTTCTTCTGGCAGCTTCCTGAGCGGCTTCTTTTCTGCCTTCGGGACTGTTGAGATTAAAATTGGCGCAAACATGACAACCGGGTACAGTCGCAAGGCCAAGCGCGGCAATAGCAATTTTAGTTCTGGCGGATTCGAAGAATGATCGAATGCCGGAAGATGTTTTTTCAGGAGACTGACGCATAGCGAAACAGAATAAGGGGTTAATAAAGGATAATATTTTACTATAAATATATAATTTGTCAAGTATAATAAAAAGAAAAAATTTGCTTGTTTAGATATACTTCATCCAGTAAAAAACAAACTCTCATGAACCTAAAAGTTAACTTCTGCGGCATTAATTTCCCGAATCCCACCGTGGTCGCATCGGGCTATTTAGGGGTAACCGGAGCCAGTTTGGCCAACTGTATCAAACACGGCGCAGGCGGCGTAACGGGCAAAACCATTTTTAAAGACCCACGGCCCGGACACCCCAATCCTACCGTACTCACCTTTCCGGGTGGGGTCATCAATGCGGTTGGACTTTGCGGTGAAGGCATTAAAAATGCCCGTCATGAATTTGAGAAATATCGTGATTTAACTTCCGAGAATCCACTGATAGGTAGTATCGGAGGTAAGAATATCGATGAACTGGTTGAAGTGGCTCAGATCATGGACAAATACCCGGTCGATATGCTCGAACTAAATTTCTCCTG
>JAFGTE010000007.1 GCA_016934215.1 Candidatus Peregrinibacteria bacterium | reverse complement strand
GGGGGGGGGGGGGGGGGGGGGGGGGGGGGGGGGGGGGGGGGGGGGGGGGGGGGGGGGGGGGGGGGGGGGGGGGGGGGGGGGGGGGGTAGCCGGAGGTGGGGTCGGAGTTGCCGCGGGTTGAGAGGTTGGTTGTTCGTTTTCCATGATTTTTTTGTTTATTTTCTACTATATAAGTATACTCTCTGAATCTGTTTTCGTCAATTAAGAAGCCCTAAAAACTTCTCCGCTTTCAGCATACATTCAGCATATTCTGCTTCAGGATCGCTATCTGCCACAATACCTCCGCCAGCCCAGTATTCGATATATCCGCCCCTCACTAAAGCTGTGCGAATACAAATATTGGTGTCCATCACTCCATCAGCTATATGAATAATCGAACCTGTGAAGATGTTACGGGGCAGTTTTTCAAGTTTTTCAATATATTCCATCGCCCGTTTTTTAGGACATCCGGTAACAGAACCTCCCGGAAACATGGCATGCACGATGTCGGCCCTTGTCATTCCGCGCGGCAGATTGCCATAAACTTCTGAGTAAGTATGATATAAATTAGCAAGCTCAATGATTTCTCTTTCTTTTGCCAGCCGAAGCGAACCGTATTTGCAGATTTTGCCGATATCGTTGCGCTCTAAATCTGTGATCATATCCAGTTCAGCACGTTCTTTTTTACTGGCAAGTAATTTTTGAAGCACTTTTTTGCCCCCCTCTTTACTGATTGTTCCTTTGACAGGCTGGGTCATTATTTGATTCTTTTCAACCCGGAAAAGCCGTTCGGGAGAATTACTGAGAATCTGAAAGTCACCGCCATTTAAGAAAGCGGAAAAATCCGTAGGATTGGTCTCAATCAATCGGAGAAAAAAGTGATAAGGATTGCCGGTGAATTTTTTCCGGAACCGGATAGCATAGTTGAGCTGATAAATCTCTCCAGCGGCCAGTAGTTTTTTGATCTGCTGAATCTTTTTTACGTACTCAGATTTGGTGACACTTTGCTCAAGTTTCCCTGAGCTTTTGAAATCGGATTTGAGATTTGTGAGCTTGGCTTTTTTTGGATGTTGATGAATCGTCGAATCGGTATAAGAAAAGAAGCCTGAATCGGGGATTTTATTGGCTAGTTTTGGGTTAGGGTAAGCCAAAAATCCAATATGGACAGATTGTCCATCTTTTAACTCCGGAATCTGCCTGGAAAACCGTCCGGGATTCATGCAGATTTTGGTCCATCGTGTTTTTACTCCCCCTGTATGAAGCATACAAAATCCTTTTTTTCCGGAATCTTCCGAATATGTACTGAGATCAAAATTCATACTTTACATTTCAGGAAATTTTTTAAAATAAGGTGGCCTTCCTCGGTGCCCAGACTTTCCGGATGAAACTGAACGCCGTAAACGGGATATTGATTATGCTCTATGCCCATAATCAGAAAATCGGAAGTGTAAGCGGTTACGGTTATCTCATTTGATCGCATCCAAAAAGGGGTATCGAGGACTAGAGAATGGTAACGCATAACCTCGAGAGGGTTGTGCACATTACGGAAAATTCCCTTATGGTCGTGAAAAATGGTGGAGCGCTTGCCGTGCATCACTTTGGGGGCAGGTACAATTTTAGCGCCAAAATACTTACCAATGGCCTGATGCCCCAAGCAAACCCCCAGAATGGGAATCTTTTTATAGAAAGCGTCAATCACATCAAACATCACTCCCACATCTTTTTTGTGATCCACCGTGCCCGGCCCCGGCGAAAGTATAATGTGGGTTGGTTTCATTCGTCTGATTTGAGATACCGAAATTTTATCATTGAAAAAAACCTCAGGATTTCCTTTTAGTTCACCCACATATTGTTTGAGAATATGGGTAAATGAATCGTAATTGTCGATAATCAGCGTTTTTTTCATAGAAATGACGATGCTCAAATTTTAGCAAAAATTGAAGAGGTGGGGGTACTCTCTTTTGGAAGTGGAATTCTGATGCGCCAGATTGGTGCCATATTGGCGCCAAAGTGGCGCCACTTTGGCGCATCAGAATTTTGTATGAAAAAGGGATATACTCTACCTCTTAAATTTCGTAATAGTTTTTCTTCTGGATGGCGGTGTCATTGGGCAATTCTCCAAATTGGCAATCCTTGCAGGTGGCTTCTAAGTTAAGCCATTTTTCACCACGATAATCCGGAATACTCACTTGGGCGTACGTGTGACCGGGCACGAAAACAAGGCGCACCTTATTGCCAATGGCTTTTTCGAGGGCTATTAGAAGTACTGCTATGTCTTCGCAATCCGCCCCGCCGGTTTTAAGGACAGTAAGAGGATTCTCCAATTGGTCGTGGAAACGACTATCGGGAACATATTTGATTTCGTCGCGTACAAATTGAAACAGGGCCTTGCTCTGACAAACGCGATCCGCCTTGCGGCAGGATTTAGCTGAAATGTAATTAGCAATTTGTTTTATGTCGTCGCGTGTACTGTCTATGACCTTTTTAACTGCATCAGCACCATGAGATGAGAAGGTCCCTTCCAGTTCACTACTAAAAAGTGCATTTACTTCTGACAAATTCGGAATATCGACCGGCTGAGGGTGAATAAGGTAAAAATAAGCCTGAATTGATAAAAAAACGAGCGCTATAGACGTCAGCAAGGCTACAAAAATCATAAAAGAACTTCTTTTTTTGTGAATGATCTTATCTTCTGTATCAGGATTATTTTTCATATGTTTATTTATCTACAATTTGCAGACTGAAATCCAGATTAGGCGCCTCGGTTGTTATTGAACCGGATGAAATGGCCGAAACCCCAACAATATTATAGCGTGAAATATTTTTTTCATTGATTCCGCCTGAAAGTTCAACAATAAAACCTGCTTTAGCCAGTGGCTTAACAACCTTTTTGATGTCGCCTGGCGTAAAGTTATCGAGCATGACAACGACTTTGTCTTCTTTCCGCAGATATTTTTTGAGTTTTTCATGAATATCAAGAAAACCTTTCACTTCTTCCGGAGATTCAAATTCAATCTCTGTAAAACGTACTTTTCTGGTGCGCCTGAATGTTCTTTTCAGACTTTTTTTCAGATTCACAGCCAGCGTGATATGATTTTCTTTTATCAGAATAGCGTCCGCCAAATGCAACCGATGGGTGCCGCCACCCCCCAATGTCACGGCCCGTTTATCCAGTAGTCCCCAAAGCGTTTTGCGGGTGGCCAGCAGTTTGATTCCCTTGGGCATTTTAATGCTCAATTTTTTGGTTTTTGTAGCTACGCCGCTCATTCTCTGAAGAAGGTTGAGCAGGGTTCTTTCGGCACCTAATATCTGTGAGGCAGCTCCTTCAATTTCCAAAACATACTGACCGGCTTTTATTTTAGTACCATCTTTTCTTGTCCGCACGATTTTTAGCCCTAATTTTTTTATCAGCCACTGAGCCTCCTGAATGCCAGCGAGTATTCCTTCATCATTTGCCCTGATTTGGGCTCTGACTTTTTTACGACCGGCACCTAAAAAAGCCTTCGTGCTCACATCGTATCCCGTATTATCTATTTGATAAGCGCCCCATACATAAAGACGCAAGGCTTTGAGATAGGTTTTATTTGTGGGGCGGAGTTCGGTATGGGCATCCATGAAGAACATAGGCGCTTAACTTAATTGCCTTTTAATTCTATCATTTCTTTTCCTGCGACGCATTGACTGCGCTGAATTCCGGCAGAGCTTCAAGGATAAAATCTATGTGACTTCTGCACCGGTGCATCCCGAATGACATTCTGTTTCCATTTCTTCCTCTTATAGCTATTAACTCCTGTGCACTTCTTCTGGCAAGAGCCACATAAATCAGTTGATCATTCTTTGATGCAAAATCAAAAGCCCTTTGATAATCAGGCAACATTCTGGTGCGAAGTTCCTGAATATTTTCTTCTGTCACAAAACCGGCATCTTCCATAAGTGCCCGTAGGTCCAGCGGACCCGGACCTGAAGGTGGAGGTTCGTTGTCAGTATTTGAATCTGGATTTGGCTGGGGGGCTTGCATGATCAATAATCTATTTAGATCTGTGTGTTCGCAATAAATTTTTTCGCTTTCTTATAACTTTCTTGGTCAATTTTAGTCTCTTTATTTAAAATGTCCAGTAATTCATTGATCCCAATAATGCTATGCAGCTTGTATCCTTTTTCTGCAAGCACTCTGCCACCCCCTTGCTCACGATCAACGAGTACCAGAAAATCCTTTATTTTAAGTCCGGAGGCTTCGAAAGGTTCTGCCGTTTCAAATTTGCTGCCACCCGTTGTAATCAAATCATCGATAATCAAAGCGATATCCCCTTCTTTGAAAACGCCTTCGATCTTCTTTTTAGTGCCATAATCTTTGATTTCTTTGCGGGCATAAACCATGGGCCAGTTCTGTTCCACTGAAATCACCGTAGCAATGGGTAAGGCAGTATATGGAATGCCTGCAATCACATCAAATTTCAGTTCTTTAGCTTTTTCAGTCATAGCTTCACTGATGAGCTTGAGGACTTTGGGATACGAAATCAGTAGGCGTAAATCGATATAAATGGGCGATACGATTCCCGATTTTAACGTGAATTCACCAAACTTAATGGCACCTATTTCGTGCAGGGCCAGAGCAATTTCTTCTTTTTTGGACATACTTTATTAGTTACTTTGAAGTTATTATATCACAAAAAAACCGCCAGCAGTCACTGACGGTTTTTTATTCTATTTACCAGTTCATATCCTCCATTTCGTCTTCATTTTCAGGTTCATCTTTTGGTTCATATTCACAGTAACACTCACATAGTGGATTGTCACACCTCTCGCAGAGGGGACAGCTGTCTCCACAAGAGCATTCTTGCTGCATAGCGTTAAAAATTAAAAACTATTTTTTCTTCTTTGCAGCTTTTTTTGCTGTTTTTTTCTTAGCTGGCTTTTTTGCAGCTTTTTTTGCTTTTTTCTTTGTAGCCATTTTTTAAAGAATTAAGTGATAAATTATTTTTATTATCATTGCTTATATAAAAAAAGCAATAGTAATAATTCGATTTAAAAAAATTATACTTTCTTTTTTACTCCTTCTTCAAGTTCAGCAATATCTACTTCCCCGCCCACTTCGGAACCAAAAAGGGAAGTCATCATGGTTTTTCCGATAACGTTCATCAGCATGCCAAAGAGAGCCAGTCCGCATAGCATCGTTACTGCGGCAATGATTCTTCCGAGCACTGTCACGGGATACATATCTCCATATCCAACCGTGGTAATCGTGACGATACACCACCACATGGAATGAGGAATCGACGTGAAGGCCGTTCCCTCAACACCCTTTTCCGCATAATAAACCAGAGTACTAAAAATAGTGACTACCGAAAACATAGCGATGAAATAGATCTGCAGATCCATCTTGAGAGTTTCAAAACGGTTGGTTACCGCATTCTCACCTTCGGAAGTCTTTACCACATGTTTCGCGAGTTTCAGGAGACGAAGCATTCTCATAAGACGCAGAAAACGTAAGACACGCAGAACACGGAATACTTTGATCGCACGAAGGTCGACGATATTGAGGTAAGAAGGCGCGATGGCCAGGAAGTCGATAATACCCCAGGGGCCGAAGATATATTTTGTCTTTACCGGGGCGACATAGATATTGGCCACGTATTCAATAGTAAAAATGACGACCACAATCATTTCTGATATATCAAAAAACCGCTGATGGGCCAGATAAAATGTCTCGACTGAAGCCAGCATAATAGAGGCGATCGAGAAAAAGATCAGAAAGACGACGATGTCATTCACAACACGATAGGATGGTGAATGCTCATTCCCAAAAGCTTCATGGATCCAGTGATCGATTCGTGCCCAAAAATAAAGTGGTTTATCCTCTGATGACATATTTTTATTTCTTATTTTTTAACGCATCCATTATAATTCAGCTGAAATCAAAAAATAAAGCAAATTCCTATGAAAATTATTGTTGTCGGCGGCGGTGAAAAGGGGCTCGCTTTGGCGAATCTTCTTGTGAATGAGCATCAGGTTACGCTTATCGAAGAGGATGCCGATCGGGCTAAAGTCATTGCGGCCAAAACCGAGGTGTTGGTGCTCCAGGGCGATGGAGGTGATATTTCGCTTTTAAAACAGGCAAACATTTCTGAAGCTGATTATGTAGTGACAACAGCGGATGATAAAACGAATCTGGTGGTTTGTCAGATTGCCAAGAATGAGAAAGTCCCCCATATCGTTACACTGGTCAACGAAACTAAAAATGAGGAACTTTTCAGCAAGCTTGAAATTACCAATCTGGTTTTTGTAGTGGGTACAATTGTATCAGCCATTCAGCGGATCATTATGCAAAAGGGAACTGAAAATATCATCAGTCAGCTGGGGCTTGGTGAAATGCAGGTGACTAAAATGACCGTAACAGCCGGCTGTAAGGCTGAAAACATGGAAGCCACCGGAATCAAGGGGGCCTATATGCTGGCTATCTACCGAACCGGCAAATTGATCAGAGAAGTGAAAGAGGAAAAACTATTGAAAGATGACACGGTGCTTTTTGCTGTCGCCCCGAAAAAACTGGAAGATATAAATAAATATTTTAGAACCAATGAGAATCCTGCTACGTAATCTCGGTTACCTTCTGATTATTTCTTCTTTTTTTCGTCTTGTTCCAATCATCACCGGTCTTTATTACGGAGAAGATATTCAGAATTTTTTGTTTACTTTTGGTTTTTCTTTGGTTCTTGGTGTGGTTCTGGTGCTTTTTAACCGGCTCAAAGAAGATAACAGAGTTCTGACACTGACTCAGGGGCTGATACTGGGTGCGCTGGCTTTTATTCTTCTGCCTGCTATCAGCATGATCACCTATCTGCCCAGCATGAATTATGATTATCTGAACGCTTATTTTGAAGCGATTTCCGGTTTTACGACCACAGGCATTACGGTTTATAACTCTCTGGAAGAACTGCCTAAAAGTCTGCTTTTATGGCGGGCTGAAACGCAGTGGATGGGGGGTATCGGAATCATTATCATCTTTCTTTTCCTGTTCAGCCGAAGACGTAAAGGTCAGCAAAAGGTAGCTGACCTGGAAGAAGCGAGTGAGGCTTCGATGGCCCTTTACCAGGCTCAGGGCTTTGGGCAGAAACTGGAAGGGGGCCTGCGCCGCACTTTAGCTGTGGTGATGGCTATTTATGTGGGTTATACCCTACTGGGCATTCTGCTCCTCCGGCTCACCGGTATGCCTCTTTATGATTCAGTTGCCATGTCATTTACGGCCCTTTCTACCGGGGGTTTTAGTGTGCATAATGAATTCTATACGAACGGCTGGCAGCTTACGGTATTATCAATCATTATGATCCTCGGTTCCATTTCTTTTATCGTGCACTTTAAGATGATTGAAGGGAAATGGAAGGATTTTCTTTTCAGTTTTGAAAAGAACGTTTTTCTGGTCCTTATTGTGGTGGCAGGTCTTTTAACTATATCGGTTACCACTAACTGGACGATCAGTCTTTTCGAACTCGTTTCAGCTTTCACGGCAACCGGATATAACATTAGCAATTTTGCCTTACTTCCCCCCCTTCTGATTTTCGTGATGATGCTCGGCATGATCATCGGCGGGTCTTCTTCAAGTACGTCCGGCGGCATCAAGGTCTTCAGGATTTATTACCTGATTCGCGGAATCGGCTGGCAGCTAAAAAAACTCTCGAGTCCTCCCAATGCCGTCATCCCTCTGAGCATCCACGGCCAGGAAACAGATGAAAAAAATATCAGCAATATTGCCATTTTCGTGATAGCTTATATGTTCACCCTTGTCCTGGGCATCATTGTCTTCCTGATTTTCGACTTCAGCTTCTTTGACGCATCCTTTCAGATGATCTCCGCTTTAGGCACGGTCGGCCTGCAGTCGATCGATGTCGCGGTCATCCACCCACTCCTGAAGATCATCCTGATCATTTCCATGCTCTTTGGACGTCTTGAAATTTTTCCGATTCTGATTTTAATCCGGCGAATATTCAAATAGTTCGATTTTTTGTTATTAGGACTGGCTTTTCCGTTGTTTTTGTGGTATAATAATAAGATTTTTAGTTTATGGAGGACGTCACAAAAATAACGGCCAGTCCGAAAAAAGTGCGCAAAGAAAAGTGCGGTCTCTGCTATAAGAACAAAACCCTCGCTTCATTGGTTGCTGTCGATATCATCCGGAATTCAATCATTAAAGTAATTAAGAATGAATATCCTGCCTGGGAAGCCAAAGGTTATATCTGCAAAGCCGACTTTAATAAAATCAAGGGGCACTATGTGGAAAAGATTCTGGAGGAAGAGATGGGCAAACTGACAAAATTAGAAAAGCAAGTCGTAAAAAGTCTGAAGGAACACGAAATTCTGTCTGAGAATATCAATCAGGAATTTGACCGTACGCTTACTTTTGGTGAAAAGATAGCGGATAAAGTTGCTACCTTTGGGGGCAGTTGGTCTTTTATTTTAACTTTCGCAGGCATTCTTTTTGGCTGGATTCTCATCAACACGCTTCTTCTGATTAAGAAACCTTTTGATCCTTATCCCTTTATCCTTCTGAATCTGGTGCTTTCCACATTGGCTGCCATTCAGGCTCCCATTATTATGATGAGCCAGAACCGTCAGGAAGACAGGGACCGCTTAAGATCGGAACAGGATTATAAGGTCAATCTGAAAGCTGAACTTGAGGTCAAACACCTTAATGAAAAAATGGACCATCTATTGCATTACCAATGGCAGCGGCTGCTCGAAATCCAGCAGCTTCAAATTGATTTAATGGAAGGAATCGGCAAGCGGAAAAAAAGAGGCCGTCAGTAAACCCGTCAAATGATCTTCCGAAACAAATTGGTCAATACGAGGATCACTCCCAATATCAGCACGATCATCGCGCCGCTGGGGGTATCAAACAAATAGGAAAAAAAGAGGCCGATGATCACTGCCAGCAAACTGATCCCTACGGAAAAGCCGACCATCTGACGAAAGCTTTTAGCCAGGTTTTTGGCTGTGTTCGCCGGAATGACCAAAAACGCCCCCAATAGCACGACCCCGATGATCTTGATGCCTGCCGCGACCGTGAGCGCCAGCAATACCAGAAAAATAAAATTGATCCGCTCTACTTTGTTACCTGCCGCGATGGCCAGATCGCGGTTAATCACGAGCTGAGTCAGTGGTCGACGGATTAAAAAGAGAACCACCATATTGAATAGAAAGACTGCCGATGTCAGCCAGACGTCGCTGTTTGAAATCGCCAGGATGTTACCAAAAAGAAAGCCCGTGATGTTTCTGTAACCGGTGAGCTGAGCAAGCACGACGATGCCGGTGGCAATCGCGATTTGAGCGGTCATTTCCAGAACGGAATTCTGACTGAAACGCGAGTTTTTTTTCAGATAAAGGATGAAAAAAACGCCCAGTATAGCTGATGCCACCATGACCCAGGACTGGTTCCAGGAAAAAAGCAAACTGAGCGCCACTCCGAGAAAAACTACATTGGCAATTGTGTGGCCGATGACGATTTCTTCGCGAAGGACGACAAAATTGCCAAGCAGGGCGTAAACCACCGCCAATGCCAGGCCGACTACAAAAGCCCTGATAAAAAAGCCGTATTGAAACGCATCAATCAGTATCTCCATGACTTAGGTGGTGTTTAAAGGGTATCAGATGAGGGCCAAAGAGCCGTTCAAATTCCTTGTGTTTTTTGACCTCTTCGGGGTGTCCGTGACACACCAGTCCGTGATCGACACAAAGGATCTTCTGCGCATGATTAAAGACCATGTACACGTCATGGGAAACCATGACGATGGCGATCTTGTATTTTTTGTGGATATCTTCAATCATACAGTAAAAATCTTTTTCGCCCGCCATATCCAGTCCTGAAGTGGGTTCGTCCAGAAGCAGTAGATCGGGCCTGGAAAGCAGGGCATTGGCGATGAGCACGCGCTGCATTTCACCGCCAGACAGGTCTCCGATAGTCTTTTTGATAAGCATTTCGGCACTGACTTCTTTCAGTTTTTTCTCGACCTCCTTATCGGATACCCGATTATAAACCCTTAAGATTTCGCTGACTGAAAAAGGAATGGTCCGGTCAAATTCAAATTTTTGCGGTACATAACCGACCTGTCTGACATGTCTCAGGATTTCTCCGCTATCAGGTTCAAAAACGCCTAACATCAGTTTTAATAAAGTCGTTTTGCCCGATCCGTTCAGACCGATCAGCGAAATCATTTCATGAGGCATGATGTCCAGGCTAATGTTCCTGAGAACATTATAATCGCCGAATCGCAGACTGACGTTGTGAATTTCTATAAGCGGTTTCATCTATTGGCTGAAAGCTGTTATGAAGGCGTCCGCGAGAGACCGGAGGTTGTTCCCGTAACATTCTTTGCTTAATTCTAACCCAATAGGATCGATTTCGAAACTTTTTGCCTCCGTTTCTTCCTGAATATTCTGAACAACCCGGGGATTGAATTGCGGTTCGGTAAAAATAAGCATCGTACCTTCATCTTCGATCAGTTCAATCAGCTTCTGAAAATAAGCGGCTGTGGGCTCCTGTCCCGGGAAAGGTTCGACGGCGGCTTTTTTATGTTCGCTTAACCCGTACTCTGAGAAAAAATAATCATAAGCGTTGTGGAAGACGATGAAATCTTTTTTGTCGACGGTCCGAAATCTTTCGTGGATTTCTTTGTCCAGCTCCCGTAATTCCGTTATGTAGGCCGCCGTGTTTTCGCGATAAGCCGACGCGTTTTCCGGATCGATTCTGATTAGGGCATTTTTAATTGCTTCCACCTGTTTAACGGCAAGAAACGGGCTGAGCCAGATGTGGGGATCCTGACCGTCATGGTGATGTTCGTGCTTATGTCCTTCTTCATGTTCATCTTCCAATTCAACCATTTCGGTGACATCCTGCAGATCGTTCTGCACAGCCACGGACGTGACAAGGATTTCGAGCTTCGCATTTTGCGCAGACTCAATAAGATCTTCGGCAAAAGGTTCGAGGTCCAGACCGTTCATCACAAAAAGGTCTGCTTTTGAAAGTTCCCTGAGCGCGGAGGCGCTCGGTTCCCAGGTATGCACGGAAGTTCCGGGAGGCACCAGATTAGTG
>JAFGTE010000006.1 GCA_016934215.1 Candidatus Peregrinibacteria bacterium | reverse complement strand
CACCAGGAAGGCGACGTGCTCACACATTCTTTTAAATCCCTTCATGATATGCCGGAAAAGTGGGCCAGTCTGGAACTCTGCTGGGCTGTTTTTCTGCACGACATCGGCAAACCCGGTAAATTTGAACTCAGGCCCGACCGCATTCATTTCAATGGCCATGCTGAGCTTTCCGCTCAGATAGCACGAGAAATACTGAACCGTCTCAAATTCACCAAGGCTCAGATCAATAAAATCACCTGGCTGATCGATCATCATATGACCGTCGGTTTTATTCCCAAAATGAAACGGGTTCATCAGGTCAACCTCTTCCTTCATCCTTGGTTTGAAGACCTGATGCGCCTGCACTGGTGCGATGAAAACGGCAGTATTCCCATCAACCTGAATCTGTACAAAAAAATCATGAAGCTCTACGAAGACTTTAAGGATCAGAAGCTTCTTGAAGACCACTTTAAACCCAAACTCAACGGTGATGAAATCATGAAACTCACCAGCCTGCCCCCCGGCCCCAAAATCCAGGAACTGCTGCACGCGCTTCGCGAAGCGCAGATCGAAGGCGAGGTCAATAACAAAAAAGAAGCCAAAGAATTTGTAAAGAAGCAAATCACTACTTAAAAATCCGGCAAAAAGATATCAAAGTCCTGAAGCAGGAAGTTCGCTCACTTCAACCGGATGACCTTCTACTTGTTTTTTTGGTTCAACCTTCTGGTTGCTTTCTGTTCCAGTGGGTGGTGCACTGTAAACTTGTTCATAAGCTTCAATACGACATTCCCGCTGAATAGTCGCTCGGCCTTTGTCATATATTTCGTTATATCTTCTGTCATAACATCTGTCGGCAAGATCATCATAATAAACTTCCCTGGGTGTTTGCTTCGGTTTATCATTTTCCCCGGCTTCCCTTTCCCTTTCTTCTTCAAGAACCATAACCGTACACTCGTTCTCCGTCCAATGCCGATGCTTTTCACGGCATTCGCCGATTTTCGCGTCAATAAAGCGCTGTTCAGGGTCATCGGATGAAGAAGGCACTTCAGCTGAAGTGGCCTGTCCGGCACAAGCAGTTGCCATCAGCGATGCACCTAACAACATACGAATCGATCTTGTTAATTTTGATTCTTGTCTCTGCGGAGTAAATTGCTCATCTTCCGGTAGGCGTGGGGGTTTATTAGCCATCTTCTCAAAGTTAAGAATAAAGGACTAACATACTACGCCTAAAGCAAAATTTGTCAATAGATGCAATAAATTTAGAAGTCTTTTGTCAGGACGGCATCTGATTCCTGGGGCATCATAGGGGTGTCGTTGATAAGTGTCATAAAAATTAACCTGTTTATATCAGTATTCTTTACCTTCGGAGGTAAAGATCAGGTAAATTTTTTTGACTGTTCCGAGTTAAGATACGGGAATACCGCCCCCCGATAAATTATGCTAATCTGTTATCTGCACTTGAAGCATTTTTCTAATGTCCGAAGCCAAGTTTGTAAACCTGCATGTTCACACCTTTTATTCCATTCTGGATGGTCTTTCGCCGCCGGAAGAATACGTTAAAAAAGCCGTTGAACAGGGGGCACCGGCTATTGCCGTCACTGATCATGGCACCATGCATGGTGCCATCGAATTTTACAAAGCCTGTGAAAAGTACGGCGTCAAACCCATTATCGGCTGCGAAGTTTACATCGCCTTCAACAAACTCACCGACAAACGTCATCAGATCGATAACAAACGGACTCATGCCACACTCTTGGCTGAAACCAAAGAAGGGTATAAAAATCTTTTAGCGATGGCAACCACCGCCAGCCTGGACGGTTTTTACTACAAGCCCCGCGTGGACTGGGATCTCTTGAAAAAACATTCCCAAGGACTCATTGCCCTTTCCGGCTGTATGATGGGGGATATTCCGCAGGCTATCCTGAACGGTGATACGGGTCGGGCCAAAGAAATGATCGAACGTTTTCAGTCTATTTTCGGAAAAGAAAATTTCTATCTGGAACTCATGCATCACCCGGCTATCACTCAACAACGAACCATCAATGAAGGGCTGATCAAACTTTCCAGAGAACTCAACATACCCGTAGTGGCAACGGTAGATGTTCACTATGTAAATCCGGAAGATAACGTGGCACAGGATATTATGACCTGTATTGCTTCAGCCCGTAATCTGGATGATCCGGGACGCTTCAGCATGATGAACGCGGATTACTCTATGCACGATCCGGAAAAAATCATCGAATATTTCAAAGACACCCCGGAGGCCATTGAGAACACACTCAAAATTGCCGAACGCTGTAACGTCACGTTTGACTTTGAAACTTACCGCATTCCTACCTTTCCCACGCCTGAAGGAAAATCCGATCTGGAATACATGCGCGAACTTTGTTACGCAGGACTGATCACTAAATACAAATTGAATGAAAAAGGTTATAAAACTGAAAAAGACGTTTTAAAATCCAAAGATGAAAATATCAAAGCACTCAGTGATCGACTGGAATATGAACTCAAAATCATCTCAGACATGGACTTTGTCGGATACTTTCTGATTGTCTGGGATTTTGTGAAATGGGCCAAAGACAACGAAATCATCGTGGGGCCGGGCCGCGGCTCGGCAGCAGGCGCCCTCGTTTCATACTGCCTCGATATCACCACCATCGACCCGCTCAAATACAATCTGCTCTTCGAACGCTTCCTCAACCCCGCACGCATTTCCATGCCGGATATCGATCTGGATTTTGCCGATAACCGCCGTGATGAAGTCATCGATTATGTGGCCCAAAAGTATGGCCGGGATCGTGTGGCCCAGATCTGTACCTTCGGAACGCTGGCTGCCCGGGCAGCCGTGAAAGATGTCGGACGCACCATGGGTATTCCTTTTGTCAAAATGAATGAGTTTGCCAAGCTCATCCCCGAACGACCCGGCACGACCCTGGAAGAGGCGCTGGAACGGTCTCCTGAACTTCGTGCGGTCATTGAAAAAGATGAACAATTTAATGAAGTCATGCAGAGCGCCCTTAAACTGGAAGGGGCTGTCAGACATGTTTCGGTGCACGCCTGCGCCGTAGTGATTGCGGACGAACCACTTACGCATTACACCGCCCTGATGCGCCCGCCTAAAGACGACAAAGGACTCATCACACAATATTCCGCTAAACCGCTGGAAGCACTGGGACTACTTAAAATGGACTTTCTGGGCCTTAAGAACCTGACAATTTTACAAACCACACTCAAGATTATTGAACGTACAAAAGGAGATACCATCAATCTCAAACAAATTCCGATCAATGACAAAAAAGCTTATGCCCTGATGGCCCGGGGGGAAACGACAGGTGTTTTTCAGTTGGAATCCGCGGGCATGAAGCGTTATCTCAAAGAACTGCGCCCCACTGAATTTGAGGACATCATCGCGATGGTATCCCTTTATCGGCCGGGACCCATGGAATGGATTCCTGATTATATTGCGGGGAAACACGGCCGTAAAAAAGCCCAGTACGCTCACCCTTCTCTGGAACCGATTCTAAAAACCACTTACGGGATCGCCATTTATCAGGAGCAGATATTGCAGATTGCCCAGGTCTTTGGGGGCTTCAGTTTGGGGGAGGCTGACCTTCTGCGTCGCGCTATCGGTAAAAAAATTATCAAAGAACTGGAGGACCAACGAGAAAAATTTATCGAAGGAGCCATGAAAAAAGGTCACCCCAAAGGGCTGGCCATCGAGATCTTCGAAAAAGTAATCGAACCTTTCGCCGGTTATGGTTTCAATAAGTCCCACGCCGCCTGTTACGCCATGATAGCTTATCAAACCGCTTATTTAAAAGCCAGATATCCCACGGAATTCATGACCGCCCTCATGTCTGCCGATGCTGATAATACAGACCGAATCGTCATCGAAATTAGTGAATGCGAACAGATGGGTATTCAGGTCCTTCCGCCTGATGTGAACGAATCACGTTCTAATTTCACTGTAGTGGAAGACGGTAAGATTCGCTTCGGACTTTCAGCGATCAAAGGACTCGGGGAGGGGTCCGTTCGTAAAATCATTGATGCCCGCGAAGCGGGCGGAAGGCCCTTTGAAAACCTGGAAGACTTTGCTAAACGGGTGCCGGCAAAAATCCTGAATAAAAAAACCATCGAAGCCCTGGCTTTTGGCGGGGCCATGGACACCTTTGGCGAGCGCCGGCAGATCGGTCTGAGCACCGAAGCGATTGCCGATTTTGCCAAAAATGCGGATGATTCTACCGTCGTCGGTCAGGCCGGACTGTTTGATGCCATGGGCACGAATGCTCCTTCCGATCATCTGAAACTGGAAGAGCTGGAACCCGCCACAGACAGCCAGAAACTGGCTTGGGAAAAGGAATATCTTGGCCTTTATGTTTCCTCCCATCCGCTCGTGGGTCTTTCTCAGTATTTTCAGCGCAAAGTGATTCCCTTTGAAAAAACCCATATCAAAACCATCGGCAGTCCCATCAAAGTAGGCGGTATGATCACGGGATTCAAAAAAATCGCTACCAAAAAAGGGGATATGATGGCTATCATTCAGCTCGAAGATACGACGGGTAAAGGGGAAGTGGTCGCTTTTCCTAAAGCTTATGCCAAAATTGCCAGTGAGCTAATCGAAGGACGTATTTTAATTGTTCACGGAAAGCTCGAAAAACGCATGGGAGACATGCAGGTGGTGGTCGAAAGTGTGGAAGGCATGACCCTTGAAGAGTTGCAAGAGTTAGCCAAAAAAGAAGGATTATGGACAGAAAACGAAAAGATCGCCAGAGCGTCCAGACAAGAAGTCGCCGAAGAGGAGGTGGCTGAAGCTGAAGAAGTGATGGAAGTGGAAAACGGCGAGGTCTCAGAACTTGAAAATGATTCTCTCTTCAATAATCCTGATGCTCATCAGATCATCTTGCCAGGAGAAATGGAAAAAAAATTCTACACCGATCTTAAAGCCCTTCTGGAAAATCACCCCGGAAATGATGATATTGAACTTGTTATCGGTGACAAAGTCCTGCCTCTGCCCATAAAAGTGAAATGGAATGAAAAATTACAGGGAAAGGTCAATGAAATGATTGATAAACCGGTTTAACCTACGAAACCAAGTTTTTTGCCTGCTTCATACAATTCATTCTCAAGTTCAGAAGTGGCTGGCACAACAGGCAAACGGACTTCACCATTTCCAAAGCCCTGTCTTTTTAAGAACGCTTTAATACTGGCTGGATTACCCCCTCTGACTCCATCAAACAAAAGCTTAATGAACCGAGCCCTTTCATCCAGCATGGCCTGCGCTTTTTCATATTCCTGTCGGGCACATAACTCCACAATCTCCCGGGTTCCCTTCGGATCGGCATTAGCCAGTACGGAAACAGCGCCATTGGCACCGGCCTGCATATTGGGGACAATGACACCATCCTCCCCCGTCCAGACCTTAAAAGTATCAGGATACTGACTAATGACCTCAGGGGTCATTTGAGCGGGATTACATTCCTTAACACCCACCACATTTGGATATTTTTCGTGAAGCCTCATAAGCGTTTCAGGTTCAATATTGGAACAAGTGCGGCCGGGAATATTGTAAATAATGAGTGGCATCCCTTTACCTGCTTCAGCAACAGCGGCATGATGCAAATAAAGACCAGTCTGATTCGGTTTGTTGTAATAAGGATTTACGCTGAGCGCTCCGTCGACTTTGCCACGGACAGCTGCTTCCGTAAATTCCACAGCGTGCATGGTGTCATTACTTCCGACCCCGCTGATCACGGCGATATCCGTATTCCGATGATTCTTCTTTTCTTCCAGGGCGCCCATGCGTAAATACGCTTCTTCCTGCGGAGTTGTTGTGGGACTTTCTCCGGTTGTTCCGCTGGTTAAAACCGAATTTCCCTCATCAAACTGAAGACACACCAGTTGCCGGTAAGTATCAATATCAATCTGAGTCTTCATGGGTTCCGGATATCGATCGGTTCTTGTCTCAAAAGAAGTAGGTAGCGCAGTATAAAGGCGTTGACTGCGGATAAAATCGGCTCGTTCCATGATTCAAAAATTATTGTTTAAAGGTGGCTTTTATAACTCCTTTTTTTACACTTGTAAAAACAAATAAATTGACAAATGAAAGAATAGTTTTTTAGGACCATAAAAATGCTTGGCTCACCGATGAAACTTCTTCAAGCATCGCTTCAGAGCCAGTCATACCATACAAATCAATTTGCTCATCAATTGAAGATCGCAATCATTTGTTTGTACAAAATTTTTGCCTTGTTTTGGGTAAGGAATTAATTCCATTTTCAGAAAATTCTTTTTTTACATCAGATTCAATTGCCTGCCATTCAAAATCGGTTGCTTCAAAATTGATTTGCTTTAAGATATTTATAATATCGTCAATCCTTGTTCGTTTTACGCCCTCACCATATTGGGCATATATTATCTCTCTGAGCAAAAATGCATTGAACCATAATTCATAAACATTCTTGTTATTAGCGCCCATGGTTTCTTTGTAATTTTCATAAAATTCGCCAGGCATTTTTGTCATGACTGTTTTGTAAGTATTTGGGTATTTCTTAGCCACCATAAGATATTCGACCATTGTGCCAACATCATTTATTGTAAGCAAATGATGATTTTTATGAGCTAGTTCAAGGTAAAAGTATGTATCAAGAATTAAAAAGGGCTGTGGTTTTTCATAATATTCATGAGCTTTAATTATTGCATCTGCATTGTTATCGCAAAGTAAACCAGTTAAATGAATGATCGGCCTTCCGCTTTGATATATCATCTTTAATTCTTCATACGAAAATTCTTTTGGATAAGCATAATAAATTTGTAGATTGCCCTTTCCTTGCATTAAAAGTTCAAAATCACCTTTTGATAAGTCTTGATTATCATTTTCACCTTTATTGCTTATTACAAATGTAGTTGTTTCAGGAAAAGAATAGAAATTGCCCTTTCTGGCCATTGCCGACCTTAAAGAAGTTGGTAATTCTGGAGTATCGAGGGCAAAAACCACTCTTTTGCTTTTGGTATTCATAATTTCTTCGAGCACTTCCTGGCTATAGTGTTCAACCTCATAGTAAATTACTGAATCACGTTTCATTCCATTTATTCGCCTTATAGTGTCAACTGTAGGCGTTCTCATTTTATTTGCTGTATTAAGTTCCATAGTATCCTGAGGCATTGCAGCCATTTGTTCATAACTATATTCAATAGGCATCCATGGTAATACTTCAGTCATTTTTCCTTTGCCGTCACGTACTATTTGAAAAGCACTTACTTCAAAATATGATATGTCGTTTAAATTAACTCCGTTAACTGATGTTATTCCAAAATTTTGGTCATTGTTTCGTTTCAATTTACCTACCTCACTTTTTTGTTGCCTTTCTTCAGCTTCTAGTTCTCTAATTTCCGGCGGAGTATACCTGCCGCTGTAATAGTTGGTTTTTTTCTTATTTTTATTTTCAAATTTACCTTCAAATTCAGGATTTGGAAAAAACATATTATCATCTGGCGGTGCTTCAAAATATACCCGTTCACCCTGATCATCTTTATATCGTACTCTTTTTTGATCAGGTTTCTTTTTGCTGGGTTTTTCAATTTTTACAGGCTTGTCACTAACATCAGCAAATTCTTCAATATACCTTCGTAAGCTAAATATTGCCGTGCCTCCTCTATCTTCATCAGTGAGTATGCCTGTGTTATTTTTTTCAACTAGATACGTTTTATCATTAACAGTGAAAACCGTTGTAAAATGCCCTTCCGTATCAGTTTCCTGAGATCTGCGGAATTTAATACCGCCCTTATATTCCGGATAAAGATACTCCAAAGCCATTGCAATATATTTAGCTCTTGCCTGACAATTTCCTCGCCAATTTTCTCCTTTTCTATCCAAGTAAACTGATACTTGAGTTTGAGACGGCTCATAAGGTTCGTTGTCTCCCAATTCTGTAAAACTTACTACTCTTTTTAAATATTTTTCATCAGGAATAGATGGCTTATCTTTTTTTAATTGCTCCATTTCTTCATAAAAAATTCGTTTTGCATTTTCAACTATTTCACCATCGACACCTACTACAATTTCTTCAGCTGAAAATATAAAATCAGCAAATGGAACATAGTTGTCAGACTCAAGTTTTTGTTTAAGTTCCCTCATAAATTGATCAACTTTTCTTGAATCCCTATTAAGTTTTCTTTTCTCCTCTCGCATTTCCACTGCACGTTGGAAATTTAAATATTCTTTTTCCTGACTCTTATACCTTTGTGTATCAACATCACTGTATTCCATCAATCCTTCTTTTGGGACCAATGGAAAACCTGGCCCCAGAATGACTCCTGGGCGACTGCTTTGCATGCCCATTTCTCGATCATTTTGAATAGTGGGCTGAATAATTGCAGGACTGTGCCCGAGCACGGAAACCATAACGGCATATCTAAAAAACCTTCTCATTTTTTCTTCTATCGCAGAGAAATTTGAATAAGATTTTTCAGCTATCCCAGCATTTTCATTTTCTATGTGCTTCATAATGCTTTTGGACACATTTGGCATATTAAAATACCTAATTTACACCTTTTTGTCAAAGTGCAACAACTGATTTAATTACCTATGAAACTTCTCATGCACCTCACGAAGTTTTTTATTCGTCAGATGCGTGTAAATCTGGGTCGTGGTAATACTCGCGTGGCCCAGCATGTCCTGCACACTGCGGATATCGGCACCATTGATCAAAAGCTCTGTGGCAAAGGAATGCCTGAGTACATGAGGCGTTACCTTCTTTACAATCCCAGCCTCGTAAGCAGTACGGCGCACCATTTCCTGAATGGTATATTCCGTCAGCCTTCGGTGTTCCCCTTTCATTTCCACAGCGCCGTTTTTCTTTTTACGGGCCCGGCGATGATTTAAGAAAAGAGGCTCATAGCCGTCATCCCGGGCTTCCAGATAATCAGATATCCACTCCTTCGCACGCTTGGAAAGAAAAACGATCCGCATTTTCCGGCCTTTTCCCCGCACCTGAAACTCCCCGCGCTCCAGATTGATCTGATCACGGTTTAAACTGGTAAGTTCACTGATACGCAGGCCGGTCGAATACAGAAATTCCATGATCGCCCGATTCCGCAGACCCACAATGGTAGTAGTGTCCACCGCTTCAAAAAGCCGTTCCAGTTCATCGCGTGTTAAATACTCCACCGTGCGGTCCGGAATCTTGCTTAGCTCAATCTTTTCCGGTTCCAGTGTTTTCCAATCCTGTTTAGCGCAGTATTTCAAAAAAGCCCGCAGGGCGATGATATGATAATTCTGAGTTTTTATCGTCAGCGGTTCATGAGGCCTGAATTCAAAACGATTCAGAAAAAGACGATAACGTTTAACCAGTCCCAAATCAATTTTTGCCAGTTCAATGTCTTTCGTAAAATTCAGAAAACGCTCCAGATAATGCTGATAATTGGTCAGTGTTTTTTTGGATTGGTTCTTTTCGATTTCGCAGTGTTCCAAAAATTGGCGAATAGCCTCAGAAAGTTTCATACATTTTTAAATTCCCTAATATTGTACGGGATATACCCATTGGATTCCAGAGGTTTCAGAAATTTCTAGTAATCCCAATTAGGCGTAATTTTAGCATATCTGACACGTCTGATTTCTTTATTATGCTCTTTTAAAACCTCATCGGTGCCGATGAGGTTATTATCATGACGAAGGAATTCCACCGCCAGATAACGAAAAAATTCAGATCGGGTGGCGAAACCCCAGCGATCAACCGCTTTATCAATTTCGCCTGTCAGACGATCTGAAAGATTAAAAATCATCTTCTTCATAAAATTCAAATTAAATACTATTAACTCAGGGGGCCAGTATAGCACTTGCCGTCACCTGTTTCAAAATATCCAGAAATGCTGCCCAAACTCTCTCCTCCAGGACAGTCAAAAAAATTTACCTGTTCTTTACCTCCAGAAGTAAAGAACACTGATATAAACAGGTTAATTTTTATAACACTGATAAAAAGGACTCATAAGGTACTAATAAAAAGATTCTAGGACACTAAATATACTAAAAAAGCGCCGCCGTTTTTTTCGCGGCGAAAAGCCAGCACTGTACCTGCACGCCGGAATTCCCCTAACTTTCGTTCCGTCAGCTCAGGCAAAACCGATTTCATATGTTGAGAATGCAGGCCTTTCCCCGTAATCACCCGCACGGTTCTGACGCGCTGATTAATGGCACGATCCAAAAAATTACTGAGTTCAAACATAGCTTCCGAACCGGTAAATCCATGTAAATCAATTTCACGCTGAGGGCCGGGGAAATCTTTCAATTGCACACCAATGTCCTCAAACACTTTCTCACTCGCCTCTTTTTCTCGGGCAGCTTCACTGACAGCTTCTTTAGAAGTATAAAGTTCTATCAGTTCTTCCTGATTGTCATCATCGCTGTAATTCATCTGTAAATTTTTCCAGCAGGTAATCGTAACACTTTTTAATGGCAATTCCGCGGTGTGAAATTTCATTCTTTTCTTTTTTACTCATGGCTGAATAAACTGTATTTTTACCATCGGGTAAAAAGACCGATGAAAGGGGAATCCCATGTTCAATTTCTGTCTTCGGACTGTCCAGAATCTGTCCAACGCACTCCCCCATGAATGTCAAAGTTTCGGCTCCGGGATGCGCAAAAGCAATGCAGGCCACAAATTCAGCCCTCCGGTTTTTTTCGTTGGCCATCCTGTCCAGAAAGTGGGCCAGCCATTCCTCGTCACTGGCACTTACGCCGGCCCCCCAGCGACGGGTTTTGACCCCCAGTTCATTATTAATAGCGTCTACATGAATTCCTGAATCATCCGCAATCGCCGGCAGGCCTGTCAGTCGGCTGAAAAATTCAGCCTTGATAATCGCATTTGCCTCAAAACTGTCTCCGCCTTCTTCCACATCCTCCGTAATCTTCTCATCATTCAGCGATATAAATTTAAAAGGCAGATCTTCTAAAACCTCCATCAGTTCCTTATACTTCCCAAAGTTGTGCGTGGCAATCAGTATTTTTTGCATGGCTTTATTTTAGCATACGAAAAACCCGCCGATGTGAAGTCAGCGGGTCGTTCGTGGTCGGGGTGATCAGGGTGGGGAGGCCGAAGGTCTACTTGTCGGTACCGTCCTCTGTGGCTTCCTTGGTCACGGGTACGAGATAGCCGTTCGCGTCGCGTACGGGGTTGCCGTCCGCGTCTCGCTTCGGGATGAGATGCCCCTTCACAGTACGCACGAAACGCCGTTCCTCGGCGTTCCGCAGCCGCCGCTCCTTCTGGATGAACTCGTACGCAGTCCCCACCAGCAGGATGAGGCTGATGACCATGACGAGACTCCAGAGCAGGCTATTCTCCCGCTCCAGTGCCTCGGCCCTGGCCTTCGCCTCGGCCGTTTCGGTCACCACCTGTTCGAAGGTCCGGCAGTGTCCCTCGTCGTCCTTGCCGAAGTCGCAGTCGCGCTTCGGGTAGACGGCCTTGCGCGGCAGGGGGGTGAAGTCAGGAGCCGGGACCACGTCGATGTCATCAGCGTCATCGGTGGCGTCTGCCGCCGGTGTTGAACGCTTGGACGGACCGCCCCAGGGATTGGCGGGCTGCGCGAACGCAAGCCCGGAGAACAGAGTGAAGGCCACGAAGGCCAGGATGAGATATGTGTAACGCATCGGTTTCGTTTCTCCTCTTAGTTCACGAAAGATCACCTGTACAGCACCACGCCGCACAAAATGATCAGTCATTTATGCGGCAGCAGGGTGCTGACCACGAGTCTTTTGTGAACACCGAAAATGAAAAAGAGCGGAGTATATTTAAACATAATTAATACTAAAAGTCAAGCAAACAAAAGAACTTGCTTCAATACCTCTCTGTTAACACTCTTAAAAAATTAGCCCATTTTCATCAATTCTTCCGGGGTTAGCTTCAGCATCTCATATTTTCCCATCTCCGGTGCAATAATAAATGAAATTTCCTTACCGGATTTCTTTTTGTCGCGAACGATATATGGCAATAAATCCTCTACGGTCATGTCCTTCGGCAGTTCGATGGGCAGTTCGAATCTTTCAAGCAGTCTTCTGATCATCTGGTCTGTTTCAGGCTGTTGCTTCCCCAGTTTTTGTGCAACTTTGTTGGCCTGTATCATGCCGATACTAATTGCTTCCCCATGAAGCAAGGCATAATCCGATTGTGATTCAATCGCATGACCAAAGGTATGTCCAAAATTCAGAACCTGCCTCAGCCTATCTTCTTTAACATCCTGCTGTACAACACTTACTTTGGCGCGGGCACTCTTTTCAAGGATCGTATCAAGGTCCAGTTCATCCCGCATCAGATCCTTTGCCAAAGAAGCATCCAGGGTGGCCGCGTATTTAATCACTTCTGCCATGCCCGAATTAAATTCACGTTTTGGAAGCGTCTTCAAAAGTTCCGCATCCAGTAGCACATGCTCAGCCAAATAAAAAGTTCCCATATCATTTTTAGCGGCTACGTTGACCCCTGTTTTACCGCCAATGGCCGCATCCACCATCGCCAGCAATGAGGTCGGAATGGCCGTGTAATGAGCGCCGCGTTTATAAGTCGAAGCCACAAAACCCGCCAGATCCGTCACCATCCCTCCTCCGAAGCCAGTCACTACATCCCCTTTATCAAATTCATGCTTACTGAGTTCTTTCACTAAATTAGCAGCATCTAAAGGATTCTTAGTATCTTCACCGGCGGCTACAACCAGCACAATCGCATCTCTGAATACCTCCGCCAGCCTTTCACGGTAATGCTCATTCAGGTTTGAGTCAGTGATAATAGCCAGCCGTCTGCCGGGGTGTTTTTGTTCGATCCATTCTCTGGCTTCATCCAAGCCATTTCTTTGGATTAAAATTTCACTATTCCCTGCCGGTGTCTCTAAATGAATTTTACTCATGATCTATATATAACATTTTCTGCAATCATTCATAAGTGTTTCAAACGATTCAAGCGTCAGCGACTGCTTACCATCCGAAAGCGCTTCATCGGGTTTATGATGAACTTCCACAATAATTCCATCCGCTCCGGCGGCCAGACCGGCTCTGGCCAGCGGCGTCACTAAATCATATCGTCCGGCCGAATGACTCGGATCAGCCACAATAGGCAAATGAGAAATCTCTTTGATCAGAGCGAGCGAATTGAGGTCCAGAATATTGCGGGTGGATTGTTCAAAAGTGCGGATGCCACGTTCACAGAGAACCACGTTTTTATTACCTCGGTTAAAAATATATTCCGCTGCCAGTAAAAACTCTTCTACCGTGGCAGACATGCCCCGTTTCAGTAGAATAGGTAATCCGGTTTCTGCTGCCTTTATCAAAAGGTCAAAATTCTGCATGTTGCGGGCCCCGATCTGAATCATATCGATCTTATGTTTTTCAAATAACGGTAAATCCTGGACCGACACACATTCGGTAACAACCGGTAAACCATTGGCCTTGCCCGCCGCTTTCAGCAGCCTTAACCCCTCCTCTCCCATACCCTGAAATGAATAAGGGGAGGTGCGGGGCTTGAAAGCGCCGCCTCTCAGCATACCAGCCCCCAGTTTCTTCACACCTTTGGCAATAATATTAATTTGATCTTCCGATTCCACGCCGCAAGGGCCGGCAATAATAACTGGTTTTCCTGCTCCGAAAGCCACCTCTTCAGAAATCTTTACGATCGTGTTTTCGGGTTTGAACTCACGGCTCACCTGTTTATAAGGTTTTGAAACGAGCAGAATTTCTTTCACTCCGGGAAGACGCATCACATTGCCTTCGTCCAGTTTTGTGCGGTCGCCTATCACACCGATAGCCACACGCTGTTCGCCGTGCATCACTTCGGTTTTCAGGTCATGTTCGGCGACAACTCTGACCACATGTTCGACCATTTTATGAGTGGCCGTATTTTGCATCACGATAATCATGATTTGTTTGAATTAAGTAATAAAAAATCCGCATGTCTGCGGACGTTATTTAGTTTTTTATAAGTATCAAACAACGACCGCTTAGCGGACTTTAAAATAAAAACCGTAGAAGAAGTAATTGCTTGAATGCATAGCGTATTCATTATACTTTTTGATAATGGCTTGTCAAATTTCACTTCCATGATGCTTTTCATGATATAATTTGGGGCACCTTAATAAATTATTATGAAAAAAGCTGCCATATTTTTATTGTCTCTGTTATTTTTGGTGCCCAACGCCAGAGCTGAAGTATTTTCGGATGTTCAGGGCGAACATTTTAACGGGGATGCCATTCAGTTTCTGAAAGATAACGGGATCGTTCAGGGGTATCCCGACGGTTCTTATAAACCGGACAACCGCATCAATCGTGCCGAGTTTACCAAAATCATTATCGAAGCCATTTATTCCGATGAAGAAATCGAAGCCTGCAGTGCAGCTTCCTTTCCTGATGTGCCGGCCGGAGAGTGGTTCAGCAAATATGTTTGTATGGCTAAAAAACACGGCGTCGTCAGCGGTTATCCTGATGGCACTTTTAAGCCGGCCGGTTTCATCAACTTTGCCGAAGCCAGTAAAATCATCGTCGAAGCCGAAGATGTTATTTCAGTCAGCACTTATATTGATGAAGCATGGTATGCGGGTTATGTAAAAACGCTTGAAACACTTCGTGCTATTCCAATCACCGTTCAGGCCTTCGACAAACAAATTACCCGCGGAGAAATGTCCGAAATCGTTTATCGGCTGGAAGATGACGTGCAGGATAAAGTGACCGCACATTTCAACGAATTGAACAGTCCTCTGCCAACGGTTGCCTCCTGTCCCGCGCTGATGGAAAGGTTCAAAGAATATGAAAGCCGTCAGTATTACTATCCTGTCATGCGCGGTGATATGATCATGCTGGAGGAAGCAGTTGAAGGAGAGGCGGATGAACCGCAGGCCATGGCACCCATGGCGGCCGGTATGGGGGCAGAGACCACGGCCGCAAAGTCCGCTGTCGCCGATGACTATTCTTCTACCAACATTCAGGTCGAAGGCGTGGATGAAGCGGATATTATCAAAAATGACGGTTCCCACATCTATCTGGTAAAAGACGATACTGTTCGTATTATCAAAGCCTGGCCGCCATCCGTGATGAAAGAAGAAGCGGAAATTGATTTTGGAGATGATTCTTTTTACCCCCGTGAACTATACGTCGAAGACGACAAACTGATCGTCATCGGACAGGTATCAAATTACTACGATATCATGCCGCTTGTGAAACAAGCCATGATCGTCCCTCCCGCTTACCGCAGTGACCAGTCCAAAGTTTACGTGTATGACATCAGTGATCGTAGCAACCCGAAAAAATTACGCAAAGTGACCTTTGACGGTTACTATCAGACTTCCCGTCGCATCGGAAACCAGCTTTATCTGGTACTCAACGCCAGTCCGAATGTCTGGCGCTGGGATTACATTGAAACAGGTGATGATCTTTTGCCGACCCTGATCGATGGCGACGGAGACCCCGAGGCTATGGTGGGCTGTATAGATATCCGTTACTTCCCCGGCTACGATATGCCCCGCTATATGATCACCGCTTCGTTTGACATCAGTGATTCAGATTCTGAAATCCATCGTGAGGTAATGCTCGGTAGCAGCGAAAACGTTTATGTTTCCCAGACCGACCTTTTTGCCGCCAACACCGATTACGGTTACGAACGCTACACAGACTGGGACTGGAATCGTGATCGCACCATGACCCGCCTTTTCCGCTTTGAGCTGAATGGAGGCGACATTGAGTTCAAAGCCCGCGGAGAAGTACCCGGTGTCATTCTCAACCAGTTCTCCATGGATCAACATAGCGGCTACTTCCGGATCGCGACCAACGCCGGCAATATGTGGAGCGAAGAAGATCCTGCCCGTAACAATGTTTATGTGCTGGACGAAGACATGAAAGTCATTGGCAGTCTGGAAGGTCTGGCCAAAGGTGAGCGCATTTACTCCACGCGCTTCCTCGGCAACCGCCTTTATATGGTTACCTTCAAACAAATCGATCCGCTTTTTGTGATCGGCCTTTCCAACCCTCGTCAGCCGGTCGTCCTCGGGGAACTAAAGATTCCCGGTTACAGCGAATACATCCACCCTTACGATGAAAACAACATCATCGGCTTTGGACAGGAAACCACCGAAAACCAGTGGGGCGGCACCGTGACGGATGGCTTCAAAATGGCCCTCTTTGACGTCAGCGACCCCAATAACCCCAAACAGAAATTTGTCGAAAACATCGGTGACCAAGGAACTTATTCTGAACTTCTGTACAATCATAAAGCCCTGCTTTTCGATAAATCAAAGGAACTGCTGGCTTTTCCCATTCGGATTCAGGAAAAGGTAAATAACGAAGACCTGCAATGCGGAAAATACTTATACAGCACCTGCCCCAGTCTCTGTCTGCAGCGTTGTATTCCGTCTGAATGTCACCTCGAAAACGGTGTTTCGGTTTGTACGGATGACTGCGATGGGCTGGGAAGCTGTACGGAACCAAACTGGGAACGCTATGAAACCACCTTTGATGGAGCCGTGGTCTACACCCTGAATCTGACTGACGGTTTCAAAGAACGCGGCCGCGTTACTCATTACACAGATGACGATATGGTCATCGGGCTGGGTGAATATTTTCCCTACGATTACGAAAAAAATATCCAGCGCATCATCTACATCGGAAACTATCTTTATTCCATTGCCCAGGGTGGCGTTAAAGCCAGCACCATGGATACCGTGGACGAAGCAAAGTATATCGAACTCGAAAATTAAAACTGCTTCTCGAAAATAAGGGATTAATAATCTGTTAATAATGGAAAAATTACCCTCGACGACGATACACCTCTATACCCTGACCTCATCTTATCTCCGCTCCGTTCTTTTTAAGTCTTTCAAGTACTTGTTTGTGTACAGCTTCAACCTCCGTATCCGTTAACGTGCGGTCGGGCGCCTGATAAGTGATTGAATAGGTCAGGCCGCGCTTGTCCTCAGCAATCTGATCACCCGTATATTCATCAATAAGCTCCACATCGGTAATCAGCTTCTGATCAGTCGTAAGTATTGTTTTCGTATAATCCCCGGCCAGATTCTTTCTGGGGATCAGCATACTCACGTCCAGCACAACCGATGGGAATCTGGACAGTTCCTGATACTTTTTACGGGTGTCGATATTCATGTCCAGAATAGCCTGCAGATCGACCTCGGTCACCACCACTCTTGGCTTAATATCAAAGTTTTTACGAATTTGGGGGTGGACTTCATAAATAGTGCCAACTTGCTTCCCGCGTACGACAAGTTCGCCAGTTCGTCCGGGATGATGAGCGGCCACTTTAGTCTTCTCTTTCACGGGTAAAACCTGAATGCTCAGACTTTCTACAGCACCCTGCACGGCCCGGAAATCCACATTAACCCCCGCCATAATAAGTGCAGGCCGCTCTTCCCAGTCTGTATCTGATTTCCGGAAATAAACCTTATTCTGCTCAAAAAGAGCAAAACTGTTTTTATAACGCAGATTGTCAGCAATCGTTTCCAGCATTCGTGGCAGTAAACTTGTTTTCATTAATGACATATCAGCCGAAATAGGATTTGTCACTTCCGCCATCTCATCGGTTACCTCCATTCCGCACTTTTGCAGAAGTTCCGGGCCGATAAAGGCAAAGGTGTAAATCTCATCAAAACCCTGAGCCGTCAGTACCTCTTTCACTTCCCGCAGATAGCGTCGGTCTTTGCTGGGGGTAATGGGGGCAATAGATTTTACCGGAGTCTGATAAGGAATATTGTTAAAACCATAAATGCGGGCCACCTCTTCAATCAAATCAGCTTCCCGATGTACATCATTATGACGGAAAGTCGGCACCATCACTTTGTAACCACTTTTTGCTTGAGCAGTTTCAAAACCCAGATCATGCAGGATTTTTTCAATCTGCTTTGCTTTCACTGCCGTTCCGATCAGCAGATTCGTGCGTTCGATACTTAAATCAATCACCCGTTTTTCTTTGGGGATATTCCATATATCGGTTACGTCACTGGCCACCTTGGCACCGGGACAAAGTTCCAGTAGCAGCTTCATGGCACGATATAAACCATCTGCTGCCAAGGCCGGATCAATACCTTTCTCATAAATAATGGCCGCGTCACTGATATGGCCCAGCCCCCTCATTCCCTGCCGGATCAGCGTGGGGTGATAAACAGGGGAATGTAACATAACCGCCTTTGTGTTTTGCGTAATACCGCTCGAAAGCCCCCCCATAATACCGCAAAGGTCAAATAATTCATGGCCATCATCCAGCACAATTTCACCGCCTAATAATTCATGTTGCTGTTCATCCAGTGTTACGATTTTTTCGCCTTTTCTGGCTTTTCGCATAATCCACTTTTTACCTTTCACCTGATCCAGATCAAAAGCGTGCAGAGGCATTCCCAGTTCCAGCATCACGTAATTGGTAACGTCTACAACATTCGAAATAGGATTCACACCACAGGCAATCAAGCGTTTTTTCATCCACTCAGGACTTTCTTTCACTTCGATACCGGTCATATAAACGCTCATGTAATGACGGCAGACTTCTTTATCTTCAATTTTTAGCTCTACCGGTGCCGGAGAATGGCTGACAGGCGCCTTAAACACGGCATTTTTTTTCCATTTACCCAAGCCGCAAGCTACAAACTCCCGGGCAAAACCGCGATGAGAAAAAAGATCCGAACGGTTCGTAATGGCATGATTATCAATATCCATCACCACGTCATCCAGCCCCAAGGCTTTGGCCAGTGGCTGTCCCACCTTTAAATCCAGATGCGAGAGGTCCACGATTTCTTTTTCAGACTTTTGCGGGAACATATCTTCCAATCCTATTTCCTCAGAAGCGCAGATCATCCCAAAACTCTCCTCCCCGCGGATCTTAGCTTTTTCCATCTTTACCACTTCCGTTCCATGCCATTTCACTACCGCGCCGATCTTGGCAAAAGCGCAGAGCATGCCTTCCTTCACATTCGAACCTCCGCAGACGACCTGAATATTTTCCTGTCCGTCATTCACCGTGCAAAGCTGCAGGGCATCAGCATTAGGATGTTCTTTGATCTCAAGGACCTTTCCTACAACAATATTATCCAGATGATCCCCCTGGGATTCCATGGTTTCAATTTCAGCGGAACGTTCGGTAATAATGTCTTTGATTTTCTGATGGTCTTTTTCGGTAATTTCAATGAAGTCACCGAGCCAGTTCAGACTGATTTTCATGATGAAAAAATATTGTTTTAACGTAGCAACAATACAACATCTTTAAGCCGATTTACAGTTATTTTTTCGCTTTTTTAGCCGTTTTGGCAGCTGTTTTAGTAACCTTGTCTGTGGCAGACTTGGCCATATCAGTCGATTTTTTCGCCTGCTCGGCCGCCATTTCAGCACCTTTCTTCGCCTGCCCGACGGCCAGTGTTGCCCCCTTTTTAGCTGTTTCAGCCGCTTTACCAAAAATCCCTTTCATTTTTTTTAAAAAACCTGATTTTCCTGTTTCTTCACCCTGTGCAAAATCAATGATGTCATTCACAATAGCCGTCAGTTCTTCACCTACCACTTCCGGCGCGTCCGAAAGCTTTTCATATTTCTTACGATTAGCGGGCACTTCCAGCCACTTTTTTTGCCAGGCATCCACTTTGACCGGTTCAAAATGCTTTTTCAGTTTTCCGAAAACATCGTCGACTGTTTTAGCCGCTTTTTTAACCCCCTCCTGAGTTCCGGCCGCCGTCTTTTTAACTGCCACCTTCTTTGTATTAGCCATGGTAAATTATTAGTTTTTCTTTTAAGAAATTATAGCAAAAATAAGGCTTAAAATCAAATTCAGATCATACGTTTCATTCCATAAATCATCTCTACTTCATTCACTCCCTTAAGCTGAATGGCCTTCAGGGACTGAAATTTTATCTGAAGTTCAGGAGGCATGCTCTGATAATGGGACTCACGAATAAAACCGGTATGATCGGGAAAAGCCTTCGCTACCGATTCCAGACGGGCAGCCAGATTGATAGGTTCCCCCATGCCTACCAGACGTGAAATACCCCCCTGCCTTCTTTCGTCATTCACTACGTCAATCCAGTCACACACACGCATAGCCTCTTTTTCGAAAGCCCGTTGAACGTCAAAGATATCCTGAATACCACGGGGGCTCCCTTTGGGGGCGTCAGGGTCAGCGGCCCGGGCACGGCGTTGTTTTGACAGGGTCAGAACGTCACCGATTCTCAGTGTGCCGGTCGAAATACCGATACCGGTACGATGATCATCCTCCGGATTAGCTACCCCCTGTTCATGCCACACTTCGTCCATCAGATTGGTCAGACGGTCAATTTCCTCTGCGCAGGTCACCGCACATTCCTCCTTACACTTTCCCTCTCTGCCGGTGAAATAAATAACCAGACCGTCTCCGGTGTGATTCAGAATCTTTCCGCCATGGCGCTTAATGGCATGTTTTAAATAAGCAAAATAATTAAGCTTCAGAAAAGCAAAAATATTTCCCTGAATCGCCTTACTGGTAGTCAGCGGCGTAAAATTCCGTAAATCAGTCACCATCACGGCCGCATCAATTTCTTTCGTTTTAATATCACCATTCTCATCCAGTTCCAGATCTTCTCCTACCGGGTTGATCAGGTCTTTCATGGAGACCATACTTTCTAAAAGTCCCTCCACAATGACCAGAATTTCATCCTTGTTCACTTTATCGAGTAAATGAGCGTGATCCTCATAAGCGCCTTTAACTCCATGCTCAGCAGCCCATTTTTTCCAGACGAGAGAAGGAGCCGTGCTGGACTGTTCAGCTTCCTGCATTTTGGTTACCAAATTTTGTACCTCTTGTTCCTTTATACCCAGTCGTTTAGACAGTTCAGCCGCCGCCTTTCCGTCAAAATATTCAAATTCTTTTTTCAGAAAAGCCAGTTCAGGATTCTCTTCAATCATCTGATGAACCCGGTCCCGGCTGCCGTCAAGGGTGCGGGTATAATTTTGATTGATAACCTTACGAATGCGACGGTTAAACACTTTAGCGGCGACAATCATACCGACATTAAAACCAAGTTCACGAAGTGTGTCAGTGGGATTGGAATAATCCAGATCTTCAAAATCAGCCACTAACGGCATAGCGGCCAGCATACCCACCATATACCAGGTGAAATCCTGACTGATAGCCTGCATGCTCTTATCTTCCAAAGACTGCTGGCTGGCGGCCACCTTGGTCGCGCGCATGAATTTAGCCACCTGACGAGCACCTTTCATACCTTTAACCAAACGAGCCAAACGCACATTACCGACATACTGTCCGGTCGTCGCTTCTGCCGCAATTGAAACAGCATCAATATAAGGTTCAGGAGTTTTAAAATGATCCATGCCGCGTGCGGCCGTTTTCAGCCCCAAATTGGCGGCAAAAAAAGGAAGCGGTCCCAGTCTCAGAACATCAGCCACCTGCTCATCGGCAGGCATGCCAAGAGTGCCACAAGTACCCCGATAAATCGGTTCCGCAAAAACAGAAGTATAAGTGGCTGCCCGCTGGAATTTTTCAAACCAGGGCTGGTCGACCAACTGGCCGATTTTGAGTCGTGCGCGCGCGGTCATTCCTAATTTTTTGGGGTCGTCAGACGCCTGCTCCGGGCTTTCCTGCTCCCGTTTTGGTCTGAGGGTTGATCGGGCCATTTTTATCAGGACTAAGGCCATTTATTCTACACAGAAACTAAGGTTTGTCAACAAAGGAAGCCCCCTGTATAATGCTTGTGCTCCTATTCAAGGCGCCCATGAGAACCGAACAGCACTTTTGGCGAAAAATCAGCGGGCCGGCCCTCGTCTTTATCGGCATGATGGTCATTACGATCATCGGTTTTTATTTAACCGAAAACTGGAGTCCGCTTCAGGGATATTATGCCTTTATCCGCACCGCCTTCGGAGACTGGTTCGATACGGTCGTGCCCGAAAGTACGCAGGGAAAGCTGTTTGCCACCCTGATCAATATTTTTTCAATCGTAGCCGCCGGCTACTTTTTTGCCACTTTATCTGCCCTGTTTGTAGAGGGTGAATTAAAAGATATCATTAAATTTAAAAAGATGGATAAATCTATCGCTGATCTGAAAGATCACTTTATTATCTGCGGTATCGACAATGTCAGCCGCCATATCATTGATGAGTTTATAAAAACGAATACCCCTTTTGTGGTCATTGAGCCATCGACAGAAGCATGTCAGAAACTTGAGGCCGATTATAAATTTTTATATATCGATGATGACCCGACTTTAGATAAGGTGCTTAAAAAAGCGGGCATTGAAAAAGCTAAAGGCTTGGTAGCGGCACTGCCCGATGATCAGGACAATCTTTTTTTAGTTATTTCAGCCCGCGGTCTGAACTCAAAACTCAGAATCGCCGCCAAAGTTATCCGGCCTGGCGCCAAAGAAAAAATGCTCAAAGCCGGTGCGGACGAAACTATTTCACCTTCTCAGATCGGCGGCCTTCGCATTGCCTCAGTTATGATCCGGCCCAGTGTGGTCACTTTCCTCGACACCTTGCTTCGCGGTCAGGGGGCCACGCGTTTTGAAGAGGTAACACTTTCTGACAACTCCAAACTAATCGGCAAAAAATTCCAGGAGGCTCAGGAAGCTGAAGAAACAGGCCTTTCCGTCATCGCCATCCGCAAAAAAAACGCTGAAGACTACATCTGCAACCCCCGCGCTGAAATCACCATGGAAGCCGGTGACATCCTGGTTACTTTAGGTGAAATCAAGCAAAAAGAAGAATTTATTAAGAAATTCAATTAGGAGTCATCTGTTCAAAAATACGATATTGCCCCAACAATGCTGGAACATTGTCCGGACAATGTTAACAAAAAGAAATATGGATTACTTACTCTATTTTTCGGTGAGCTCAAAAACACCATTCCAATTTTTAGACAGTTTCATTTTCTTGAGTCCTTTACATCGCTTTAAATAAACCTTACTGGGACCATCGTTTTTATCGAGTTTTTGTACAGCCTTAAAATACTTTTCGGCCTCAGCCCATTTTTGTGCGCGGTAAGCTTTAAGTCCCTCCGCAAAAATTTTTATCAGTTCTTGTCTGCCCTTTGTGAGTTTACCCTTTTTGGCCAGCAATTCGAAAACACGCACTGGTTTGGTTTTGCCTTTCACTGTAATAAAATCAATTTCTCGCGCTTCAATGGCTGATCTTGCAGCCTTATAAGTTTCCTCTGAAATTAGAATGTTGGTACCAAAGAATTTGTTAGCTGTTTCCAGACGGGCCCCCAAGTTTACGACATCTCCAATCACCGTATAATCAAATCTTTTAGTCGAACCCACATTGCCTACAATCATAGGGCCTGTATGAATTCCGATGCGCGCTTTCCATTTATGCTTAAACTTTTTCAGTTCTTCCATATAATCCAGAGCCGCCAGACAAGCCCTTTCAGCATGCCGGGGCTGTTTGGTCGGAGCGCCCCAAAAAGCGATGATCGCATCGCCCACAAATTTATCAAGGGTACCACGGTAATCAAGAATGACCTTACTCATTCGGTCAAAATACTCATTGAGCCGAGTCACCAGTTCCCGTGGCGTCAGTTTTTCAGAAATACTGGTAAAACCTACAATATCCGAAAAGAACACGGTGAGTGTTTTTTGATCACCTCCTAATTTCAAATACTCCGGATTCTCCAAAATCTCTTTCACCACATCTTCATTCACATATCTTCCGAAAGCATGTTCCGTTTTTATCAGAGCGCGGGCTTCAGTGAAATAACGATATAAATAGGCAACTACTAAAGTGGCAAAAAAAGTCAGGTAAGGATAAAACGTATTTAAAACAATTCCATATTCAAAGACAATCCAGGTCGTCACCAGGTAAGCCATCACACCCACAAAAAACAAGAATACTGAAAGCCCCACGCTCAAAGTTAAAAAGAGCAACATACCCAATAAAATAGCGGCAACCACGATAATCTGTTTACCCAAATCGGATTGGTTCACCAGGAATCTTTGTGACAGAATCGTCTGAATCGTATTGGCATGAATTTCCACCCCTGACATCGCACGGCCAAAGGAAAGCGGCACATACTGCTCATCATGAAGTCCCGTTCCCATTTCCCCAATGAGGACAATTTTATCTTGCAGGTTCAGCTCGCGACCTGATCGGCGTTCCGTGTAATTATTTTCATAAACATCGGCAAATGAAATCGAATCAAAACTGCCCGGTGCCCCGAAAAAATTGATCATCAGCCGATCATCTCTGGTCGGCAGCACGATAGGATCGAATTTTTTATTTCCCACCCGCACAGAAAAAGGCATCAGCTGATAACCATCTTTAATGTGCTGTCCATCCTCGTCCAGTAAATCCAAATATTTCTTAACAATCCGTAAAGCAAAAGACTGCGAAGCTGCTTCATCTTCAAAAAACAGATGTTGCCGGCGCACCATATTATCTTTATCGGGCTCAAACAGAATCGCTCCCAGATTTTCCGGATGGACTTCGCTGAACTGAGGCAGCGGCTTCAAGCCAGTGGTCAACGGAGTCTTGGGTTCTGCTGCCAGAATCACATTGTCATACTTACCGAGTGTTTCAATTAAAGCCGCCTCATCTTCCTCGCTGCTTGCTTCAGATAAAATCACATCCACTCCAATTACTTTAGCACCAGCCGCCTCCAGATTTTCAATCACTTGGGCGTAAGCAGCTTTATTAAACTGCAGCGTGCCAAGCTCACTGGCATTTACGATCTCAAACGCTCTATCATCAATCGCCACAATCACAATATCTTCCAAAGTTTCATTTTCTGCCTGATAATACAAAAAATTACTGATTTTCAGGTGCAGGGTGGAAAGCAGATTGCGCTGCATCATGCCCAAAAATAGCATGCTGAGCACAATAGAGGCCAGAAGGCCGAATAAGATTTTATTACGCTGAGTTCTTTTCATTTAAACGTTAGATTCACCCTGATGAAAAGGAGCCTCTTTATTAATTACCTCCGGGGACTCTGTGGAAGGGGTTACGTTAAGCAAATTAATGCTGTTGATTGGCGCAGATCGATTAACCGGCTCGTCAGCAGATTCTTCCCCATTCATGGCATCGATTTTGTGCAGGAAGTCCATACTCTCCATAACCTCAGGCATCTTTTCCTCAAGAATGGCAATAATACTTTCCACCAGTCTGATCAGTTCCGGATTTTGCTCAAAAAATTCATTTTTGTCTCCAAGCATTCCTCTGAACTTTATAAGAAATGCTTTCACTTCCTCAGAAGAAGGGTCGTTATTGCTGACCCAGTCATAAAGTGCAAAAAGCCTTCCTTCAATTTGTTTTTTCATCAAAAATTGCTTTCTGTGCTGATTAGGTTCCCAGTCGATCAGTTTCTTTTGTAATATTTCCCGGAAACGGAATAGTTTGTCATCAGGGGCTACATCAAGTGCTCTGACCAGAGCTACAATCTTAGCCCGGACAGCTGCTTTTTCAGCAGGACTAGCATCCGAATTCATGAATGCATCCAATTTAGCCAGTTGGTCTTCAAAATCAGGTTCTCCGGGCATGGCCCCCATAGCGCCCCGCAGCCGTTCCATCATCATAGCCATCATCTGATAGTGAGCGATTTTATCTTCTTCCAGATTCTGCATATACCAAGAGTTCATCTTACGATCCTCAGGAATTTCTTTCTTTTCAGAAAGCTCGCCAGTCTTGGTGTTGAAAATACCCTGCTGACCGCCTGTCAGTGTTTCATCACCCACCCTGAGCGCATGAGCAACAGAATCAATCTTAATCACTTCACCGTTGACCAAATGGTTATAAACAGAACCGCGAACGCCGGCCACTACATTCCCTGTATAACTTAAAAATTCAGAATCTTCATCCACAATTGCCTGTACTTTTGACCAGACCTCTCCGCTGATCACCTCAAAACTGATATCGGTTTCATTGATGTTCTCCGGGTTGTAAGCCGCCTGATCAATCGTCAGCTTGGTGTCACCGGCTAATCGGCTGATGGAATGATCAAACCAGTAAAGCGTGGCTCTGCCATCAGAACTTACTTTAATAGTATCTCCCACGTCCACGGTGGTTTCAGTGGTTACTTCTTCCTCATCACCGGATACTCTTGTAATAGTAACCGTTCCCTGTATGACTTCCAGGCGATTGTTTTCTTCATAAACATCCGCGGCCGCTGTTGGCACCAGTAAATTATCACTTCCTGTACCGCCAGGACCTGCCACTGAAAAATAAACGATAGCTCCTGCCGCAAGCACCGCTAAAGCAATGACAGGAATAAGCACCTTCTTTTTCATCATAATATGCACATTAAAATTGTGCACACATTATACAATGCCCTCCATTTTTTGAGCAATAAAGTTATTGGCTTTTTCAAGAATATGTTTCTGAATCAGTTCGGCTGCTTCGGCGCCGTTTGCAGCCGCTTCATATTCAGCCCGGAACTGAGGTGGTATGCTGTCGTTCAATTCCTGTGATACGGCCTCACTGGCAGCTTTCAGTTCATTGCTGCCCACCTCTTCCTTTATGGCATCACTCATTTCAGCCAGCCGCTTTTTTGCCTCATTTACTTTTGAACTCAATGAATCTTCCAGTTTTTTACCTTCTGCGAAGATGTCCTGATTCAATTCCACTCCCTCTGATGTTGCTTTGAAAGTTTCCCGAAACGCCATGTTTAAAGATTAGAAATTAAACGGTCGGCCTTGGCCGACTCTTCTTTTTTATGCTTGCTGATGACACTTTGAAAATGAATTTTAGCTTTTGAATAAATACCGTCAATTGTCTCGAGACCGGTTCGCAGAATACTATTTCTTTTTTCCTGATAATCATGGAGTTCCTTAACCTGATTATCCGCCTCCGTTAATTTATCGACAATTTCCTGCTTCGTTACCTCTGAAAAAATATCCGCGTTTTCTGTCAGAACCGTAAAAAGCGCGGGTTTTAAATAATTTTTAAACTGCCTGAGATGATCTTTGAATTCGTCGTTAGTCATTTCATTGACCTTCTTATAATTATACTCCAAAATTTGCCAAAAAACAAGCTTTCAAGCCAAAATACCGCCCTTGGCCCACATTATTCCCCTGGTCACCAGGTGGGTGTCCGCAGGTCCGGATCACGACCCGAACAAATATAAGACTCCCTTAATGTAAGCTGTTAAGAAAAAAAGTGACTGCCAAGAAAGCGTGTATTCCAGCATTTTTATCTTATTACTTTCTTTTGGCCGGTTCCACATATTTCATGCCAAGCGCTTCAAAAACCTCTTGCTCGGTGGCACCTTTATAGTATTCTCCGTCTTTAAAAAGCGCATATTCATTGAGCAGATAACCGAGTTCAATCGCTTTTTTTCGCATCATCACATTGTAATCCTTACTGCCGGTGAAATAGAGCAGGGCGGCTCCATAGCTCTCTTTAGGCAGGAACCGGATATCAACTTGAAGGTTATTTGGGAAGATGACAAAAGAAATCTTTGTTTCGCCACTGCCCAGAATCGCGATATCAGGAAACACCTTACGTACGGCTTTTTCAAATATTTCATTATTTAGATCGCCTATAACCAGAATATCCAGATCACCCACGGTGGGCGCGCCACGCCGATAACTGCCAGCGACTTCAGCTGTCTCTACGGATTTCATTTTTTTTAAAATACCGATGAGCTGCTTCGCAATGGGTTCGACTTCGCTCCGTTCATGTCTTTTTTTCTTTTTTTGCCCCTTTTCAATGGCTTCTAAAATCGATTCCACCAATTTTTTTCCAAAACCAGGAAGCTTATCGATTTCACCGCTTTTTGCCGCTTTAATTAAATCTTTTTTATTCTTAACCCCCAGATTGATATAAAGATCCCGCACCCGAATCGGCCCCAGATGAGGAAGGGCCAAAAGTTCACGCACTGGCTTAGGTACCTTTTTTCGCAACTTCTCCAAAAAAGCAATCTGGCCCGTTTCAATATATTCCATCATCTTCTTGGCAATCGCTTCGCCAATGCCGGGAAGCTTCATGAACTCCTGTGCGGACGCCGTCTTCTTGATAATCGGATGAATGTCTTCCTTGATCCGTCTGGCCGCCTCCCGATACGCCCGGATTTTAAACCCGTTTTCACTCAAAATCGCCATCAGATCGGCAATTTCGTGGAAAAGCCGGTAAAAGTCTTCATTATAGGTTTTCATGAGGCAATTATAAGTGAAAAAGTAAGGTGATACACTATTTTCTGATAGACCTCCGGGTATCCTCTTATAGGAGTGAAATTTTGATGTGCTTACTTTATACCATTTTGACACCGCCCATTAACCGGAGATGTAAATCACTTTACAATAGCAAATCTGATATATGCCCAGAAGCAAAAAAGAAGCACTCTTTATTTTTTACAAATCAAAAACCCTAACTCCTGCATCCTCGAATTCGGATAATCCTCAACCTTAAAGCCCTTCGATTCCAGAAGGGTTTTTAGTCCCCGGTGATTCTTGCCAGGTACCCAGTCATGATACTCCAGAAAGATATTCGACACCCGATCATAGACAGATTTCGGCATGTCTTCCAAAATCGCGAATTCGGCTCCCTCACAATCGATCTTCAGTAAGTCACAGTGTCCAATTTGATGTCGGTCAAAGATCTTCTCCAGCGTGGTCGCCTGCACCTTCTGCACCTCTCCAGTCGGCTCAATGGCCTTCACAGTCGAGTGATTAAGGTCCTCCTTACTTAGTAGCAAGCTGATGGAACCTTCCTTATTGCTTACTGCTAAATTCCTGGGAACTACATTCTTTACCCGATTGTCTTTCAGGTTCTTTTTCAGAAGCTCAAAATTCCCGTTGTGGGGCTCAAAGCTGTAAATCGGTACTCCGGGATTCAGCAAGTTCGCGTACAAAGAAAAAAATCCCAGATGTCCTCCGATATCAATCACTGCCTCTTCTGCCTTCCGAATCACCTCATCACAGTATTTATACTGGTGATCCAGAAAAAGCTCATGGGCAATCGCATAATCCCCGTCATTGCGCATATTGAGAATTAAAGACTTGCCGAAGATTTTGACTTTTTTTTGCATAATTACACAAAATATAATACTATAAATCCCTTTTTAAGGTGGAATTAATGCCGATTCAAATCATCAATCGCCGGCTGGATTTACACGAATTCAGAGACTACATCGCCTCTTATGATTTTGGCGTGCAGCCTCCCGATAAATTGGTTATCCATCATACCTGGAGGCCCGTTAAGGACAAATGGGCGGGTGCTCGCTCCATCGAAGGACTTAAAAGATATTACGATGGCAAAGGTTGGCCGGCAGGTCCGCATCTTTTTGTGGCGGATGACGGCATCTGGCTCTTTTCACCCATGAACAAAGACGGAATTCACACCAGCAAACTCAATCATCGCTCTATCGGCATCGAAGTCGTGGGGGATTATGACAATGAAAAATGGGCCGGACAAACCAAATATCATGCACTTGGTGTCATAAAATTATTGATGCTTCAGCTAAAGATCGACCGGCAAAATGTTTTTTTCCATCGTGAAGTATCTTCGAAAACCTGTCCCGGAACTGCTATCACAAAAGACTGGCTTTTTAGCGAGTTGGATGATTTCCGGATTCTCCCCCGTTTACCGGGTAAAACTAAAGCCATAGAAGGAGTGGCCAGTGTCTCAGCATATATCCCCGGCCTCACCTCTCTTGATGATGAATTTATGATTCCGGTTTGGGCGGCTGAAGCGGTGGCCTGGGTCCATCGGCACCAGTTATTTGAAATTCATAACGAAGAAGATGTCCGTGATGCGGTAAAATTTTATCGCTTTTATAAATTAATCAAGGCCAATGGAAACCAATGAAAAAATAATTGCCATCGTGGGTATCACTGAAGCCGTTAAACAGTACGGCCTGCCTTCCGTTTTCTGTCCCACACTGGCTATTATCATCGGCGCCCTTCTGGGATATTCGGAAAAGCCCGATGCTCAGGGAATCATCGAAGGGGTCATCCTTGGTGCTACGGTAACAGGAGGCTACGCCGTGACCAAACGCGTTGGCCGCGGCATGCTTTCACCTTTTAGTAAAAAGACTGATTATTCCAATCTTGAAGCAGACGACTATAGAGGAGTATAATAATCACGCTCTTTGACAAGTGGGGATGTATTTGGTTTTGACGAAAATGGTTCAAGCCATTAAATCGCAATCCAGGCATCGCGCTGTCTGCCTGCTAACTCGTCCAGCGCATTATAAGTGCTAATACTTATAGATCTTTAGCTGCTTCAGCTAAGCGTCTTGCTAAGACTCCGGTCCCAGCATTTGCTTACGCTTAAGCATCTAATACGGTCACCAATTCGTGACCTCGTCTCACCTGCCGACACCTGCTGAGCTGGTGAGGCGTTATTTAGCAGGATAAGCGTGTCATACGCCTCCGTAGGATGACACGACGAAAAATCAACCCGGATAAGCTATGGTTGCTTTTGTTTGTTTTAATGACCTAGACGAAAATTTCAAACAAACTAAGATTGTAGAAGTTTTATGACTTCATTTTCGGACCCCGGTTCGACTCCGGGCATCTCCACCAATTTATTTTTTCTAACTGTAAAACATGGGAGGCATATTTTCAATGCACGCACGTATTCAGCAGGAGGCGACGGAAGAAAGAGAGCTGGTTGATCGCGAGTTAAAAGCTCGTAAGACAAGGCGAAAAATTGAAGGCAGGCTGGCAATACCCGAAGAACTTGAAGAAGAAGAAATATTGAAGAAATACAGGCCGTCCACGGTGGACGAAGCGCTGACAAGGGTAAGAAATCACATGGCTGAAATAGACCATGAAAGAGGCATCACGGTGGGCGGAGAACGATCTATCCCCCCGCTTCAGCCTCGCATGCACCCCGATCGCTGGCGTCGCGGTGATCCGGAGGATATGGAAGCATACAGTCAAGCTTTTGCAAAAAGACAAAGAGCAGAATGGGAAAGAAGAGAACGGGAATATAATAGTCCGGAAGCCGTTCAAAGAAGGAAGGAAGTCGAAAAATATCGTGCCATTCTGGCACGACTGAAACGTAAAAAGACTGGGGAAAAGTGAGTTTACTAATAAGCACTCGGACGATCTCCGCCTACAGACAAACCGGGATCAGATTCGGGCGGAGGTGGCGGAAAACTGCTGGGAAAGAGCGCTGTGATTCGGGTGCCTTTTCCGAATTCACTTTCAACCAGCAGGTGGCCCTTGTGACTTAAAAGACTGTCTCTCGCGCTGGCCAAGCCCAGCCCCTGCCCTCCCTTTTTTGTGGAAAACATGCGTTTTGGAAGGGAGCCCATAATATGTTCAGGAATACCGCTTCCATTATCCTCGATTTCCAGGCTGATATAGGTTCCTTCTTCAATCTCAACAAAAGGCCGGTCATCAGGACCGTAAGCAGTCAAGTGAAGACTGACTGTAACGGCACCCCCTGTTTCTGGGAGTGCCTGAACAGCATTGGTCATAAGATTTTCAAGAGCCCTTCGTATGCAGGTGGGACGGAAATTGGCAATGCAGTCATCACAATCAATATGTGATTCAAAACGAACATGAGGATAGCGGCGTTCGTAAGAAGTCACAATTTCTTCCACCAGGGCGGAAAAATCTCCCAGTTCAGAATTTTCCTCAATTGAATGGGTATTCAGATATTGCTCTCCTTGTTCCATAAGACAGCAAAATTCTTCCAGTTGCCGCTTCATCTCCGCATATTCAATATGATATTCGTGTGTTCCGTTAGGTGGAAAACTGTGTAAGAACTGTTTAAGTTTCGTATGGGTTTCCTGAAAAAACTGAGAAAACTGATCGGGATCAATTTTTCCATTTTTAGCTCCGCAACATAATTCAAAAGCCCTTTTCCTGATGTCTTCAGCCACCTGCATCCTGGCCGCGTAATCAGCTTCATCCAAATTTTCTTTTCGCTCTGTAATGCCCAGCATTATAGGAATAAGAATATTGTTGGCATCATGTAAAATAGTTGCCAAAACAGGAGACTCAGACTGAGGAAATTCAGACGTAAGGAGGACTTTGCTTTTCATAGTTCTAGTGTTTGATTAACACCTCCAGAATTTCTCAGCAAATCCTTAAATCCTACCTCAGGAAATCCTTACTGCCGTGACTAAAATAGGTATAAAAAAGAAAATTTAGAAAATATTATTACACATGAAATAAAATTATGCAAGAGGATTTTTTTCGTTCTATTACCTACAAAACAAGAGAGTACTGCATTTCCTCAGGCTCATTTTCTTTCATCACCGTATTTAAAATTTCAATCAGAAGATCAACATCGTACATGGCCCGATGCAAAGCTTCAGGTTTTGTTTTGACTTTATAATGCTTAGCCAGTTCTTCCAGTTTCATTGGCAGCATCTGTTCCTTGGCATAAATAAGGCTGCAAACCACCTGATCATTCTGATAAGGTTTGAGACCACTGCGTACTAAATTAGAATTGAGCATCGGAAAATCAAATTTGATGTTATGAGCCACGAGGGGTTTATTGCCGCAAAACCTGATGAAATCACTCAGCACTTCTTCTGGTTTACGGGCTTTTTCCACTTCTTCCATAGGAATTTTATGAATTTCCCAGGCCGCCTGAGTTATTTTATTGGGATTGACCCAAATAAGTTCCTCGAAAGACGTGCCCGGCCCATGCTTGTTCCATTGGCGAGCCCCTACCTCAATGATGTCGTCATGAAAAGTGTTTAAACCGGTTGTTTCTGTATCAAAAACAATAAAATCTTCTCCGGAATGATAACGCCTGATAAAATCCTGGAACGGAATAATCTCCATAAAGGGCTGAAAAAATGTGACAATTAGAAATCAACCTTGTGTCGGTCTTGCTTTAGCTTGCCTCGCATCTTTTTGCTTTGCAATCTTTTTTCCTTGCTCCGTTTCGGAACTTTGGTCTTTTTTCTTTCCGGAAGAATATAAAAATAACGCCTGACCTTATCTGCCAGTTGGTCAAAAGCCTGTTTCATATTTTGCGCTTTACTCCGCTGACTGATTGACCTGCTGACGAGCTGCTGCGTCTTTTGAAAGCTATTGATACGATCTTCCGGAATACGATAAATCAGCTGAACGCCATTGATGTTTCGATTCACATTCTGGCCGCCGGGACCACCCGAAAAATAAGACACTGAAACATCCTCAGGAGTAATGATAAATTCACCCTTTTCACCTTGTCTCACTGTAATCCGGTGATTTTCCCGATCATACTCAAACCATTCCTGATCCATAAAAAATTGAAAAATTTATAATATAATTATATCAAATTTACCCACTCTAAGCTCCTTGACACCAGATTGTTTAGTCTATAAAATTCTTGCGATTTAAAAAAATAAAAATAGCTCTCTAACTTAATAAAGTCATGCCCGAAAAACCCATCTTTAATGGTCCTCCGCCATGGGAAAGAGTACGAGATTATCTCGGTTTGCAGCATCGACATCCCGTAGGTTTTAGAGAAAACCTTTCTTATTCACTAGGTATTTTTTCAGACATCCGTAAAGCTGTCGGCACAGTGATGAACGTTACGGATACTGAGAAGTAAATATTGAACTCAGTCCTGCTCTTGTGCTAAGGTGGGTAAGCTTTTTTACTGACCGTGAGTGTTTAGCTCAGTTGGTAGAGCAGTTCGCCTCGGGCGGACTGGTCCTGGGCTTAAGTCCACGATCACATCATTATTTCACCAATATCTGTGGGTCAGTAGCTCAGTTGGTAGAGCAGTAGGCTCTTAACCTATTGGTCCTGGGTTCGAGTCCCAGCTGACCCACCAATCTGTTAGAATGGACGCATGAAACACGTCCTTTTTTACACCGACACGCCCAACCTTGGCGGCGCTGAAAAGCACATGCTTCTTTTGGCAAAACATTTGCATCAAAAGGGAGTCGGGGTTTCTCTGGCGTACGGACGTTACAGCACGCTCCGTAAACTGCACGACGAATTCACCAAATGCGGTGGTTCAGTTTATATGCTCGACACACTTCATAAACACGACCCCCGTCATTACACCCGGCTTAAAAAAATCCTCTCCAAACATAAGTTCGATCTGATCCATCTTCATCTCTGGAATCCGGGCGCCTGCCGTTACGCTTTTTTTGCCGCCCCCAAAGGTCTGCCCATCGTCACCACCGAACATGATCCTTTCGAATTAAGGGGAATGAAGAGGTTTTTAAAGAAAAAATGCCTGAAAAAAACCATGCGTACCATTGTCATTAGTTCAGACAATTTTCGACTGCTTGACGAGTATTATGAATTTCCTGCAGAAAGGCTTGAATTAGTGCACAACGGCATTGAAATCGACAAATTCCTGGACAATCATGACCAAGCTGATCTGCCTGTCCAAAAAGGCACTCAGATCATTACCTGCGTCGCCGAACTTCATCATCGCAAAGGGCATCGTTATCTTTTGGAGGCCTTTAGAAAAATTCAGGCGCATTTGCCCCTGACCAGCCTCATTTTGGTTGGTACGGGCCCTGCTGAATCAGAGCTGAAAGATCAGTACTCCCAAATTCCCAATGTACACTTTCTCGGTTGGCGTGACGATATCCCTCAGATCCTCCGGGCCTCTGATGTGCTGGTTTTGCCATCTCTTAAAGAAGCCTTCGGACAAGTCATTTTAGAGGCCATGGTCAGTAATGTCGTAACAGTGGCTACTAATAATGGTGGCCCGGTGGATATCATTAAAAATGGTCTGACCGGTTACTTAGTGCCGCCGGCCAGTAGCGAAGCGCTGGCAGAAAAACTGATTACTATTCTTAAAAACCCCGAACAGAGGCACGACATTGAAAAAGCGGCCCTGAATTCTGTTAAAGAAAACTTTACGGCTGAAAAAATGGCTGAGGGCACTTTAGCGGTTTATAAAAAAGTCTGGTAACGTAAACGCATGGCTGAGGCAATGATTTTTATCGTCACGGTTGGCATTCTGATTATCGTACTTCTGTACGCGTTCAATATTACCTGGATTCCGCCGGAACTTATTGCCTTCTTTCTTTTTCTGCTCATTCTGCCCGGCCT
>JAFGTE010000032.1 GCA_016934215.1 Candidatus Peregrinibacteria bacterium | reverse complement strand
CGACACAGACGGCGACGGAATACGGGATGTCTGTGATCTGGATATCGATAATGATGGTGTACTGAATCCCATGTGTATTCTCACCGATACAGGTGATGTGGATCCCATTAAACTGGCTGCAGGTATTAAATTATTCGGTCCGGACGCGCAAGTTGATAACTGTGTATTCGATCAGAATGCCGATCAGGAAGATCTGGATCGAGACAATATAGGAAACATCTGTGATTCGGATTATGTTGCACCTCCTGCAGAAGAAATCATCTGTGAATGCTACGACAATCCGAACATGAATGACACAGACGGAGATGGCATACGCGATGTATGCGATAACGACATCGACAATGACGGGGTACTTAATCCGATATGTATTTTTGATGATAGCGGCCTCATTGACCGGGATTTGCTGACACCCAAAGATGATAACTGTATTTTTATAGTGAACCCTGACCAACAAAATCTGGATGCCAATGAATACGGTGATGTATGTGAAGTGACTGACTTATACCCACCCATTCCGGAAGACGTGGATGGAGTGGATGATGAAGACGGATATCCGGAAGTAGATGATGATTTTCCTGAAACCGATACGGGCGTTTACGTGACTCCCGGCGACACATGTACCTTCATCGACTACGCTTCGGACTTTGTTGAAAACGATAAATACATGACCGCCATTACTGACCTATTGACTCATGAAATACTCTTGAGTAACAGTGCCGAAATAACTTATACCCCTTAAGCCATGAAAAAATCTTATATCACCATAGCAGCTATTATGCTTTGCGTAGGATACGGTGTTCTGAGCTGGGAAATCATGAGCTATTCAGACCCACCCAGCCCCGCAAATTCACGATTTGCCCAAACCTGCAGTATCACCACTCAATCAGATGAAGGTGCTCCGGAAAAAACTTATGATCTATGCTGTATCGATTATCACGAAGCTCTGGAAGCTGTCAAAGTGGACTGGCAGAACAATCTGGAGCAACTGACGGCCCAGGAAAAACCTGCCAGCGAAATGGTGGATGAAGCCTATGAAAGCCTGCGCACCTATGATTGCTGGATGGAATATATTTGCCGTGCGGTTTTATATAGCGGTTACGCACCTTTAGAAAGTTCATTGGGTACCGGACTTAAAGAAGAGCATTTAGGCATCGTACCAGGCTGCCAGGCACCCGATAATCTGAGACTGGAAAGTGAATATAATCAATTTTTAGAAAGTCTGTCAGACGTACCGCTGACTGGAGTTTATTTCCGCACTGTTGGAGGTGCTGTAGCAGAAACCTTTGCAGACATTAAAACAGAAAATAAAATTAATTACTTCCCGCGCTGCCAAACCGATGAAGACAACAACAGAAACCCTCTTCTGGTAAAGGCTAATTCAAACTTTGAAGCCTGTAAGCGAGCTTTGGAATTACAGTTCGGCTGTCCTGAAAATCCCGATCCGAACAATCCCGAAGAAGCGTTTTGTCCGAACCCAAAACAATCGAACGCTTTTGCTGTTGTGGAAAACAAACTCAAATCCACCCAGGCAGAACAAAAATCTTCAGCGCTGGAAAGAAAATTAGCGTCAATCATTACTAAAATGCACGGCATGGAAAGTCATGTCGGCTATTTATCCAATTACCTTCAGCAACTGAATAATCGTTTTGCCTGTTATGCAGCAGAATGTGACTAAAAAACATATGAAACTGTTCAAAAAAATCATCGGTACGTTTCTGATTTTCATGCTTATTGTCAGCATGAGTCTGCCTACAGGCTATGCAGATGATGCAAATGATCCGCAAACCGAACCGGAAGAAGCCTGCAACGACAAAAAACCTGATTATGATGAATTGCTTACGTTATGGACGGAGGCGAGGAGAAAAAATCTGGATGCCTATAAAAATGCTTTTGCCGAAGCCCAGGAAGCCTATCATGATTATGTGGGCTGCATGTTTGAGTTCGCGAGAGATAAAATACTGCAAAGCGAAGGGGCAGAACACAGCGGTACTACGGCAGCCAACTGGCTGAACGTGGGGTCTGCGATCGATTGGATGGCTCCCGACCAGGCTTGTCTGACACCGCAAGAACTGAAAGAGGCTATACAGTCCAGTGAGCCTTCTCAAATGCTGGAACCGATGCTGCAGGCTCATGCGGATTATCGTGAGCATCTGGAAAAACTAGGAGGAAAATTTGATGCGGAAGGTGAAATCATAGGTGAATCAGGTAAGGAACTCGGCGGACTGACCGCGCTTAAAAATAAAAGCGCCCAAAGCGATAATTTAATCAGGCAACGCCAGTTGGAAATTGAAAGCGCTCTGTTTGCGATGGATTTAACATTTACCTCATTAAAAGAGTTACGTCTTGCCTTTGTCATGCACGTGCATTTTCAGTGCACGTTAAAAGCTCTGGATCTGTACCGCAAGGCCCTGGAGGAGCTGAGGGAAGTCATTGAACCATTACCTGACCAACTGCAGGATGCCAGTATAAGTTAGTCACGAAATGAAAATTTTCAAACACCTTATCATCGGATGTCTGGCGCTAACCGCCTTTAATTGGCTGGCTACTGACGTACGTGCTCAGGAAGAAGCGGTGGACATTTGCCACCCTACCGCCAGAGATACCTTTTATAAACAGATTTACTGTGATATCAGGTCTTACGATAACGAATCCGTGGATGAGGATCTGATTGGAATTTTATCGGATCAGTTTGATATGAGTGAAGAACTGATTCAGGAAATTCTGGCAGGATCTATCTGCGAGACCGTTGCCAATTACAGTGACGATGAAAAAGAAGATTTGCCTCTCGCCATACAAGACGCCTGTTTTCCGGACAGTACCAAAACAAAAATAATAGAAGGCTGGTCCGTTCTCGCAGACATTACTAATGCCTACGAAAAAGAAAAGGTGATTCAACGAAGTGCAGCCGGCCTCAAACATAAATTCAAAGCCTCAGAAATATACTGGGACGGCCAGATAAGAACGATTGGACCTCCCGATGCCCCCTTTGATTTGATTGTTGATTTAAACCTGATTGAGATCGTGCTTTTTGGCAGTAAAGCCCAATGGATGAATGATGTTTGGAGTTTTCCGGGCGATGAAGATGAGGAAGGAGGGGGGGAACCGGCACCTTTTGATGGTTTAGCGCCCGAGGAAGAGGAAGAAGAGGAAGAAGGCTTGGAAGAAGCGGCAGAAGCAGGCCCCGCTGTGACCGATGAAATGCAGGAAGGAATTTATACGGCATGCGTTCCGCCGGACCATCCGGATGCGGATCTCGATTACGGCCCAGGAGACGAATACGTTAATCCGTTCTGCGGAAATGGAACAATAGAGTCCTTGTTTGGAGAAATTTGTGACGACGGCAATTTAAATTCAGGCGACGGATGCAATCAGTGGTGTTATTCCGAAGAATATGGAACAAACGACATGTGTATTGATCCTGATGCTGTTACCTTCAATCAGCCTGGAGCCGCCACAGGAACAATGGAAACGAGTACGGGGAGCACCGGAGCAGACACAGCCGACACCACACAAAGCACCTTCAATTGTCCTCCCGGTACCGTACCCAGAAGAGACAGAGGTATGGTGGCCGAAGAAGCCGGCCCGCCGGAAGAAATAGAACAATATCCGGAATATCCCGGGCCATTCATTGGCGGTACCATGAAACGGTTCCCTGAAACCGCGCCACCCCCCTGTCCGGACGGTTATTTTGATGCCCGGACGACTGGAGGTGGTGGCTCACTGAGTGCTACCGGTGAAGGTACTTTAGGAATTAACATCGCCGGACACCAATATGATATTCCAAGGTGTTTACCCACTGACTTCTGTGCAGAATTTACAGAGGTTCAGGATTTTCTGTTTGGCGAAGACTGGGAAAATGACGATGTACTGGTTGATATCGCTCCCACTATTGAAGCACTCTTTTGCGTAAACATTATTCAGCATAACCGGCCCTTATCACCTTATGGGCTGATTGAAGGCTGTGTGGACTGCCATATTACGGCTATGGTAGATGCCCTGGAACGAGCACTGCAAACCAATGTAACCCCTCTGAAAAACAATATGAACGCTTTTGGCATTAGCAGTGCTTTTGGCCCCGACTTTTCATTTAATCTGCTGACAGCGACCAAATCGAAACTCAAATACAACTACACAGGCACCAATGCCAACGCCATTAAAACAGCCAATGAAAACTATACCAAAATCGAACGAACCAATACGCCACTGCCGACCACTGTAAAAAGCCTCAAAGGACCCCTCAAAGACATTGCCGATCAGGCAAACCAGATTGAAGCATCCAGAGAAGGTATTTTGGAAGATATTGAAACTTTCAAGATCAGCACCGGTGTTATCAGCGATCAGGAAGTGGGCGGACGGATCAGGCCCCTCATTAGCCAGATGAGAGACAGTTTTATGAACATTCAGGCAAGATTTGAAGGCATCATCAGTGCCACCAACTTTGATGAAAAAGAACCATGCGAATAAAGAAAAAAATCATCATCGGACTGCTTTGTATCGTCGGACTTACCGTCTATAACAATGACGCACTTGCCCTGTATTCACCCAGGCTTTCCCAACGGGTTCGTTTGATCCAGGAACACATGATGAGTTCGCAGGCCCAGACAGGCGGCGGAACGATTTTAGAGGAAGTGGAACAGATCAAAGCCTACAACCGAGCAAAACGTGAATTAAATGAAGAAACAGGTATTTCAGGAGATGCCAGTCTCACGGTTGAAACTTTTTTGCGGGCCATTAATCCTGCCGCCATTCTGGATTCACTGGCGATGGTGTTTAATTATAACTATACAAATAATGAATGGATCAGCACCTGCCTGCGGGATGACATATGGCAGCTGGAAGAACTGAGAAATTTAGTAGGAGCGGAAATGCTTAAAGCTTATATGCTGCGGGACACCTACCACGGCACGTTACTTTCAGACGATTATAAATATTTGACCACTCATATTAATTTGCTCCGGATGTATGGTTCCGACCCGGATAAAGAAATTCCTGTTCTGGACAACAATGACCTTGTTTATATAACCTCCAGCGAATACTTTTTTGGCGAAGAAGCTCATGGGGATCCGCCCCTGAATTATTATTCAAATGTAAGCAATTTTCTGGGTTATGGCAGAACTGCCTGCCCTGAAGGTGAATTTGATAAGGCGATAGAAGAGGTTGTGAATAGTGCTAAAACTGTATATTACACCGTTGGCGGCAATTCTGCTTTTTCATCTGCAGGTTGGGGCAGTATTTGGGAAATGGCCCAGGCTAACGCACGCAAAAGAGCCGCGCAATGGATCCGCGCCAACCAGATTTCACTTACACTTGGCGGTGAAGAAGGGGGCCGGCTGGAAAGTCTGGTGAAAGGAGGTGGTCCGCAGAAATTCTGGGGCAACGTAAAAAGTCAACTACAGATTCTTGAAAATATGGTCGGCCCTGTCACTCCGCTTTTTGAATTCGCTAAATGGGTTTATAGCGGCAGTGACCGGCTGACAGAAAACTGCGTATTTTATTACCCGGAAGGTGACGTATTCAGAAACTGCACCAGCGAGCAACGGCAAATGCAGGAAGAATGTGAAGACGATGAAGCTATAGCCTCAGCCAAAAATATCAACTGTGACCGCTTCAGAAATTTGACTGATGTGGCCACTTTTACTGAATACGCACAGGAAGAAGAGGGGCGGGAAGCCAGAAATGCCCAGGTTAAAAAAGAAGTGAAAACAGCTTTTATATACAATATGACTTTTGACGCCGTGGCCGAAGAAAACATTTATTTTATGGACGACATCATGTGGGATATGGTCAATCAGATCAAGCGTGGCTATCAGGGGGCAGGCGAAGAAGCCGGCCTGGGCATCCCAACCCTAACGCGGGAAATTGAAGCCCTGACCGACAGACAATGTGCCAACAGATAGCCAAAATTCCCCAGCGAGCGATAAGTCTGGGGAATTCCGGCTTTTTTGTTTTGCTTTTCAACCAAATGTTGAAAGTGAGACTAGGTCATCTCATCCTCCAGAAATTTTTGGAGACTTCCTTCCGTAACGCGATAAACTCGTCCCAATTTCACAGCTCTGAGTTTTCCTGAATTGATATATTTCAGGACAGTTAGAGGATGGATTTGGAGGAGCTTGGCAACTTGTTCGGTGGTGTAAAGCCGATCAACCACAGGCATTTTTGTTTTTTTGCAGAGGAAACGACTTAATTTAAATTAAT
>JAFGTE010000005.1 GCA_016934215.1 Candidatus Peregrinibacteria bacterium | reverse complement strand
GCTGGTGAAGGCACTGGCGGTGACGCAACTGGCGGTACCACGACCGGTGGTTCTGCTGGAAGCAGCGGAAACGCTGGCGACAGCGGTACTGCTGGTGTTGCTGGTTCAGCCGGCAACGGTGGTTCCGGCAATGATCCCTGCACGGGGATCTACGTGGAAGTGGAATCCGTCACAGGATCCACATCTTTCCCCAACACCTCCGGGAACCAGACCGTGGTGGTCTACAACGTCTATGGCACCAGCCAGGAGACTCAGCTGACTGCCGTACGTCTCGTGAACAACGTGACGGGCAACTTCACCAGTCCTGTGGACACCTCCGCTTTGGAGGGTGTGCGCATCAGGTGTTCAGACCCTATGGGGAGTAACATTTGGACGCTGGTCTGTTCCGAGTTGCTGACGGCAGGTGCCGCTGAATGTGCCACACCTGGTTGCTACTCTGCCTTTGGCGGGGTGATTCAGATGCAGATCCAGATCAACCCGGCACCAGAACAGGTTGGCCAGATACGGATCGGCATCGATCCGGGCTCCGTCAACGTGTGCGGTGACCAGTCGGAACTGCCTGCAATCATCATCACCAACTGAAAAGGGGGAATCGAAATCAGCCACCTTCCGGTGCCGCTTCGGCGGCATCGGGGGTGGCTCTTTCGAATAACTTTATATATTGACAAAAATGCAAAAAAGTATTAAAATAACATCCAAAAATCAATGCCCTGATCCCGCCACGGCGGGATGGTTGTAAACCCGCATTAATGGGGAAGCCAGCCCTTCAGCTAAAAAACTGAAGTCAGGAGAGTGTCTACCAGGACCTTTTGGAGCGGACCTTCCAAACTGAGTAATTAAGATTATTTGGTTTGGAAGGTCCGTTTTTGCTCATTAACAATCAGAATTTGAACCGGGACATCTTTCTCTTTTGTCTGTTTGTCCACTACTGGGCGACAGACTGGATTAAGACAATGATTCCCCCGGTTCAAGCAACGTATACGAACCGGCTGAACCTCTCACCTTAGGAGTGAAGCATATGCGTTACGCACTATTTTTTTTCACCCTGTTTCTCATCACCGCTTGCGGTGGTGGGGACAACAAAGTCATCGTCGAAGGAGACTGCGAAGCCGACTCCGACTGTGACTGCCCCTGGAACGGCGTCGGAACCTGCAACGATGGCAAGTGCTACTGCACCGCTACCGAAACCGTCACCGAGACCGTCGAGGTGGAAGTACCAACGGAGATCGAACGGGTCTGCGAAGATTCGTCCGACTGTACCTGTCCGCCCGACGCACAAACTTCTTGCGAAGCAGGCCTGTGTCACTGCCTGGTCACCCAGACCGAAACCGTCACCGAGACCATCGAGGTACCGGTGGAGGTAGAGGTCGAAGTACCAGTCGAAGTCGAACGGGTCTGCAGGGCGGCTTCCGACTGCACCTGCACGATCGACTCCGCGCCGTCCTGCGTGGACGGCACCTGCCACTGCTACGAGACCGAAGTCACCCAGACCGAAGTCGTCGTGGACTGCAACACCAACGGCTGCAGCTGCCCTGATGGGGTCTGCCTGGAGTCCGGTGTCTGCGAGTGTCCGGTGGAAGTTCCGGTGGTCACTGACGTAGCCAGAGTTCACTTCATCAACGGAAGTCTGACCCCCTTCACGACGGTGCCTGGTACCCAGGGGCTCATTGCTTCTGAGTTCTGGATGACCACTGCCGAGAACGTGTATCTGGACGGACTGCAGGTAGGCATCTACCTGACCGGCAGTCCTGCCATTGAGATCACCCAGCTCATCGACTCGGCCACCCTCGAGATCAACGGAAATTCGGTGGCCATAAGCTCAGCGGTCACCAACGTAGGTGGTACCTACTTTGAACTGGGAGAAATCGTTTTCGGATTTGATCCGTTCGCGATCCCTGCCCTCACCCTGAATCACCTCAGGGTCAAGTTGGACCTCAAAGACAGCGTTCCTGACGGCACGCAGTTCCACGTGGGCCTCGTTCCCTGTAACGAGAACGGATTTGACAACATGTCCGCAACGGATGGGGACGGCGACTTTGTCGGAGCTCATCCAGTGGACATCGCCTGCCTCGTGCTCAACGGGCCCTCCATCACGGTCGAAGAAGTTTCTGTCCCGACGGAGCTTCAGGCCTCCATGGTTGCCCGCTGGGAACACCCCATCCTGCTGTCCGGTCAGACGGAGATCCTGATGGCCCGCTACAACGTGAGCGGAACCAGCCAGGAACGTCCGCTGGACACCCTCACCCTCATCAATGACATCGATGGGGATGGGGTGGCAGATAGCACGCTAGCAGTGGAAACGGTGTGGGTGAATTGCGCACCTCCTTCGGGAACGGGCGCTTACATTCCTCACAGTGTTTCCATGGCAAGCGGTCAGGTCAGCCTGACCGGCCTCGGCTGCTACAGCGACAACCCGGCCCGGCCTCTGGAGGTGGACATCGCCATCGACGTTTCGCACTTTTCGCAGGTCGGTGAAGATCTGAGTGGCCAACAGGTCAGCCTGGTGGTCACGGATGGAATGATGATCCTCCCCTCGGCCAATCAACCTGCGATCTACACCGTCCGGAAGTCCCGCCCAAGCGTCAGCGGTCCGACCCTGGCAACGACGCGTTCACTGACCAACGGCTTGAACACCTTGTACGAGCCGATGATCACCGCGATCGGAGACAGCGTTTCGCTAGCGCGCATCAGTTTTGAGCTGGTGAGTAATTTCACCCTCTCAAGTGTGTGCACCAGCTACGAGCTCTACCGCGGCGCCACGCTCATTTCCGACGCAGTCGCCACTGCCAACTACCACCCTACGTTGGGTGACACTGGCGAGACGGCCTTCTTGACGGTTGCCTTTGGCACCGAAGAAGTCATTCTCGAAGGTGATACGGTGACGTATTTCCTCCGGGCTGATTGCTTCGGACTGGCCAACGGAAACTATCTTGAAGCGGCCCCTTTCTGGCCTACCGCCTACCTGGCGACGACCAGCTGTCTGATGGGCGTCGACTGTCTGTTCGCAGATCAGTCTGAGTTCGAAGGCCGCTGGGATTATGACCTGGCATGGGTCTGGTCCGACCGGTCGGCTGACATCCACGACTACCAGTCCTCCGCGGACTGGGCGACGGGGCTGGAAACCACTGGATGGCCGGTAACCACCCGGCTTGAGTACTAGCTTACCTTAACGGGGGAATCGAAAATCAGCCACCTTCCGGTGCCGCATCTCGCGGCATCGGGGGTGGCTCTTTCGTCTATTTGAAAAGCATTATTAATGGCACTTATGACACAGGAAGTTTGACTTCTTGCAAAAAATGTTAATATAATCAACGAATCTTTTTAAACATGCGCAACTATAAAAAAGATTACGGGGATGTTAATAGCTACCTTAAGGAAATAAGTCAATTTCATGAAATACCTCATGAGGAACTCATGCAATTGATCGAAAAAGCGCAAGCCGGCGATAAAACAGCCAAGGAACAATGTGTTAAAAGCAATCTTCGTTATGTGGTTGCAATAGCGAAAGAGTATTTAAAAAAAGCCGGTAGTCTGAGTCTCTCTGATCTAATTCAGGAAGGCAATATTGGACTCATGATAACAGTAGATAGATTTGATACAAAACGTGGTTATAGATTCAGCACTTATGCTACTTGGTGGATAAGGGCTCAGATCGTTCAGGCTATCAGAGAAAACAGTCGGACCATTCGAATGCCTGCAAATGTACATCAGCGTTTAGGGGATATCGGAAAATTACAGGAACAGCTTGCTAAAAAATTAGTACGGGAACCAACAGAAGACGAATTATATGAATTCCTTATGGAAAATGGATTTGAGAATAAAAAGACCTTAAATAGAATTTTGAAGGCAGGAAGGACCTATACAATATCCATACATGGCGATAAAGAGGAAGACGCATTATCACTGGAAGACATACTGGAAGACCCCAATGCCTATGATGAATTTGAGGACTTCATCAATTTCGCGAGTACTCCGGATATAGAGAAAATCTTAAGCGTTTTATCAGCCAGAGAGCGTTTGATTATACTAGCCCGGTTTCGTGATGACCGTACATTACAAAACATCGGAGATGAGGAAGGGGTATCCAGGGAAAGAGTCAGACAATTAGAAGCAGGAGCTATACGAAAAATCAAAGAACGTTTTGGAGATGAATTTGCTGAAAATCGAATGGCTAGTTAATAGTATTTTTTTGACTTGACTTAGCGGAAAAATCCCTAGGTTTTTTGCTAAAAACCCCTTTTTTAAAGTGCCTTGCCTGTGCTATCATTTCCCTGGTAAAATCAAAGCCAATCTATGGGCTTGAAAAAAGCCCTTTTAGTAACTTATTAATCCTAAATCCAAGTGAGCGACAAAGACGAAAAGAACACTAAAAATCCTAAAGATGAGAAAAAGGCTGAAAATCAGCCTGAAATAGAGGAAAGCGGTGAAAATAATGAGCCGAAAAACCCTCTTTCTTTAAGTATGAACGACACCCCCAAAGATATTGTGTCTGAAATGGAGGAATGTTACCTCGATTATGCGATGAGTGTGATCGTTTCCCGCGCCCTTCCAGATGTCCGTGATGGCTTAAAACCAGTTCACCGACGCATTCTTTATTCCATGCACGAACTGGGGCTTCGCAGCGGGGCTAAATTCCGCAAATCAGCTACGGTCGTGGGTGACGTTCTGGGTAAATATCATCCCCACGGGGATACCGCGGTATACGATTCCATGGTCCGTATGGCCCAGGATTTCGCCATGCGCTACCCACTGGTCAATGGTCAGGGAAACTTCGGTTCCATGGATGGTGATAATGCCGCGGCCATGCGTTATACCGAAGCCAAAATGGAAAAGATCACGGATGAGATGCTGGCCGACATCGAAAAAGAAACCGTCAATTTCCGTCCGAATTACGATGGCCGACTCAAGGAACCTACTGTTCTTCCTGCCAGAATCCCATCACTACTGCTCAATGGTTCCATGGGGATTGCCGTCGGTATGGCCACCAATGTTCCGCCGCATAACCTCACGGAGGTCATGACAGCAGTCAAACACCTGATTGATAATCCCGAATCCACCATTGAAGATCTGATGGAATTCATCAAAGGACCTGATTTTCCAACGGGTGGCATGATTTACGACATAGAAGCCATTAAAACGGCTTATGCCACCGGCCGGGGAGGTATTATTATGCGCGGTAAAGCCGATATCGAAGAACTTAAAGGAGGTAAATTCCAGATCGTCATCACGGAAGTGCCGTATCAGGTCAATAAGGCCAGCATGGTGGAAAGTATGGCCAATCTGGTGCGGGATAAAAAGGTTGTCGGTATTGCTGATATCCGCGATGAATCAAACCGGGAAGGAGTGCGTGTGGTTATTGAACTCAAACGGGATGCTTATCCCAAAAAACTGCTCAACCAGCTTTATAAATATACAGCGCTTCAGTCTTCTTTCGGTTTCAATATGATTGCGCTGATCGACGGCATCCAGCCACGACTTCTCGATCTCAAAGCCATTCTGGATGAATTTGTAAAACACAGACGAACCGTTGTTACCCGTCGTACCGAATTTGAACTGAAAGTCGCTGAAGCCCGAGCCCATATTCTGGAAGGACTGAAACTAGCGTTAGATGATATCGACAAAGTCATCGAGACTATCAAGAAATCCGCCACTAAAGAAGTAGCCAAAGAAAATCTGGTAAAGAAATTCAAACTCTCTGAACTTCAGGCCAAAGCCATCCTTGAAATGCGCCTGCAAACCTTAGCCGGTCTGGAACGTAAAAAGATCGAAAACGAACTTAAGGAAAAACTTGACTTTATTAAGGAATGTAAGGCAATTCTCGGTGATCCCAAAAAAGTACTTGCCATTATTAAAAATGAAACACAGGAAATCATCGACAAATATGGCGATGAAAGACGTACTCAAGTTATTCCTCATGCTGCCGGAGAATTCAATGCCAAGGCACTGATTCCTAACGAAGACATGATTGTTGCACTGACCCGTGGCGGTTACATCAAACGTATGTCTCCATCGGTGTATCGCACTCAGGGTCGTGGCGGTAAAGGGGTTATTGGAATGACCACCAAAGACGAAGACGAAATTGCTAACATTATGCATGTGAAAACCCATGATGACATCTACTACTTCACAAATCGGGGCCGTGTCTTTAAATTGCCGGCTTACGAAGTGCCTCAGGCCAGCCGCACGGCTAAAGGTCAGGCCATTGTGAATTTGCTCCAGCTCGATCAGGATGAGACCGTCACTTCAATGCTGGATTTACAGAAGCGAAACGGAAAATTCTTGCTTATGGCCACCCGAAAGGGTACGGTCAAAAAGACCTCAATTGAGGACTTCGCGAATGTGCGAAAATCCGGTCTGATTGCCATCAAACTTCGGGAGGGAGACATGCTGGACTGGGTCAGACCAACTTCCGAAGGGGATCAGATTGTCATTGTCACCCGCAACGGCCAGGCAATTCGCTTTAAACAGGAAGACGTCCGATCGATGGGGCGAGCCAGTCAAGGCGTGCGAGGAATCAAACTAAAAGGAGATGATCAGGTGGTGGGGATGGAAGTCGTTCAGAACGAAGAGGCCAGCCGCGTCCTGGTGGTGATGGAAAACGGCCTTTCAAAAACGACACAGGTGAAAGAATACCGTTTTCAGGGTCGTGGAGGAAGCGGTGTAAAAACCGCCAATGTCACTCAAAAAACAGGAAAGGTAATTGGTGCCCGTGTGCTCGACAGCACGATGAACGGTGATCTCATTTTGATTTCTTCACACGGACAGATGATCAGGCTGCCGATGAAACAAGTGCCCACCTCCGGTCGGGCGACTCAGGGGGTATATGTTATGCGCTTAAACGAAGGAGACCGTGTCGCCTCCCTTTCACTCATTCTGGATGAGCCGAAACCTGCTGATGAAACAAGTAAACAAGAACTACCTTTAAAAAAATAATTCTTTGTTTATGATGCATAAAATCCGTTTTCTAGCCTTATTTCTGGCCCTCATGTGGGCCCTGCCGGCATTGGCGCAGGACTACCCTGCAGACCTGGCCCTGGAAGAAGGAAGCGTCAGGACGGAAAGTTATGTGATTGTCGGAAAACAGGTGCGTTTGTATGCAACCGTTAAGAATAACTCCAATCAGGATCTTTTTGGAACCGTGAAGTTCTACGATGAAAACCGCAGTGAATTTATCGGAGAAGATCAGCCGGTATCCGTTATCGCCAATAGTACAGATGATGTATTTGTTGATTGGTATGCAAGATCCATTGGTGATTACCCTATCAGCGTGCGGGTTATCCCTTGGAATGAAGCAGGAGACAATCCCGAAAACAATAAAATAACGACATCCGTTTACGTTGATCTTGATTCCGATGGAGATGGCATTCCAAACCGCCAGGATCCGGATGACGATAACGATGGAACACCGGACAGCCATGATGCTTTTCCTAATAACGCTGCTGAATCACAGGATACTGATGGTGACGGAATAGGAAATAATGAAGATGATGATGACGATGGTGACGGCATTGCAGATGTTCAGGATCTTTTTCCGGATGATGCAAGTGAAACTGTTGATTCCGATGGGGATGGGGTAGGAGATAACGCAGACGCCTTCCCAAATGACCCGACAGAAAGCGTCGACGCCGATCAGGATGGTTTGGGAGATAATAAGGATCCTGACACAGCAAACAAAGGTCCCGTCCCTTATATCGAAACTGAAAGCAACGTTGTTTCAACAGGCAGTACCGTTGTTTTCAACGCTCTGAAAGCTTATGATCTGGATGGTGAAATTGTCAGTTATGAATGGGATTTTGGTCAGGGGGTCGAAAGCACAAGTGTGATTGTTGATAAAGTTTTTGAAAAACCCGGCACCTATGATGTCACCCTTAGAGTTACAGATGACAAAGGAGAATACCGTATCGGTAAATTAACCATTACTGTGATTTATCGCTGGCAGACCTTTGCTTTAATCGCCATAGGCCTTCTGCTCTTCCTGCTTCTGATTTACAACATCATTAATTCCAAAAAAGTTCTTGCGAAAAAGAAGAAAAAGAAGTAAAATCCCCAAGCATATTCCCCTAAATGAATCAAAAGGAACGTGCAAAGCTAAGAAGAATAGTAACTATCTAAAATATGAAAGCCGAAATCCATCCTAAACTGAATCCAGTCGTATTTGTTGACAGCTCCTGTGGTGCAGAATTTGCTACGCTGTCGACGCTTACCTCCAAAGAAACTAAAAAGATCAATGGGGTAGATCACTATGTGATAAAAATAGAAGTTTCTTCTGCTTCCCATCCTTTCTACACGGGCGCAAAGACTCTGGTGGATACCGCTGGCCGTGTTGATCGTTTCAAGGCTAAAATGGCAGCAGCCCAAAAGTTACAAGAGAAAGCCAAGGTTTCTAAAGCAAGAAAGGAAGCCCTGAGTAAAGAAACAGCCGAAGAAAAAATCAGCCGGAAAGCAAAAGAGAACACGGCAAAAAAAGAAGCGGAAAAAGCAACTGAAAAAGCCACCAAAAAAGCACCACCTAAACAACCCATTGCCAAAAAGGCTCCTGCTAAAAAGCCTGCTGCCAAAAAGGCTCCTGCCAAGAAATCGACTAAAAAGTAAGCTTAAATCGCTTTAACTGTTTTTCTCATCTTTTCTTCAAACACGGATTCATCAAAACGTTCGGCGGTTTTGCGAATCTGTTTGTGATCGTAGTGTTTTTCATTAAGCATCAGACGCATCAAGCCATCGAGCATGGAATCGACGGTTAATTCACCGAAAAATTCACCGGATTTACCCGCTTCCACACTTTCCAGAACACCTCCTACCCCGTAGGCCAGCACTGGTTTACCGGCCGCCATGGCTTCCACAGGAGTAATCCCAAAATCTTCTTCACCGGGAAAAATCAGAGCCCGACAATTCTGCATATATTCACGCACCACGGGATCCTCCTTTCGGCCCAGAAATTCAATATTAGGCTTAGCCATAGCTTCCAGCGCTTTTCGCTGAGCTCCGTCACCTATTATAATAAGCTTGCGGCCGACCTTATTGAACGCTTTCACCGCCAAATCAATCTTCTTAAAAGGAGTCAGTGCAGACACAATTAAAAAATAATCCTCGTGATTTGCTGTCGGGGTGAATTTTTTTACTTTTACCGGCGGATAGATCACGTCAGCTTCGCGTCGCCAATATTTAGCGATGCGTTTTTGGACATGCTTTGAATTGGCCACGATTTTGTGAGGCCGGCTGGCCGTCTGAAAATCCCAAATCCTCAGGTCCGTCAGCATATGAGCTGTGGCAAAACGCAGAGGGGCTGACATATTTTTAGTGTACTGGTGAGTATAATCCCAGGCGTAACGCATAGGAGAATGACAATAACAAAGATGTTTCACCTTGCCTGTATCAATGCCGTGGGCAAAAGCGGAACTGCTCGAAATCACCGTATCAAATTTGCTGAAATCAAAAGCTTCAATAGCTTCCGGCATACGGGCAATCAGCCATTTGGGACTTTTGATTATGTCATAATACCGTTGCAAATAACTGGAATGCACTTGCACTTTTTTAAGCCATTCTTCAGTTGCTTTTTTATTCTGAAAAAGCGTGTAAACAGGACTGCGGGGGTACATATCAAGTAATTTGCATAAAACACGCTCTGCACCTCCCAGTTTCACCAGCATTTCATGAACTAAAGCGATCTTCATAACTACATTTAAGAAGCCCTGTTAAAATACATCAGCTTGAGGGAATAATGAAATCTATTTGGGTGCTGAGGGTGGTCCGGTCATGAGGCCGGACCTCCCTCAGGGGCATGCACCCAAGCCGTAAGTGGCTCTGCTTGGTAACAGACCACTACGGGGCTTTTTGGTGCAGCCTGATCCAGCCTGCATCTTTTTTCATGGCGCTTCTGCGCCGCCCGACTCCGGGTTGATGGATGCCCAGACGCTTGCCGGCAGGGACGGATGCTGTCTGACGCGAACCACGTCGTAGCCGTAGTTCGTGCCATCAGCGTGTCTCCCGCCCATCAGACGTGCCGTCTCCGCTTCGCGCTCGTCCAGTTGCTCGCGGTAGAGCTGCTGGAAGTGGTTCCGGCGGTCATCGATCAAGGCAACCGTGGCTTGCTGGGCCTCGGCGGTGATCTCCTGGGAAATGAAATCCCCCATGAGCATGATCGCGCACTTGTTCCAGGCGTAGCTAAAGCGGCCCATGCCGGAGCCGATCGTACTGCCTTGGCCGTCAGGGTAGCGGAACCGGAGGTTGCGCCCTTGGTAGACCTTGCCGGATGGTCCGACGAGGTAGTGCGGGGCGATATCGTCCCAGCCACGTGTGTTGATGTGGAAGGACTGCATGGCCTGCAGGACGCTGAGCTCGTTGTCCGCCGTGGTTGCCTCGGCACTGTGCATGATCACGATGTCCATGATGGGCTCGTTCTCAGCGTGCTCCAGGCGGTTGAGGCGGTCGAGCAGAGGCTCTTCCTTTTGCCATTCCGTCTTGGGGACGAAGTCGATCCCTTGGGGATCGAGGATCTGGATGGTAGAGACCTCCTTGACAGGCGGCGCCGGTTCGGGCTCCGCTTGCTTCGCGCTGCTGGCCGGAACGGCGGTGGCGGTAGCCACAGGGGCAGGCTTGGCGGGCGTAGGTGCTGCTGCAGGTGCTGCTGCAGGCTGAGCCGGAGCACTCGAAGCACTCTCGGGCTGGGGTTGAGGTTTGTCATCGCACGCTCCGAAGAGCAGGGCAACGGCGGTGAAGGCTGATACAGCCAAACATTTGCGCATCGCATCTCTCTCCTATACTGTTCTGTGGTGTCGGAAGACCATAAAAAAAGTCGGCTGGATTATTATTTTATACAAGCAAAGACGCAGTAGTCAAGCCTATAAAATAGGCCTTCATTACAAGAAAAATTCTTTGGTATACTCAAAGAAGCTCTTAACTGAAAAATAAAATGGATAATCAGTATGATGTAATAATTATTGGCACCGGTCCGGCGGGATACACAGCGGCCATTTACGCTTCCCGGGCCAATTTAAAAGTATTGAATTTTGAAGGCTGGCAGCCGGGAGGACAGCTCACCATTACCACGACCGTCGAAAATTTTCCCGGTTTTGAAAAAGGAATTGATGGGAAAGCTCTTATGGCAGAAATGAAAAAACAGGCGGCTGTATTTGGAACCGAATATGTTTCAAAGGATGTCACCAAAGTTGATTTTTCCGGTCAGCCGCTCCGTGTTTATGCAGGTAAAGATGAATATCAGGCGCGTGCAGTCATTATTGCCACGGGGGCTAAACCCCGAAAATTGGGAATAAAATCTGAAGAAAAATATTGGGCCAAAGGCGTTTCAGCGTGCGCCACTTGCGATGGTTTCTTTTTCAGGGATAAAAAAGTTGCAGTGATTGGGGGAGGAGACTCAGCGATGGAAGAAGCTAATTTTTTAACCAGATTTGCCAGTAAGGTATATATTGTGCATCGTCGCGAAGAATTCAGAGCGTCAGATATCATGCTCGATCGCGTTAAGTCAAACCCTAAAATTGAAATCATCACCAACAAAGAAATAGATGAAGTGCTAGGTACTGACAAATTAACAGGGCTTAGGCTGAAAGACACAAAAACAGGTGAAACGTCAGAACTGGCGGTTGAAGGAATGTTTCTGGCCATCGGTCACACCCCTGTGACTGAAATATTTGAGGATGTGGAAAAAAATAAACTTGGTTATATCCTTCATAAGGAAAACACGATGACCAGTATGGCAGGTGTCTTTGCCGCAGGAGATTGTGTAGACCACCGGTACCGCCAGGCCATCACCGCCGCCGGCATGGGATGTCAGGCTGCGATTGATGCGGAACGTTGGCTGGAAAATCAATCCTGATTGAGAATTAAATCAAGACAGCAGCGAACCCCCAAACTGTAATCATAATATTTAAAGACGTGACCTTCTTCTTTTTTCTCGCAGCCTTTATCGGTTTGGTGTGAGTAAAAACCGCCCAAAAAAGTTCCCCGGGGATCATCAATCCATTCGTCCAGATTGCCCACCATATCATAAATGCCGTCATCGCCCCACTTGCTTTTGCAGCGCGGACGATTACCGGTTTTTTCGAGCAGAATCTGCCCCTGAATCGGCACCAGGTTCAGACGCGGATCGGAAAGCCAGTTATAATGGCCGTGCAGTTTCTGGGCCACGTGACCCTGCCGGTAAATATTACAGGCACCTTCTTCATAGGTGTCGCCGTAAGGAAATTTCGTATTGTTTTCTCCGCGGCAGGCGGTCACCCATTCTGCTTCGGTGCAGAGGCGCTTACCCGCATTTTTGCAGGCACTTTTAGCGATGATCCCTGAAAGAAAAGCATTGGGCATCTGGCCGGCTTCAGAAACTGCTTTTACTTTAAAATACTCCTCAAACTGCCAGGGTTCCGGTTTAGGAATAGGCATTTTAAATAAAGTCGGCGGCCCCGCCTCCAGATCATAACTGGCATCGATTCCGGCATTCACTATGTCGCCATCCGCAGCCTTTACTGCTTCCTGATAAGCCGACCATGCCTCATCCGCTTCCTTAAAAAATTGATAACGTTTTTCCACGCTGTATTGGCTGGGATGATAGTGTCGGCTGGCCCGACGGCCGAGTTTGGTGTCATACATCGTCGCTTCATAGCGATCGATGCAGAATCGGTCAGCCACTTTCACCATATCCGGAGGGCATTTTCCGACAGGTTCTGGTTTGGCAGAGACAGAAGGAGCTGAGGGTATACTGGTTGCGAAAGCAGAAGGCTGAACCGTAGCCACCACTTTTTCACGCGTGTCGAGAGCCGGCTGCTCTTTTTCGCATGCTGTTGTTATTAACGCCGCGACACATCCAAGTTGTGCAATTCGATCTGGCTTCATAGGAGATGCATTATAAATAGAGTTCGCTCAAAGGTCGAGATATATTAGTTACCGAAAACTCGGGTGAAGTAATAATCAGGTAAGGTTCGGTTTGCCTGAAATAGCACCTGAGCATTACCTCCGTCTTAAAATGGAGAATTAAATTATTCTTCTTTAGCTTCAGCCTTTTCTTCCTTCTTTGGTTCTAACTTAGCTGTCGGCTCAGACCTCGAAG
>JAFGTE010000031.1 GCA_016934215.1 Candidatus Peregrinibacteria bacterium | reverse complement strand
GCGTCACCGCCAGTGCCTTCACCAGCGCTACCGCCAGTGCCTGAGCCAGCGTCGCCGCCGTTGCCTGCGTCTGAACCAGCGTTTCCGTTGCTTCCAGCGTCGCCGCCAGAACCAGTACCACCGCTTGGGGTACCACCAGTGCTGACATCTCCGCCAGAGCCACCGGACGGTGCGCCGGCGCTTCCGCCAGAATCATCGTCTCTTGTGGTGAAATCGCCGCCGCCGCTACAACCCCAAAGGAGCGTGGCAAGACAGAACAAAGTCAACTTTTTCATCGTAAATCTCTCCTTGCCGCCCTTGTGGGAACGGATTGATTGAACTGGGGGAATCGGATTCCCCTCTCTCCCGTTACCCTCCAACATGGAAAGTAATGAGAAGCAGAAAAGGATGTCCCAGTTCAAAAGCCTACTTGTCAAAGAGCTCGGGATAGTATCTTATAATATTTAAACTCGACAAGTCAATATTATCTTTAAAAAGCCCTAAACCCATTCAATGGGTTCCAAATTGTGGCTTTTTAAGTACTTATTTGCCTGTGAAAAATGTTTACATCCAAAGAAACCCCGATGAGCCGAAAGCGGTGAAGGATGCGGCGCCTTCAGAATCAGATGTTTTTTTTCATCGATCATCCAGGCTTTATCCTGCGCATAAGCGCCCCAAAGTATAAAGACGACATGATCTTTTTTCTCGGAAATCAGTCTGATTACTTCATCTGTAAATGTTTCCCAGCCTTTTTTCTGATGCGAACCGGCCATATGGGCGATGACGGTAAGAGTGGCATTTAACAAAAAGACCCCCTGCTCGGCCCAGTATTCCAGATTGCCGTGATTTGGCATCGGTTTACCGATATCGGTTTCAATTTCCTTGTAAATATTGACCAGTGAAGGGGGCATCGGAATGTCATGATTTACCGAAAAACAAAGGCCATGTGCCTGTCCCGGCCCGTGATAAGGGTCCTGCCCCAGGATGACGACTTTCACTTTATCAAAAGGGCATAAATCAAAAGCTTTAAAGATGTCTTTGGGCGGCGGGAATATTTTTTTACTTTGATATTCTTCGCGCACAAAATCAGTCAGCTCCTGAAAGTAGGGCTTATTAAATTCTTCCTGGAGCAAGTCCTTCCATGATTGTTCAATTTTTACTTCCATCGGCTAAATAGCTCCAAAGAATTTATCGATCAAAACACCTACATAATAGGCAACAATGACCACTGCGACAGCAATTCCCCAGTGCTCGAAAATGGCATGAGCTTTGGATTCTTTTCTCCATCCCGCAATCAGAATACTGATTACTCCTAACAGGAGCAGGGCCCATCCGAAACTGAAATAAATGGCTATTTTAAGATCCAGAAAAATAACCGGAAAGGCGAAAGTCAGGGCAATAATAAGTTTGGCTATGAAAGTGGCTATCATGGATTCCCAGATTTCCGGCTGATTATTGTGCTCGGATGATTCTTCAGAAAGATGCATGCCAAAAGCATCCGACAGAGCGTCCGCCACAGCGATGGTTAGAATGCCACCGAGTACTGCCAGTTTGGAATGAGTACCTGAATAAAGCCCCACCATCAGACCAAGGGTAGTCACGATGCCTGAAGCGATTCCAAATGTTAAGCCCTTTAAATAAGAAGTTTTTAATTTCATATCCCATTTAATTAAAGGATATCGCTGGCGGAGGGACAGGGATGCTCTCCTTCGTCGAGGACTCAAATAGTCGCTACGCTTCTTTTTCGTCTCGACCCCCTCCCTCTTCGAATCTCCCCCTATCACTTACTAACTGACAGTATAACAGCTATCAGCTGGCGGAGGGACAGGGATTCGAACCCTGGGAACCCTTGCGGGCTCAACAGTTTTCAAGACTGCCGCATTCAACCGCTCTGCCATCCCTCCCCGCGCCTCAAAAGTTTAGAGAAACGGGGGAAAAATGCAAGCTATATCTATGTTTTGCCAGCTCTTGACATGTTTTCCTTTTCATCCTAAAATTACCTTCCTAATTTCATACTGATTATTTAATTATGAAAACTCCAGATCATTCAATTGATTTCAATGATGCTTATATTGAGAAGGTTACTCAAGTTATCAATCAGACCTGTTTTTCTCATGGTTTCAGTAATACTCAAATTGATCTGTCTCCTGATATAGGGATAGGAGCGCTTTTTATCGAAGTATATCTAGCCCCCTCTTTGCCAAGATTTCGTATCAATATTTTTGATAATGGTAACGTTAATTTCAATATAGAAAGTCTGGATTTTGAGGAAAACTGGGACAATGTTGAAATTGACACCACGACAATGTCTAAGCATTTAGATTATCTGACCTTTTGCCAATCAATGGCCCAGCAAATTGAACGCGATTGTCACATTGATATGGCCGTTTCTGACACTGATCCCGAAAGTGGTATTATGTGGCAATCTCCTGAAAGAAGAGTATTGAATGAAGAAGGCGGCGTTGAAGATGTCACATATGTCAGACAAGTTGTGGGAGCTATTGTTGATTCTATCAGGTCGAGAGAATGCTAAGTTTTTAACTTCTTTTTAAAATTCAGAGCAACGGAATTCACGCAATAGCGTTTGCCGGTCGGATTGGGTCCGTCATCAAACACATGCCCTAAATGAGCATTGCAGTTTTTACAGTAGATTTCGGTTCGGTGTATTCCGAGAGAATCGTCATCGCGGTAACCGATGGTCTTTTTACCTTCGTAAAAACTGGGCCAGCCACAGCCGGAATTGTATTTTGTATCCGATGAAAATAGTTCGGCATCACAAACAATACAGTGATACACGCCGTCTTCTTTGAGGTTTAAATATTTGCCCGAACCGGGTGGCTCCGTGCCTTTTTCCTGAGTCACACGGTAGGCCTCGGAACTCAGTTTTTTAAGCTGTTCCTTTTGCTTTCTCATGATTATTGACACAAATTACCCGGATAACGCGCTAAACCAAAGGAGTATTGGGCCGTGAGATACATCACTTCTCCAGAGGAATCGATAGCCATTCCCAAGCCAAGATCCGTGAAGTCAGGTTGGACAATATTGTCGTAGTGACCGGTAAAATTGGTTCCTTCTTCGGCCATAAACTGATCGAAGATAAAACGAGCGGAAGCTAGCGCTTCATCGGTACAGTTGTACTCACTGCAGCGGAAGGTGCGAAGTCCCAGGTTCTCGCCGTACACAACTCCGTTTTTGTCCGCAAAAACGATACCGATATTATCAAACCAGTCATCCATTGATTGCCCTCCCGGACGATCGTGGGTCAGTGTTTTGATACTTTCGTTAGAGCTGGCCCACAATGCTGAAGAGTAATTGAGACCTTCATTTTGTGAAAGTGTCCCCACCCCACGATCTTTACGAGCCTGATTGTGCCAAAGCAGCCATTCGGCCCGTACCTGATTCATGTCAATTGAAGCAGGAACTTTATCATCGTAACATTCTTTTTCAGCCAATTCCGATTCAGAAGGATCTTCTGATGGACTTGCAGAAACTAATGTTTTGGCTGGCTTATCCGTAATTTCTTCCATGATCCGGTACACCATTTCAGCCATCTGACTGCGGTTTACCAGCTGTGACACTGAACTGAATGTGTCAGGAATGTAGTTATTATTTTGCATCGCCCGGACAAAAGCTTCATACCACTCACCGCTGCTATCAGGACCGTATTCCATCTCCACTTCGAGGGTGTTGACCAGGATTTTGGTGGCTTCCGCCAGATTGATATTATTGGCCGGTTTGAAAGTGCCATCAGGATAACCACCAATAATCCCCTGATCTTTGGCATAGCAGACCCAGGTGGCATACCACTCATTACGGTCAACGTCAGGAAAACAATTACTGGAAGGCTGAGCAGGTTCACTTCCAAGCTTGGCCCCCACGATGATTTTGGTGAATTCAGCGCGATTCACAGAATTGTCCGGTTTGTAAGAACCATCCGGATAGCCGGAAATAATTTCATTTTCCGCTAAATAACGAACGGCTGCTTCGTACTTATGGCCGACAACATCATAAAGCGGTTCTTTTGGTTCATTTCCTTCAAAAGGCTTATCGGTTTGCTGAAGCAGCCACTGACCGGACCAGCCAATAATGCCGTCTTTTGTTTGTACTTTATACCAGCCATCGGTTTCGGCAATGACTTTCACGACTTCACCTACGGGCACGGTAGTGAGAACAACAGAGCCTTCCATACAAGCGACATCACGCACAAACATGCCTGTCGTTACCTCGCCATTCCAGTCTCTTTCATAAATCGGATCCTGAAAGCAATCCCCCGCAAGGGCTGCCGGAGCTAAAAAAATGATTGCAATCAGGGTAAGTAATAGTTTTTTCATATTAAATTGCTTAATGAAACAGGCCCAGTATACCTGACTCATTCTGTATTTTGAACTTGACTGAGCCGGGTCCGGAGTTGGGCAATGTAACTTTCCACATAGTGGCGTTCAGGTGAAATGCCCCAAACCGGCTCCCTGTAACTTTCTACCATATCTATTATTGCCTGCAGTTCAGCAGCGTAAGGTTCCGGTACTTTCGCCAGATCTTCCCGCAGACGTCTTTTGAGCTCGTTCATTGTATTGATCTCCTGTTCTTTTTCCAGAACTTTGAATGTTATCGGATTCATAAATGATGGGTTAATTAAAAAAGTCCGCTGAAGACGGACCTAAGGAATAATAAATTACTTTAAGCCCGCCAGAAGAGGGTTTGCCACCAGTCGGTATGGCGGGCGCTGGCGATTATTTTGCTGATGATAAGCGCAGAATCCCGGAAGAATTTTGCTCCATGGGTTATAGTGGCGATAGCGGCTTTTGACCGGCGTTTGGTCTCACGCTGAGAAAGACCGTCATTTAAACAGGCGAAGATTCTGGCCCGTTCCAGAGCGTGAGAAATTTCAGCAACTGTAAAAAGATCATGAAGTAAACCGGTCATTTCGCTTTCGGTTTTTGCCAAAAGGAAGATTTTGGCTAAAGCCTGAGTTTTCTGGAAGTTTTGTATCACAAAACTAGTATACTAGTACATTGATACGATGTCAATTTTTTTATGCCAAGAGCCCCCCGAAGTGAATCGGGGGGCTGGCTACTTCCATGAAGGAAGGAATGTTACTTGTCGCCGCCATTGATCACGCCGAGCTTTGGCGGAGATTTTTTGGGTTCCTCATCATCGGGTGGTTCGTCGACGAGGTGCAGATGCGGTTCGCCCCGGAGCTTGGCCCGGTTGGCATTGAGTCGTGTCTGGGATTTTGCCTTCTCGACGGCGAGTTTGATGCGAACTTGCTGGATTGCTTCGAACAGTTCGCCGAACGTCAGCCCCCAACCGATCCTGGAAGCGCTTCGCAACACCGTAACCAGCATGTAGACCATCCGGAGACACATCAGGCCGAACGGCACAATGAAGATCCAGCGATTGACAAAGTGACCGAGAATCGCAAGGACGACAAAGGTCACTACCAGGGAAATCAGGATGCCCTTATGACTCAGGGCCACGAGCGTTCTTGCAACGTGATACATTTTTCTTCCCTCCTGTGCGGAAGTAGGGTTCTTTGGAATGGCGAGCTAAGCTCACCTGCTAAGGGAGCCCAGAAAACTGACCATCCCAATTGGCCTTACTTCAAAATGGGTTAAAGAACTTGTGTATTTAAACAAATTTTTATTAATTTGTCAACTAATATTCAGCAAATACTGATTCTCTTTCAGCCATTTACGAAGCGCTTTGCACTGAGGAATTTGCTCCCCCACCAAACTCCAGAAAGCGGCTGAGTGATTCATATGTTTCAGGTGGCAAAGTTCATGCACCACAACGTAATCAATGATTTCAATGGGGGCCATAATGAGGCGCCAGTTGAAATTTAAGTTTTTGGCGCTCGAACAGCTTCCCCAACGGGTCTTTTGGTTACGGAAAGTGACGCGATTGTATTTTAACTGATAGTGTTCATTGAAGAATTGCAGGCGATCGTGAATGACTTCTTCGGCTTTCTTTTTGTAAAATTCCTGGATCGTTTTTTTGATGGCCTTTTTCCCTTCCGACAGCGAAATTGCCTTATGAAGCGTGATTTGAAGCTCATTACCGACGATCCGAACACCGGGTTTCCAGGAAAGCGAAGGAATGAGCCTAAGAGTCAGTGTTTCGCCGAAATAAAAATAACTGTCTCCGTCGCGATCTTTTCGTCTGGGGCGTTTGGCAGCTTTGCTGAGGGCTTTATTCCAGTGTTTTTCGATCCAGGGGGTTTGTCTTCTTAAAAAACTTTCAATCTGCATATTTAAGGCATATCTGGGAATGACCAGAATGAGTTCCGGTTTGTCTGATTCTATACGCAGGCTCAGGCGCCTGGCCCGGGGGCTTCGACGGATAGTAAAGGGCACCCTTTGCTGATTGATGATGAGTTCATCCATGGCTTTCATTATAACTCAAGCTAAGGTAGAATCTGAGTTAGTATTTTTTAAGTTAATAATAATGGAAAAAGATAACATGATCGCTGAGCTCAAGACAGCTCTTAATGTGGCTTTACTGAAGCACAAAGATATGAATGACGTTGCTTCTGACAAAGGCAAAACGGTAATGGCCTTTGGTATTCTGGCCGTTTCCGCCTTAGCTGCCGGACTTGGTATGAAGTTTTTCGGTGCTTTTCTAAGCCCGTCCTGGGGGTTTGTTCTCAGTTCTGCTCTAACTCAGTTTATTTCTGCTATTATCGGCATCTATGTGCTGAGCATTGTCGCCAGGAGCGTTTTTAAAGGACACGCTCATCACGACGCTTTCTTTCGTGTGCTTGCCTTCGGAATGATTGTCACCTGGCTTTCTATTTTTCCGCCGCTTTCGATTGTGGGAGGTATCTGGGCACTGGTGGTTCTTTTTGTGACGCTGAAAGTAATTCATAAACTGACGACTGGCGGTGCAATTGGAGCTATTCTGGTCACCATTATCGCTATGGCTCTGGTCATGTGGATTTTAACTCCCGTGATGGGCATGCTGGGACTTGGCGGCATGTATTCAGGTGGTTTTCAGTTCAGGGGCGGAAGTGACAGTATCATGAATATTGAAAACGATGGTGATTTTAAAATGCATATGAATACTCCTGACGGTGAAGGCTCTGTAAAGATGGAAGAAGGCAAGATGGTCATTGAAGGACCTGGCGGAGAGAAAATGGAAATAGTCATTCCCGACTACAACTAAAGCAAGATGCAGCGAAAACTTGATCCCAAACAAGGTTTTGCGCGTTACGCGCATACGTATGACGAACTTGAAAAATATTGGGATAGTTTTGAGCAAAATAAACTCGATCCCTATATTTTAGAGTCTTCCGGTAAAGAAGTTTTAGATGCCGGTGCCGGCACCGGTCGTGTCACTTTGAGACTGTATGAAGCGGGAGCCAAAGTCACCGCACTGGATATTTCATCGGAGATGTTGGCACTGCTCCACCGGAAAAATTCTGAAATTGAAGTCGTGGAAGGTGATATGGAAGCAATGCCTTTTGAGGATGAACGTTTTGACATGGTTTTCTCCAGTCTGGCCATGGTACATCTTAAAAAAGTTGATACGTTTCTGGATGAATGTTACCGCATAGTAAAAGATGGCGGAAAAGTGGTGCTGGTGAATATTCATTACCGCAAACCCATGGTACTGAAAGACAATCAGGGTAAATACACCATTCAATGCTACAATCACTTTCCCCGGCATTTGCGCGAAACCGCTGAGTCACTGGCTTTCGGTGTAGAGCACGATGAAATACTCACCGAGGGGGATGATGTGTGGGTGAGTCAGATACTGGTGCTCAGAAAATAAGAAATATATATTTAAATACTATTTAAATATATATTTCCTGAGTTTAATGAATTAGATTCAGGAACTCACTGCGCGTGCGGTCGTCTTTAATAAAAAGACCGGTAAAAGATGAGGTAACGATTTCGCAGTTTTGTTTTTCAACCCCGCGGCTTTTCATACAAAGATGTTCAGCTTTGAGCACGACACCCACTCCTTTCGGCCCAAGCAATTCATTAAGAGTGTCAGCGATCTGTTTGGTCAGTCGCTCCTGGTTTTGCAGACGACGGGAATACATTTCTACAATACGGGGCATTTTGGAAAGACCGATGATTTTATCATTGGGAATATAACCCACATAAGCCTTTCCAAAGAAGGGCAACATATGATGCTCACACATCGAATAAAAATCGATATCTTTAGCGATAAGCATTTCATTATAGCCTTCGTTATCGAAAACGGTGATCAGTTTCCTGGGGTCTTCGTAATAACCTTCGTACAGCTTCGTATAACTTTTTGCCACTCGCTCAGGGGTTTTAGCGAGTCCTTCACGGGAAGGGTCTTCTCCTATCTCCTGAATTAATTCTTTAATTAATTTTGCTATCTTATCCTGATTCATTATAGAAAGGGGATTACTTTATGATCGTCTCTGATTTTAATTTCTTCCAGCATATCGCTGAATTTGCGGTGTGTCATAGGGTCGATCAGATCGGGAGCGATTTCAACGAGTGGTACAAGCACAAATTGGCGGTCCTGAATATGACGATGGGGAATTTGGAGATCCGGTGTATCCATAATTTCGCCGGCATAAAGTAAAATATCGATATCAATTTCCCGCGCGCCCCAGGAACCGCGGACAATTCGCCCAATTCTCTCTTCAATGGCCCCCGCTTCCTGTATCAGCTCCTGGGGCGAAAGCGTTGTTTCGATCTCAATGACCTGATTCAGGAACCATTTTTGCCCCCCTTCTTCATGAGGGTGGTCGTTGGGCAGTTTATTTCTGGGCCAGGGTTCCGTTTCATAAATTTTTGAGCTTTTGATGATTTCTATTTTTTTACTCTTTATCAGGGCTTCCCTGGCTTTGGTCAGGAAAGCCATACGATCCCCGACATTCGAACCCAACGCTAAATAAGCAATTACTTTATTTGCCATAATAAGTGACTGATGAATTAGCTGTTTCCCAAAGCTTTATCTGGTGAAGTTTTACTTTTTTGGGAAATTCAGAAGAATTATTTAATTGTTTCCAGATCCAGATGGCGATATTTTCAGTCGACGCAACTTTGACCGTATTGTTGATCACCTGGTGATCGAGTTTATTGAGCACTGTATCGTTGACGATTTTTTTGAGCAAAACAAAATCGATGACCAGGCCATTTTTGTCCGGCTTGCCTTCTACAGTTACCTGCAAGCGATAGGTATGTCCATGCATCTTTTCACACTTACCTTTGTAATTAGGCAGAAAATGGGCAGAATCGAAGGTGAATTCTTTGGTGACCAGCATGGTGATTGATTTAGCTTTGGGTTTGCATAATAACATTTAGTGCATCATTTCTGAAGCGCTTTCTTCATCAGGGCTACATTGTGAATGCGGATGATCGAGGCGCCGTTTTTGAGGGCTTTTAAACTCCAGTCGACGGAGGGGCGGTCACGTTCTTCCAGTTTGCCCCCCAGACAGGATTTGCGCGAAATACCGACAAGAATCGGATACCCCAATAAAGTAAGTTCCTTTAGCCGATCAATGACCTCGAAGCTGTAATCGGGAACGGAACTTATAAAGGCGCCCATGCCGGGATCGATGATGATTTTATCTTCAGGAAAACCAGCTTCAGCCAACGTGGCAATGCGTTCCAGAAAAAAGGTTTTTATCGTGCTAATCACATCCTCATATTCCACCGCTTCTTTTGTTGTTCGGGGGGTAACGTCTTTTGAATACATCAAGACTATATAAGGCTGATATTTCAGTAATAGGTTCAACATATCCGGGTCACCGCGCAGGGCCGTTACGTCGTTGACCATCTGAAAGTCGTGTTCCAGGGCGTACCTGGCGACGGGTGCTTTGTAGGTGTCGATGGAAAAAAGGGTTTTTTTAGTCAGTTTTTTTTCGGTAACCTCGTCGATGACGGGTTTGACGCGAGTCAGTTCTTCTTTCTCTGATACATCGGGAGAACCGGGACCGGTGGATTCGCCGCCAATATCAATAATGTCTGCTCCCTGGGCAATCATTTCTTCAATTCTTTTAAAGGCCAGATCAGGCGCATTATATTCTCCCCCGTCTGAGAAGGAATCGGGAGTAAGATTGAGGACGCCCATAATTTGAGGTACTTTCAACATGACTCTAGTATAGCTCAATTTTTTAAAACTTTACCGAGGTAATATCCAGGTATAGTTCCAGGTAAACTCAATACCACCTGGGCTTTACCTCAATAAAGTTTTCTATTTTCGAAATACCCCTACCCTCTTCTAAAATATAAGTGGACAAGTTACTCCCATTTATAATATTCTGTAAATGATGTTGATCTCCATTTTTGATGTCGCCGGTCCGATCATGGTCGGACCCAGTAGTTCCCATACGGCCGGGGCCTGTAAAATCGGTCAAATCGCCCGTGCGCTTTTTAACGGAACACCTACTCAGGCTGATTTTTATCTTTATGGTTCCTTTGCCACGGTGTATCAGGGGCATGCCACTGATAAAGCTTTGCTGGCCGGTGTGATGAAATTCCAAACAAGTGACCCAAGGCTTCCCAAGGCTTTTGAAATAGCACAAAAGAAAGGAATTAAATATAAATTTATCCCTTTAAAAATAAATGCCTCTGAACATCATCCGAATACAGTTCGAATTATTCTGAAGAACAAAAACCGATCGATCAGTGTGGTTGGTTCTTCCATTGGAGGCGGTAAAATCAAAATCACGTTCATCAACGATGTGCCCGTGGATCTTGAAATGATTGCCGGCCGGTTCTTTTCCATTCTGATCGGCCACGATAGCAAACCTGAAAATGTGCTGCATCCGCTTTACGGGCAACTGGTGGATTGGGACATACCTATTCACGGAAAACAAACAATCTGCGCCGTTCGCGGAAAACATCGATGTCTTACGGCGCTCAATATTGAAGATTCCTATTTGACCCTGTCGCAAGTACTGATGCTTGAAAAACTTCCCGGCATTGAGTTTGTCCGGTCTCTAACCAAACTAAATAAATGAGATATCAGTTCAAAAACTGCCGGGAACTTCTGGAGCTCTGTGAAAGAGAAAAATTACCAATTTCTCAGATCGCCATCAGAAGCGAGATGGAGCTTTTCAATAAAAAACAGCCCTGGGTGCGCAATAAGATGAAGCTTGTGAGAAATACCATGTGGGAAGCGATTCAGAAGGGAATCAAAACAACTGCCAAATCGAAATATGGGCTGGTGGGTGACTCCGCTGCCAAGCTTTATATAGGCATCAAGAAATCCGGTCATATGCTGCACAGTAAAACGGCGATTCGTGCGATGGCTTATGCTGTGGCCACCAATGAACAGAATGCCCGGATGGGACGGATTGTGGCCTTTCCTACAGCCGGGGGCAGCGGGGTGGTGCCGGGGGTGCTTTTTTCCACTTATGAACATATGAAATCGAGTAAGCGCCGGATGCTGAATGCGCTTTTCACGGCTTCGGCGATTGGCATTGCCATCCTGAAGCACGGAGGGACTTTTTCGGCCGCTAAAGGCGGCTGCCAGGCGGAAGTGGGGGTGGGCACGGCGATGGCCGCGGCCGGCGTCACGGAAATGCGCGGAGGTACTCCAGCTCAGTGTCTCAATGCTGCCGCCCTGGCTCTGAAAAACATGCTGGGCCTTGCCTGTGACCCCATCAGCGGCCTGGTGGAAGTACCTTGCGTCAAACGAAATGCCATCGGCGCTTCCATTGCTATCGCCGCCAGTGATATGAGTATGCTTGGTGTTAAAAGTTTTGTGCCCATGGATGAGGTGGTCGAAGCCATGATGAATATTGCCGCTACCATGAATGAATCGATTCGCGAAACAGCCCTGGGCGGCCTGGCGACAACACCAACTGGATTACGAGTACGCGAAAAAATGGGCTTACCGAAAGTACCCAAGAAGTATTTGAATAAGTGCAAAGATTGCACAGGGTGTGGCTAGTATTTTGCCTTCCCCCACACCAGTTTCTCAAACTTCTTCATCAGCTTCTTGGTGTAAGGGCCGGGCTTGCCGTCGCCTATTTTTTGTCCGTTGATCTGAGTGACTGGAAGAATACCGCTGGTCGTTTGCGTAATAAAGACCTCGTCGGCATTTAAGAGTGACTTGAATTTAATGCCTTCAAAGTTACAGTTTCCATCGAGCTCCACAATGGTTTCGCGCGTGATGCCGAAAAGAATTTCTTTGTTGGTACTGTAAAGTTCCCCGCCATTCACCCAAAAAATGTTTGCATAGGAACACTCACGAACGTAGGTTTTTTCATCAACCAGTATCGATTCATAAGCGCCACAGGATTCAGCATATTTTTTGGCTACATACAAAAAGGCATCCGCCAGTCTTTTGGCGTGAGGCAGATTTCGTTTTCCGTGAAAAGAAACACATTTAACTCCCTCGGTGTACATTTTCTTTGGCTTTTCCTTTAACTTATCGACCATCACAATTACATCCTCGGGGCTTAAAATGACTCTTATTTTAGCCTCTTTCCACTGAGTACAGTGCTCCAGTGTTTTGACCACGATTTCATAAGTCTTTTTAAAATCTGTCTTGGGTTTAAAACCGATAATGTCCGCAGATACGTAAAGTCGGGCCAGATGATCATCCAGGCGAAATACTTTTTTATTGAAAGTGCGGATGGTTTCAAAAACCGCGTAACCAAAAAGATAAGACTCACTGGTGACAGAAACACACGCCTTTTTTTCATCGACGATTTTACCGTTGATTGAGATCACCATGTCTTTAGTCCATTAAATACTAAAGCCCTTTTGGAGTTTTAGTATAATCGAAAATATCAATGTCTTCAAGTGCCTTTTTTGGTGATCCTTGCTTATTCAGTAACAGCAGAAGGCAGTTTGGGCAGCCGCGGTGTCACCTCTTCAAGAATTTCGTCAGGTATTTCTTCTATGACCCCCTCTCCTATGACTGGTTCCTCCATCATCATTTCAGATTCTTCTATTGTTTCTCCTTCCATTATTTCCTCTTCCATCATGGTGTCTTCCGGTTCTTCAGGCATTATTTCCTCTTCCATCATGGTGTCTTCGGTTTCTTCAGGCATTATTTCCTCTTCCATCATGGTGTCTTCCGGTTCTTCGGTTTCCTCCCCCATTATTACTTCCGCCGCTGGCTGACTGTCTGTTTGTGAAGTATCAGCAAAGAAATATGTATATGCATAATAAGCGCCAGCAAGAACAGCAATCACGACGATAGCAATGACTATTTTCCCGACCATCCCGGATTTTTCAGCTTCCGGTTCTGTGGCAGAAACAGCTGGCTGAGCAGGCTTAACAGGTTCCTCTGCTTTAGGAGCTACTGACGGAGGTGGGGCAGCTGGTGTGGGTACCGGTGTAGGGGCTGGAGTGGGTGGGGTGGGTGGGGTGGGTGGGGTGGGTGGGGT